>CAYZBO010000172.1:0-1570 GCA_964476665.1 uncultured Chryseobacterium sp. | reverse complement strand
GGCTTTCCACGTAGCGGTGGTGTACGCGTTCGATGTGCTCGATGAGCCGGCCCAGCGGCCAGTGCTTCACTTCGTCGTTCGCGCCGTTGTCGCGCCCGGTGGCCTGGCGGATCTCGGCTTCCAAGGAGGCAGGGTCGAGGCCCTTGGCCTGGCAGACCTCCGCGATGGAGCGCCCGCCTTTGCAGCAGAAGTCGATGCCGTGGGCGTTGAAGACGGCAGCGCTGCGGTAATCGTCGGCCACGATGGAGCCGATGGTGCGTTCGGGGGAAAGGGTGATGGACATGGTGTGGATGCTTTGGTGCAAATAACGGACAAAGATATCCGTATATGACATGACTTCGGTCAGCTGGATGGCGCGAAGGGGTGCAGCAGGCGGATGCCGAGGATGACCAGCGCGGCGACCTTCAGCACCTCGAAGCCCACGTAGATGAAGTGCAGCGGCGAAGGGGGCGCTCCCTGTCCGTGGATGATGAGCATGGCGCGTTCGTCCAAGGCCGGTAGCAGCCATGCGGTCTGCGCGATGAGCACAAGGATGGGGAGGATGACCAGGTACCTCGGTGGCCATGCCTGCCGGTGCCACAGCAGGTCGATGATCACGGCAATGGCCAGCAGCCATTCCACCCGGTTCAGTGCCTGGAACACCAAACGGCCGATGCCCAGGCCGATGGGCAGGGTGACACCGTGCGCCCTGAACTTCAACCAGGCCTCCATGAAACTGATGGCGCAAACGAAGCCCACCCAGGTGAAGATGCTGATGAAGGCAACGGGGTGGACGAGCCGGTAGCTCATTGGATAAAGTCCTGTGGCCGTTCGCGGTAGCGCGCGATCCGTTCCTGGAACATGTCGGCCATGCGGTCGGCGTTGCGGTGGGCCAGTTGCGCCACGGGGCCCTCGAAGAGTTCATCCACCGTGGCATGGAAGAGTTGAAGCCAGCGCTGGAAGTGGGTCGCACCGATGGGCATGTCCAAGTGCGGCCTCAGCGGTGTGCCGGTGTACGAACCTTCGTTGATCAGCACGGTGCCCCAGAAGCGGTGCATCTTCTCCAGGTGCTCGGGCCAGCGGTCGCCGATGATGCCGTTGAAGATGCCGCCCAGCAGTTCATCCTTGCGGACCTTGCCGTAGAAGGTGTCCACCAGCTGCACGATCTGGTCGTGGTGCTGGATGTCGGTGCGTGCTGCGGTGGTCATGGTACGGACGGTCCCTGCCAGTAGAGGATGAAGTAGAAGAGCGAGAAGCCGATGAAGGTGATCAACAGCGCCCAGACCCAGGAGGGAATGCCCTTGGGCGTTTCGGAGCCGGTCACCAGGAAACGGTCGGCGCGCTCGCTGCCATAGGCGTTGATGGTGATGGGCATGCGACCGTCCACCACGTCGCCCTCATCGAGGCCCACCACGGCGATGTCCGGACCATTGCGCACCTCGAAGGGCACCGTGCGCACGCCTTCCACACCGCTGGTGGAGCGTGCCACCACACGCAGGGTGTGCGGGCCATCGGGCAGGCGGGTGGTGTCCAGCACGAATTTCACGGGTGGCTCGAACTCGGCGAAGGGTTCTTGGTCATCGTCGATGTA
>CAYZBO010000171.1:0-1662 GCA_964476665.1 uncultured Chryseobacterium sp. | reverse complement strand
GATCAGCGCCGCCGCTTCGGTCCCGCCGCCCGCACCGCATCGGGCAGCCAGGTGCTATGACCGTTGCCCAGGACCAGGAAACGCCGCAGCAGAAAGCGCCCGTTCACCGATGCACGCAGCGTCCAGGTGCCCGGTCGCAGGCGATCCACCGGCAGACGGTCCCATTGGTCAGGCGGCAGGATATGCTCCACATCACCCCGGCCATTGAGCAGTACAACTGCCTCGGTACCGCGCGGTAGCTGCAGGTCGAGCGAGCCCGGCACAGCGCCCGATGTGATCCCCAGCCGGGTGTCATCCGCCGTACGCGCTGGGGCGGAGCGTGGCACATAGGCCACATCGTCCACGAACTGTGCCCGGCCAATGAACGGCAGGGCGAGCAGAAGCAGAAGGGAAATGCCGCGCATGAGGCCTGATACGCGGTAGATGGCCGGTCGGTTACCCGTGCCTCCTTCGTACCTTGCCCGGGCATGGACACGATCATCGACCCGGCCAAGATCGAACTGGAGGACCGCCTCCGCAGGGTGTTCCCCGATATCTATGAGCCCGAAGCGCGCAAGGCCTTGGTGGACCAGGGCCACTACATGGAACTGAACGCTGGCGAGGTCTTCATGGAGATCGGTGGCTTCATCCGGACGGTGCCCTTGGTGCTTTCAGGCTTATTGAAGCTGGAACGCATGGACGACGACGGCAACGAAATGCTGCTCTATTACCTGCGTCCCGGCGAGACCTGCGCCATGAGCCTCACCTGTTGCATGAACGAGGCGCGCAGCACCATCCGGGTCACCGCCGAGGAGAACAGCGAGCTGCTCGCCATCCCGGCACGCATCATGGACCGCCTCACCGAAGAGCACCGCAGCTGGAAGAACTTCGTGATGCTCACCTACCAGCGTCGCTTCGAGGAATTGCTCCGCACCATTGATGGGGTCGCGTTCCAGAACCTGGACAGCCGCATCGTGGAACTGCTCAAGGGCAAGGCGCGCAACGGCGGGACCCGTGTGCTCACGGTCACCCACCAGGAACTTGCCGAGCAGCTCAATTCCAGCCGCGAGGTGGTGTCGCGTCTGCTCAAGCGGATGGAGCGGGAAGGAATGCTCAAGCTCGGTCGTCAACGCATCGAGCTGCTTTCCATCGATCCGCTTCGGTGAGGCAGGTCACTGTACGCACCCTGCGGACCGTCGGACCTTTGCGGTACCAATAAGAACGACCCATGGACCTGCAACGCCTCATCAACGACCCGCACGCCACCATCGTGGACGTCCGCACGCCCGCCGAGTTCCAAGGTGGCCATGTGGCGGGTTCCATCAACATCCCCCTCAACGAGGTACCTCATCGCGTGGACGAGTTCCGGCAGATGTCGCGGCCCCTCATCCTGTGTTGCGCCAGCGGCAATCGCAGTGGACAGGCCACCTATTTCCTCGAACAGCACGGTTTGGAGGAAGTGTACAACGGTGGTGGCTGGTGGCAGGTGAACCATGCCGTGGCCCAGAAAGCCTGACCCATACTTGCCATGAACAATTTCCAGGAGCTCATCAACGGCGACATGCCCGTGCTGGTCGACTTCTACGCCGACTGGTGTGGTCCCTGTCGCTACCAGGCGCCCATCCTCAAGGAGGTGGCCGCCCAAGTGGAGGGCCGGGCCCGTGTGATCAAGGTGGATGTGGA
>CAYZBO010000170.1:0-1854 GCA_964476665.1 uncultured Chryseobacterium sp. | reverse complement strand
CCGATGTGATCTCGCTGCACCAGGCGGGCATCCACAACGTGGTGGCCAGCAGCGGTACCAGTCTTACCGAAGACCAGGTGCGCCTGATCAAGCGCTACGCACCCACGGTCAGCATCCTTTACGATGGCGATGCGGCGGGCATGAAGGCCAGCCTGCGCGGCATCGACCTCATTTTGAAGGAAGGCCTCAATGTGAAGGTGGTCACCTTCCCGGCGGGGGAAGACCCGGACAGCTTCTCGAAGACGCACAGCAGCAGCGAAGTGCTCGCCTACCTCACCAGCAATGCTCAGGATTTCCTTGTGTTCAAGGCCGGGCTGCTGATGCAGGACGTGGGCGACGATCCGGTGAAGAAAGCGGCGGCCATCCACGACATCGTGGAGAGCGTGGCCCTGGTGCCCGACCTGGTGTTGCGCTCGCTCTATGTGCAGCAGTGCAGCCGACTCCTGCAGATCAACGAACAGGCGTTGATCAGTGAGATGAACAAGGTGCTGCGCAGGCAGTACCGCAAGCAATTGGGTGGCGACCAACCTGTGCCGGAGGAAGTGCTCGCGCCGGATGTGGCACCGGTGCAACCCACCCTTGAGGACCTCGGTACCACACCCCAGGAACGCGATCTGTTGCGCATGCTGCTCAGTTATGGGCACGAACGCATCAACGTGCCCTTCCAGGAGGAGGACGGTACCACCACTGAGGAGGAGACCAGTGTGGCGGAGCTCATGTTCGAGTTGCTGGCCCTGGACGACATCCTCTTCGACGAACCGCTGTTCCGCGAGATCTACCTCGACTACCGCCATAGCAGCAACCTGGGCCAGCAGGTGGACACCACCCGCTACGTGGCGCACGAGAACGATGCGTGGCGCACCGCCGCGATCGATCTGCTCACCGAGAAGTACGTACTGAGCCCCAACTGGAAAGAGCGCCACAAGATCCACGTGAAGCGCGAGAGCGAAGCGCTGTACGACGCGCTGGAGGAAGCTGTGGACATCCTCAAGGAACGTCGGGTGGACCGCATGATCAAGGAACGGCAGGAGGAGCTCAAGGAAAGTACCGACGAAGCCATGCTCATGGTGTTGAAGGAGATCATGCGCTTGAGCGAAGCCAAGAAGAAGCTGGCCCGCAAGACCGGCCGGGTGGTGGTGGCCTGATCCCTCCGGATACCTTCGCGTCGCCCGCTGACCATTGACCATGGCCCACCACCACGCGCACCACCACGGTCATCACCACCACCCCGAGCACGCGCACGGCCATGTGCACGCCGCCGGAGCGCGTTCGCTGCGTGTGGCCTTCTTCCTCAACCTCGCCTTCACACTGGTGGAAATGGTTGGGGGGTGGTGGACCGGCAGCATCGCCGTGCTCACCGATGCGCTGCATGATGCCGGTGATTGCCTCGTGCTGGGGACCGCGTGGTACCTGCAACGCGTGGCGATGAAAGGCCGCGACGCCCAGTACAGCTATGGATATGGCCGTTACAGCATGCTGGGTGGCTGGCTCACCAGCTTGGTACTTGTGGCCGGTGCCATCGGCATGCTCGTGCTCACCCTGCCCAAGCTGTTCGCACCAGCGTTGCCGCATACCGCGGGCATGATCGGCATCGCCCTGTTCGGCCTGCTGATGAACGGGCTCGCCGCCTGGAAGCTCCATGACGGACATACGCTGAACGAACGCGGCGCCTACCTGCATCTGCTGGAGGATGTCCTCGGATGGGCGGCCGTACTGCTCGGTGCCATCCTCATCCACTTCACCGGCTGGGCCATCATCGATCCGCTGATGAGCATCGGCATCAGCCTGTTCATTCTCTACAATGCCGTGGGCACCCTGCGCAAGGGCACCCGGATCCTCATGCAGGAAGTGCCC
>CAYZBO010000169.1:0-1901 GCA_964476665.1 uncultured Chryseobacterium sp. | reverse complement strand
TTGGGCAGATAGATGCCGTTCACCTCCGTGGCGGGCAGGTCCACGAACCGATCGGGCGTAACTATCCCATCCTCCAGCTCACCGGCTTCGACCACGCGGCCCAACGCATCGTACAAGCTATAGCTGAAGCGTTTGGGGTCCTGTGCGAACTGCTTGCTGTTCTGGCTCAGCACCAGGCGCCCCAGGGCATCGTACCAGAAGCGTTGGCTGAAGAGGGCGCCTTCGTCGTTGATCTTGCGCGCAAAGCCGCCGTTACCAGTGGTCAATGCACCGCCCATGAAGGCCGTATTACGGTCGCTGATGGCCACACAAGCACCGATGACGGTCTCGTCGGCATCGGGGGCAACAGCCGACTCGTCCACCAGCCAGATCAAATTCCTGTTCCCTGGAGCCGAGTTGCTGGGTACATCAATGGCATTGCTGTGCGTGACCCCCCATTCAGCGCGGCGAATATGACTTTGCGAACCATTGCTGAGCACGAAATAGCCGTCCGTTCGGTCGTGCCAAGCCATACCTTGGATGGTAGCGGTAGTTCCATTGGCGATCCCACCGGCCCACACTCCCACGGTCGTGAAGCCGTTCGTGGAAGGAATGAAGCGTTCCGGTCTGCATCGGCCGTTGGCGCCCGCCAGTAGGAAATCCTCCTTGCTTACCTCGGCATCCCCCGCCTCATCGGCCATATAGGGTGCGAAGGCCCATGCAGAATACAAGGGATCGCTCACGGCCGATGTGGACCAGGTACCTCCGTTCGCGGTGCGTCGGTATACGCGCCCTGCACCGCCCTCTTCTGCACCAATGACCAGCGCGCCGGAGGCACTCACCGCAATGGCGCGGAGATCGGTGGTGGTGGCACCACCGGTCAAGCTGATGTCAACCGGGCCTGTGCTCTCCAAGGACACCACGGCTTTGTCGTCACCTACGGCCAGGGCCGGGCGGGTGGCGTTGCCTCCTACCGCCCGGAACGTGGAGCGTGGCTCGTGGGTGATGGGGATGGCCTGCCAGTGCAGACCACCGTTCTGGGTGCGGCGGATGGTGTTGTCCGCACCCACCACGTAGCCGTTCTGCGCATCCTTGAACCAGAGGCCGTGCAAGGGCGGGGTGTCCTCTCCAAAGCCCTGCACCGCGCAGAGCTCTTGCTGGCCTTGGACCAGGTGAGCACCATGGGGTTCCACATGAACGAATTCATGCGTAGCCTGATCACCGGGCACGCGAACGGGCAACAAGCCCGGCCTACGGGGAGGGACCGTGTGCTGAAATGCCTGACCAAGCGTGAGCTGGAGATCATCGAGGAGATCTGCGCACATGACGATCCACCCTACAACACGGTAGCCGAACGGATGGGCATCAGCGAGAACACGGTCCATACCCATCGCGCCCGTATCTTCAACAAGCTGGGGGTGAACAACCGGCAGGGTCTGCTGCGGGCCGCGCTGAACTGGAAGATCCTGAAGCGCTTTCAAAGCAATGCCATGCTCTGAAAGCCGCGTTGCCAGCACTGCCCCCCCCCCCCCAAGAACAGAACAACCCCGCTCGCGCGGGGTTGCTCCGTTCTACTGGTCGTCCTCCTGCCCAGGCAGGGAACTGTGCGCCGATCAGCGCACCAGGGTGAGGGCCACATCGCTCCACGGGCTGCTGCCCTTGGAGCCGGTGGCGCGCACGCGGAACCAATGTTCCTTCGCGCTGGCCAGGCCGCGCACGATGTGACGGATGCGGGTGGTCTCACCCACCTCCTTCCATGCGCCAGCATCATCCGGCGATACGCCGTTGTGCTGGAT
This sequence comes from uncultured Chryseobacterium sp., assembly GCA_964476665.1. Classification (GTDB taxonomy): domain Bacteria; phylum Bacteroidota; class Bacteroidia; order Flavobacteriales_F; family PHOS-HE28; genus PHOS-HE28. The sequence continues at coordinate 126 of CAYZBO010000169.1, read as the reverse complement.
CACATAGAGGCTGGCACCGGGCGCTTTGGCCCACGTGAGGAGCGCTTCGCCCTTGTGCTCGCGGATCTCCGCACGCAGCTTCAGCGGCTGGGGGATCTCCGTGAGGGTGTTTACAGCGCTCCGAAC
>CAYZBO010000168.1:0-1980 GCA_964476665.1 uncultured Chryseobacterium sp. | reverse complement strand
TGAACACCAGCTTGTCGTTGCTCATGGGCAGGCAGAAGCCCTGGCCACCGCTGATCGCGCTCACGCTACCGCTGCTGAAGTTGTTGCGGTTGTCGATGATGCGCGAACCATCGTTCAGGGTGCGCAGGATGTAACCGCCGGTGGACATGCCATCACCTGCCGCGTCGAACACGAAGAAGGTGAAGCAACCATCAGGCAGGCAGGTGAATTCGGTCTGGATGCCGTTGGGGGCCACCAGCGGACCACCGCTCTGGACAAGGTCAAGCCCGTTCGCAGCACGTACTTCCCACGTGGTCTCCTGTGGAGCGCCGTCCGTCTGGAACTCGATGACCAGGTCGGTGCTGCACAGCGGAGTGCCCTGGCAGGTGCAATCGTTCAGGTACACATCGTTCACGGTGTCCGGGTCTTCATCGTCGCAGGGAGTGCCGGGCAACGCGGTGCCACCCACCACACCCATACAATCGGTGGCTTCGCCTGCGCAGGAGCAGTTGGCCTGGATCACATCGTTGCCGGTGGCGGCGTTGCCATCGTCGCAAGGCGTACCGGGCTCAGGACCATTGGCGCACACATCAAGGCAGTCGAGCGTACCGTCATTGTCCGCATCACTCACGCTGTTCGCTGCACCTGGTGAGATGCAGGCAAGCACGAAGTCAACGCCGTTGTCATTGGTGTCCTGTCCATCGGGCACGCGCGAGAGGCCAAGCACGTCGTCGTTGGTGTCAGCACCTGCGGAAGTTCCCTCGGTGGTGGACATGGTGCCTTCGTAGCTCATCTGGTCGATCACCACATCGGTGGCGGTCATCAGGCGGAGGCCATCCGGTGCACCGTTCTGGATAGCTCCATTGCTGGTGAAGGCCACCTGGTCCACGTTCGGTACGATCGCATGTCCGATCACGAAATAGTCTCCGGCGGCGAGCACCACGGGATCGAGGTTGATGGTGTTGTAGATGGAACCATTGGAGCCGTTCACCAATTCGATGCGCAACCCGGTCAGGTCGACCGGCTCGGAGCCGATGTTCTTCAACTCGATGAACTCGGCGGGATCCGTGCTGCTCTGGTCGTAGTCGATCTCGTTGATCACCAGCGTGGGGGGAGCGGGGGGCGCCACACAATCGGGAGCGCTGCCGTTCACCACGATGGCGGCGCAGGGCGCAGAGAAGCTCACGTTGTAGGCGTCGTTCTCGCTGATACCGCTGATCACGATGGTGCCGTCGGCTACCGTCGCGGGGTCGTCACCACCCACCGTACCCGAACCACTGTTGTTCGTTACAGTAACACCAGCTTGAACACCGGTGTAAGGAATGGTGAGGGTGTAGGTGTCCACGCCGTTGGTCTCTGTTTCGCAGGTGGTGGTCACCGTACCGATGCCCAAGGTGCAGGACCCGGCTTCGACATCGAATTGGAAATCATCGATCAAGATGCGCTCACCAGAAGCGTTGGCAAGGACACGCACGATGAACTGGCCAGGCGCCACGGCAGCAGGCGAGGGGATGGTGGTGGTGAAGAGCACCCAATCGGATGCGTTGTTCAACGAGGCGTTGGTGATGTCGAACACCGAGGCGGACCAGGTGGCACCTCCATCCGTGCTGTAGCTCACGCTGTAGTTGGGGGTGGGGCTGCCGTCCCAGCGGCGGGCCTTGAGCCCGAATTCGGACACAGCAGCAGCACCCTGGTAGGTGGCTCGCCAATCAATGTTGGCCACATCGCGGAGACGCCAGCTGTAGGTGTTCAGTGCACCGGGGAAGCCGTCCTGAGCGGCCGTACCGTTGCGCAATGCAGGGCCTCCGGTGAAGCTCCAGTTGTTCTCTGCGTAACTATGGTCCGCAGCATAGGAGCCGATGGCCGCGGAACCTGCGGTCCAATTCGCAACTTCATCGAAGCCGATGACATCGCCTGCAAAGGCAGGGGTGCAACTGGGCGCGGCACCGCTCACGGTCACTGCGTCACAGGGGCTGCTCAGGCTCACGTTGTAGGCATCCG
>CAYZBO010000167.1:0-2052 GCA_964476665.1 uncultured Chryseobacterium sp. | reverse complement strand
GGTTATAGGTGTTGATGGGACTGCTCACCTGCCATTCCCAGGTGGTGGTGCCATCCCCATTGGGCCAGGTGCCGCGCAGACGTCCGTTGCCAATGCCCTGCAGGCTGTCCGGCACGATGATGCGTAGTGTGGCACCCTCCTCCGGCTCATCGCTCTGGTGGTCCTTGCAGGGATACCACACACTGGCGCCCAGGCCTTGACAGGCCACGCTCACCCACGGGTTGCCCTGCGGGTCCTTCCGCCAGATCCAGCCGCCATCCCAAGGCGGGTTCTTCGCCGCTTTCGGCTTGCCGTGGTAGTGGATCGTAAGGACACCACCCTGATAGGCCTCCATGCTTCTGGGCAGGTCCACCCAGATCACATCGCCGTCCCGCTCAAAGGCCACGGGGACCTTCAGGGAGCTCACCCCCACGAACCGGCCATCCGGCATTGGGGTCGGGGCCTCGATCAGGGTGGTGATGCTGTCCACCACCAAGGGCTGTTGCAGATCGATCTGCATGCGCTGCCCGTCGGAAAAGGCCCCGAAGGTGATGGTAGTGCTACCTTGAATGCTGCGCTCCACCAGGTTCGGACGCACGGTCACCGCATAGGCGCTTACATCCCACCACGACCGATAGGGGCCGATGCTTCCACGCAAGGTGTCAGCTCGGGTGAAGCTGCTGCGGCCATCGTTCAATTGCGCGAGGATGGCCTGGGAGAACAGCAGCAGCAGGAGGAACAGTGTGGCGCGCATGGGGGACCCAAGGTAGAAGCCTGTGTCGAGGCCTGCCGGATCTTAGTGTCGAGCGGGAGCCGGGGTGTTGGCCGGTGCCGCGGGTAGCATCACAACCGGCAGCTTGCGCAGGGCGTACTTCGCCTGCAAGGTCCGGCGGCTCAGCTCGGCCTCCTCCTGTGTGCCGAAGAGCAGCACATCAAGATCGTGTGCAGGGATGTCGCGCAGGTCCTTGTACTGTTCCTTCACTTGGGCCCGCACGCCTGCGCTGCCCACCTTCTCCGTGGTCTCGATCACCGGGGTGATGTACACCGTGGGGCCATTGCGCCAGTTGCCGATCGCGTGGCTGTAGATGGTATTCTGGGCGGTGGCGGCCATGCCGATCAGCAGTAATGTGGCGAGCAGGAGGTGTTTCATCGCAATGGTGGAGCAAAGATGATACCTCAGCGCACCTCGATCTCGTCCAGGAACAGCCAGGCCGGGTTCCCCGCACCGGGATCGCCAGTGGGAATGTCACCGATGTGTTGCACCAACAACCGCACGTAACGAGCCTGGGTCGGCTTGTCCAACGCGAACACGTTGCGCCCTTGGACCCTGGCCATCGCAGTGGTCTTACGCTTGATCGGATCCGCCGGGATCACGGGGGTCTCGCGCATCTGCGGGAAGGCCATCCCTGCTGATGTATAGTTCTTCCCATCGGTGCTCACCAGGAACTCGACCACTTTCGGCGCATGGATCCAGCTGTAGGTCTCATGCAGCGCGCCGATGCTTATCCGACTGATGTCCTGCACGCTGCCCAGGTCCACCGTGATGGTGACGCCCTCCTTCCAGCCGAGCCACTCGGTGCTTACGCGCTTCTCCTGCGCGGTAATACCATCGACCAAGGTGAAGGCGCCGCCCTCGTTGTAGCGTTCGTTGGCTTGCACGCTGAGGGTAATCGGGCGGGCGGTGGCGAGGTTGAACAGGAAGCGACGCTTCGAGATGGGACCGGTGAGTCCTTCGCGGTGGATCCAGCCGTGTAGTTCGCGATCGCTGTTGATGATCACCGGGGCCGAATAGACTGCAAGACCGGCCATGCTCTCATCGTACGGTGGTGCCATCTCCATCATGCTGAAGCTTCCTCCGGATGCGAGGTTCATTTCAACGGCGATCTCGCCAGGCTTGGGCCCCTGCTTGGGGCGGATGCTCACTTGATACAAGCTCCTGCTCGCATTCACCTGCATCGCCTCCAGCTTCGGGAACTCGTTCTCCAGTCGCTGGATGAAGTGGGCTTCGTTGCGCTTCTCCTTCGGCGTCCACAGCACTTCCGCCAGCGCCAGCATGCGCGGCACGGCCATGTA
>CAYZBO010000166.1:0-2082 GCA_964476665.1 uncultured Chryseobacterium sp. | reverse complement strand
TGGTGCGCTCCAGGATGATGATGAGCAGGGCCGAGGTCATGTTGATGATGGCCACGATGACCATCAGGAGGATGATGACCACCACGTTCTTGTCCAACAGTTCCAGCCAGGCGAAGATCTCCGGGAACCGATCCCGCACCGTGACGCTGCGCAGGTTCATCGGCAGGTGGTCGCGGTAGAGGACATCGTCCACGCGCAGCAGGTCGTCGAAGTCATCCAGGATCACCTCGAAGCCGCCGCAGTAGCGTGTGTGGGTGCCACCGGTCCCACCGCGTTCCACCAACAGTTCCGAGCCGTTCGGCTTCACGCGCAGCCAAGCCGTGTCCGCCAGGGTCTCGGAACCGTCGCTGAGGACCACGCGCACCGTGGTATCGCTGTTCACCTGCAACAGGTGCGGCCCCTTGCCCCGCCACGGCGATCCGGGCCAGGTGAAGTGGTGTTGCCGATCGCCACCGAAGCCGAGCGCCTCCACATACAGCGCGCCTGGCGTCGTGTCGCTCACCAGCAGTTCCGCCTTCAGGCCCCACTGCGAGAAGCGTTGCAGGTGCTCGATGTCGGTGAACACCACCTGGTGGTCCAACTGTTCCAACCCGGTTTCGTAGAGGCCGCTCACCCGGAAGCGACGGGGGCGCACTTCGTCCCGGTCCTTGACCAGATAGACCGTGATGGTATCGCCGGTGCCGATGTGCAGGCGGCGCCCCATCCAACTGCTGATGAGCATGTCGATCGGACGGGTGGTGTCGCCGATGGCGGGAAGCGCGCCAGCCTTCAGGTGCCTGCGCAGGAAGCTCCAGTCGTGGTCGCGGCCAACGCCCTTCACCACCACGCCTTCGATGTCCATGTCCGTTTCAATGATACCCGGCTTGGTGGCATGGATCTGGATGTGCTTCACGCCAGGGACCGTATCCAGCGCTGGGTAGAAGTCCTGGTCGATCGGTACGCGCGGGGTCTCCTTGGGGTCGGTCTGCATCAGCGCACCGATCTGCAGATGGCCTCCCGCGCCGGTTACCTTCGTCCGCACCTCGCGCTGGAAGCCTTGCGTGACACCCAACGTCAGGATCATCACCGCCATGCCCACCACGATGCCGATCACCGCAATGCCCACGATGGGCCGTGACAGCCGGTCGCTCCGCTCCTTGTCGAAGAGGATGCGTCGTGCGATGAAATGGGCGAAGCTCACAGTGGCACTGCCCTTGCTGGGCCGGGCGAAGATAGCGGGCGCCTGCGCGCTGCTCGCGGCTGCTGCGGGGTGTGAGGCGCAGACGTCGGTGCCACGGCCCCCGGTGATGGATGCTGCACGGACGCCGATGACCGTCCCTGCGCAGGAGCCCCTGCGCATGGGCGCTGAGCGCATGGACCACTATCTGCCCCTGCTGGCCGGCCAACGGATCGCCGTGGTGACCAACGCCACCGGACGCGTGGGACCCAGCCACCTGGTGGACACGCTGCTGGCTTCGGGTGTGCAGGTGGTGAAGGTCTTCGCGCCGGAGCATGGCTTCCGCGGTGATGCCGATGCCGGCGAACACGTGAAGGACCAACGCGATGCACGCACCGGCCTGCCGCTCGTTTCGCTCTATGGTGCCAACAAGAAGCCCAGCGCAGCCCAACTGGCCGATGTAGACCTGGTGCTCTTCGACATCCAGGACGTGGGGGTGCGCTTCTACACCTACATCAGCACCCTGCACTATGTGATGGAGGCCTGTGCCGAACAGGGCAAGCCCGTGGTGGTGCTGGACCGTCCCAACCCCAACGGTCATTACGTGGACGGACCCTTGCTGGAACCGGCCTTCCGTTCCTTTGTGGGCATGCATCCGGTGCCGTTGGTGCATGGCATGACCGTGGGTGAGTTCGCTGGGATGATCAATGGCGAAGGATGGCTGAAGAACGGTGTGCGCTGTGACCTGACCGTGGTGTTGTGCAGCGGATACGATCACAGCATGCCGTACACGCTCCCTGTGCGTCCTTCTCCCAACCTGCCCAACGCCGCGGCCATCGCGCTCTATCCTTCGCTGGGGCTTTTCGAGGGCACCGTGGTGAGCGTGGGTCGCGGCACGGATCGTCCCTTCCAGTGCATCGGCTATC
>CAYZBO010000165.1:0-2269 GCA_964476665.1 uncultured Chryseobacterium sp. | reverse complement strand
TACCGCCGGCCGCCTGCAGAACAAGGTGGGGCTGATGAACGAGCTGACCAAGGTGCGCAACGTGATGCGCAAGGTGGTGCCCGACGCGCCCCATGAGGTGCTGCTGGTGCTCGATGCCAGCACCGGACAGAACGCGATCGAACAGGCCAGGCAGTTCACCAAGGCCACCGATGTGACCGCGCTGGCCCTCACCAAGATCGACGGCACGGCCAAGGGCGGTGTGGCCATCGGCATCAGCGAGCAGTTCAACATCCCCATCAAGTACCTGGGCGTGGGCGAAGGCATCGACCACCTGCAGGTATTCGACAAGAAGGCCTTTGTGGAGGCGTTGTTCAGGGTGTAGATCCGTCGGTGCGGCGGGGCCGAACGGTCATGCCGCGCGTTCCTCGTCCTCTTCGCAGATGCTTCGCCAGCAGGGCTGTGGTACCAAGGCCACCAGCAGGGCATCATCCACCAGCGGGGTGTCGCCACGCCAGTCGTCGAAGGCGGCGGTGAAGTGTTCCATCTGCTCGGAGGGGCTTCGGAAGGCGGCCTCCATCAGGGTCCGTTCCAGCCGGTTGCGCGAGAATTTCCGCTGATCGCGGGCGCAGAACTGATCGGCGATGCCATCGGTGTACAGGAACAGGCGGGTATCCTCGGTGACGGTCACCACGAATTCATCGAGCTCGTTGAGACGGCTTTCGCTGAGCAGGGAACTGCTGCCTGCATGGCTGCGCAGGTGGGTGGAGATGCCGCCGTGCTGCACCACGATGCCACAGCCGAGGTTGCAGCAGCTGAGCTTGCGGGCGCTGTGGTCGAAGCACAGGACGGCCATTTCCGCACCGTCGGTGGTGCCTGTCCGGTCCCGGTCCAGCCGGTCGTTCAGCAATTGCTGGGTACGGCGCACCACCTGTGTGGCCGTCAGCCCCTTGTTGCCGTGGACCACCTCGTTGAGCAGTCCGTGCATCAAGACGCTCATCAATCCGCCGGGGACCCCATGGCCGGTGCAGTCCAGCACGATGAAATAGCTGCGGTCCTCCACGCGTGCATGCCAGACCATGTCCCCACCCACGGCTTCCTTGGAATGATAGATCACATGCATGTCACTGAACAGGTCGCGCAGTCGTTCGCGCTGGGGCCAGAGCGAGCGCTGCACCCTGCCGGCGTGGTCCAGGCTCTGCTGGATCTCCAGGTTCCTGGTCTGCAGGTCGGCCATCATCCGTTGTTCGGCCTCCCGCTGGATGGTGAACACCTTGCGGCGCAGGCTGCGTTGGCTGGCGAGCATCCGGTCGGCCAGGAGGAAGTTCACCGGCATGGTGGTGCCCAGGTTGAAGGCGAGCAGCAGGGTGGGCGGCAGTGCAGCCAGCTGGGGTGGTGTGGATAGCACCGGGTCCACGAGCGCGAAGCCGATGAGCAGGCCGCCCGTGAGGACCAGGTACCCGTACCGCACCCAGCCCCTGTTCACGTTCACCGCTGCGACCAGGGAGGGCAGGCACCAGAGCATCAACAGGCCGCTGCGCATGGTTCCGCCCATGTTCAACTGGAACAGGAAGGGAAGCACGATGCCTGCCAGCAACAGGGTGTGCCTGGCGGTTCGTTCGGACCGGGGATGCCACAAACCGCCGAGGGAAAGGGCGGCGCACAGCACATAGACGGCGGGGATCACCGCGACCTTGGGCGTGCTATGCGAAAGGCCCCACACGGCCCAAAGCAGGGCGAAGAACGACATCGTGACCCCCATCAGGAGGATGACGCGTCGCTCGCTGCGCAGGCGCAGGAGTGCGATGTACCGATCGCTGTGGGGGGAGAGGGCACCCATGGCGTGTTCGGGTTCATACGGTCGCTGGGCCGCAGGGTTACCCCAAGCGCTGGCACGCTGTGGAGCGGTACCTTTGCCGCCCTGGTCACCGCATGAAAGCCCGCACCCGCAAGCCCACCAAGGTCAACGTCGTCACCCTGGGCTGCTCGAAGAACACCTTCGACAGCGAGGTGATGATGGCCCAGTTGAAAGCCAATGGCATCGCCGTGGAGCACGAAGCGGAGCACGATGGCCATAACGTGGTGGTGATCAATACCTGCGGCTTCATCGAGAACGCCAAGCAGGAAAGCATCGACACCATCCTCTCCTGGGCCAACGCCAAGGACCAGGGACTGGTGGAGAAGGTCTACGTGACGGGTTGTCTCAGCCAGCGCTATGCCCCCGAGCTGAAGGACGGCATCCCTCAGGTGGACGCTTGGTTCGGCACCCGCGACCTGCCCCGCCTGCTGAAGACCCTGAAGGCCGACTACA
>CAYZBO010000164.1:0-2540 GCA_964476665.1 uncultured Chryseobacterium sp. | reverse complement strand
TTCTTCCTGCAGTTCTTCCCCGATGTGGTGAAGAACGATCACCTCTACATCCTGCAGACGCCCCTGTTCCGGGTGCGGAACAAGAAGGAGACCATCTATTGCTATAGCGATGAAGAGCGCCAACGCGCCATCATCAAACTGGGCAAGAGCGCTGAGATCACCCGCTTCAAAGGCTTGGGCGAGATCAGTCCGGACGAGTTCAAGCACTTCATTGGTCCGGACATGCGCCTGGAGCCGGTGATGATCACCAAGGATGCCGTGGTGCAGCACCTGCTGGGCTTTTACATGGGCAAGAACACCCCGGAGCGGCAGGAATTCATCATCGGCAACCTGAAGGTGGAGAAGGACCTTGTTGAAGAAGCTGCTGCGGAGCAGGCGCGTGTGAGCCTGGTGAAGAACATCGCAGAGAAACTGGAGGCCAACGAAGTGGAGGAGCTATGAGCTTGAACGCGGCGCGCTTGTGGATGACCGTTGCCGGCCTGTTGGGGTGGCTCGCCATCCCCGATCTGTACGCCCAGACCACTGGTCGCCTGTTGCTCGACCTGTCACCAGCTGGGAACACCAGTTACGTGCTGGATGGGAAGTACCGCATGACCGACCGCCAGCTGGACCTGATGGAGGGCCCCCACCGGTTCGTGTTCTGGGCCCCGGAACGGCGGATGCTCGATACCACGATCACGGTGCTTGGGGGACGGTCCCTGGAAGTTTCCATCGCCCTGCGCTATTCCGAGGAGTACCTCACGTGGCGCAAGCGGAACGAGCGTGGACGTGTGGAGCGGGCATGGGCGCGGTACGCACCGCCCATCGCCATGCTGGCTGGTGCTGGCTGGGCCATTGCCAGCTACGTGGAACAGGAACAAGCCTACGATGACCTGAGCGCGCTGGAGTCCGAGTATGCAGCTTCGTTGGACCCCGGGCGGATCGCTGACATCAAAGCTGATGCGATCCCCGATGCGAAGGATGCGCTGGATCGGGCACGTACCGGCCTGGTGGTCTCCGGAGGCGTGTTCGCCTTGGCCACTGCGGCAACGATCTACTTCCGGCTGCGTTCGCGCGACCGGGTGCCCGAGCCTTTCGAGGACAAGGAGCGCCTGCGCTTCGAAGGGCTGGTCTGGAGCCCGTCGCCCCACGGGACCGTGTGGGGCGCCTCACTTTCAATGCCCCTGCACCGATGAGGCCGCTTCCGATCGCAGGCTGGCTCATCGCACTGCTCCTGGGGCTCACGGGTTGCAGGAAGGACGACGTGCAGATCGCCGCGTTGAACACCAATCCGTTCGACGCCGACTACGCGGGTGCCGACGTGTTCGTGCCTGAAGGGACCGAGCTGGTCGTGGAGTCCATTCCCGGTGTGGGGACCATCAGCCGGCAAGTGATCCGGTTCCGCGTACGGAATGAGCTTTTCCTGTCGGCACAGCAGGGTCGTCCATATTCCGTGCGGGTGGTCGATGAAGCTGCGGGTGTCAGCCTTTTCCTCGACCAGCCGGGCCCTGGAGAGCACCGGTTCACCTATTCCCGGTCAGAGCCGAGCCCAGGCGTGCCGGTGTGCATTGAATTGCGATTGGCGAACAACTTCTCCGTGGCACGGCCCGAGACCATCTGTGTGACCTTGTGATGAGCGAGCAGAACGAAGACCTTAACGAACGACCAGAGGAGCGGTCCGAAGAGACCAGTGAACAGGCCACCGGAAAGGGCGTGCCGGGTGCTGGCACGGCCGGTGCCTTCTCTGTGAGCGGCATGTACCGCAACTGGTTCCTTGACTACGCCAGCTACGTGATCCTGGAGCGGGCGGTGCCTGCGTTGTACGATGGCCTGAAGCCGGTGCAGCGACGCATCCTGCACGCCATGAAGGAGCTGGACGATGGCCGCTACAACAAGGTGGCGAACATCATCGGACATACAATGCAGTACCACCCGCATGGTGATGCCAGCATTGGCGACGCCTTGGTGCAGATCGGACAGAAGGACCTGTTGATCGATTGCCAGGGGAACTGGGGCAACACCTTGACCGGCGACAGCGCGGCCGCTCCGCGTTACATCGAGGCCCGCCTCAGCAAGTTCGCGCATGATGTCGTCTTCAACCCGAAGACCACCGAATGGCAGCTGAGCTACGACGGGCGCAACAAGGAACCCGTGGCACTGCCGGTGAAGTTCCCGTTGCTGCTGGCCCAAGGTGGTGAGGGTATCGCAGTGGGCCTCAGTTGCAAGGTGCTGCCGCACAACTTCAACGAACTCATCGATGCGAGCATCGCGGTGCTGCGCAAGCGCTCCTTCGAGCTGGTGCCCGATTTCCCCACGGGTGGCTTGGTGGACGTGAGCAATTACAATGAAGGTGAACGAGGGGGGCGCATTCGTTGCAGGGCCCGCATCCGCAAGGAGGATGCCAAGACCCTGGTGATCCACGAGATCCCCTTCGGTACCACCACCACCTCGCTCATCGAGAGCATCATCAAGGCCAACGACAAGGGCAAGATCAAGGTGCGGCACATCGAGGATAACACGGCCGAGAACGCCGAGATCATCGTTCACCTGGCCGCCGGGGT
>CAYZBO010000163.1:0-2574 GCA_964476665.1 uncultured Chryseobacterium sp. | reverse complement strand
GCCTGTGACGCGGGCGCAGCGTACGTGCTCGGGCAGATCGACGGCAACTGTGCCTGCGTGGGCCAGGCCTGCACCACGGACCTCACGCTGGAGTTCACCACGGACATGAACAGCTTTGAGACGACGTGGGAGCTGCGCAGCGAAGGCACCGATCTGCTCGTACAGAGCGGTGGTGGCTGGTATCCTCCGAACGCCACCTTGAACGACCAGACCTGCCTACCCGATGGTTGCTATGTGCTGCGCGTTCTGGATGCCGGTGGTGACGGTATGACCAATGGCGGTTACATCCTGCGCACCCAGGGCACCAACGAACGCATCATCGACAACCGCAACAACTTCAACAGTGGAAGCATGAGCGTCATGAGCGGAGGCCAGAGCTTCTGCCTGCCAATGGGGCTGAGCAAGCCGATCTACACCAGTTGCGACAAGCTGGACTGGATGAGCGGGCAGTTCGTGGTAGCCTCCCCGGAACCTGCCGTGAGCGCCGAGTGGATCCCCGGTGCGCCGAACAGCCTGCAGGACAACAACAGCGGTTACGAGTTCTGGATCTTCGACCCCAACGGAGGTTACAGCTTCCGCAGGTTCCGCAGCCACAACCAAAGCGATGGCTACGGCCCGGCCAGTGCCACCCGCGCCTGCCACATGAAGCTCAACAACTGGAGCGCCGCGAACCATGTTCCCGCCAACAGGCTGATGAACATCCGTGTCCGCAGCCGCGTGAACGGTGTGAACGCACCCTTCGGACCCGCGTGCCGCCTGGCCATTGACCCGGTGCTGGCCGCTTGTCCGCGCACCAAGCTGATGGACATCCCCAACGATCCGGACCTCAGCTGCGGCGCCATCAGGCCTTGGGGCAGTGGCAACTTCGTCCATGCACGTCCGGTGAGCGGCGCCAACCGCTACCAGTTCCGCTTCCGCCTGCCTGCTGAAGGATTTGAAGTGGTGCGTCAGACCACCACCTACTTCCTGCAGCTCAACTGGCCCACCCTGCCCCTGGAGGTCGGCAAGACCTACGATGTGGACGTGCGCGTGAGCAAGGATGGCGGCGCCACCTGGTGCAGCACCAGCGACCCCTGGGGCAAGGTGTGCCAGCTGACCATCAACAACAGCAACATGAACAACAACATGAGCCTGGCCATCGGCGAAGCTCCTGCTGAACTGCGCATGTTCCCCAACCCCAACCGCGGTGATGTGCTGACCTTCAGCCTGAGCAGCGTGGAGCAGGGTGTGAACATGGTGAGCGTGGACATCTACGACCTAACCGGCAAGCGCATGAGCGCCCGTACCCTGGCCGTGGCCGGCAACAGCTTGAACACCACCATCGACCTGGGCGGCGAGCTCGCAGCAGGCATGTACCTGGTGAACATCACCGCTGGAACCAGCACGTACACCGAGCGACTGGTGATCCAGCCGTAAGGAGGAACGCAGCATTAAAGGGAACGCCCCGGGCCGCAAGGTCCGGGGCGTTCTGCGTTCGATGGATGATCGGTCAGCGAAGATGATCGTCGTAGCGCAGGTACTTCGCGCGCACCTGCTGGAATGCACGCAGGCCGGGAAGCCACTCCGCACGGATCTCCTCTTCGCTGCGGCCGGCGATCACTGCCTTGCGCAGCGCATCGGTACCGGCCAGCTTGTCGAAGAACTTGTTGGCGAGGAAGAATCCTTCCTTATCCGTTGCATCCTGGTAGAGGGCGATGAGCCAGTGCAGTTGGATGCGGCGCGCGGCATAGGCTTCACGTTGTCCGAGCTCCACCAGATCGAAGCCCCGGCATTCCGTGTTGAGATGCGGCGGCTCCTTGGCACCTGGCAGCGAACGCGGCGTGAACCGGAAGTCTCCGATGTGCGCACCGGGATAGCCGATGCACTGGAAGGGCCGATCGGTGCCACGGCCCACGCTCACCACCGTGCCTTCGAAGAGCCCCAGCGACGGATAGAGCGCAATGGCCGCATCGTTCGGAAGATTGGGCGAAGGACGCACAGGGAGCGTGTACGGCATGGTATGATCGTATCCACTGCACAGCACCACGGTCAGATCACAGCGCACACCGTTCTTCAACCACCCTTCGCCATTGATCATTCCCGCGTACTCACCCACGGTCATGCCATGCACCAGCGGCACCGGATGCATGCCAACGAACGATCGGAAGGATGGTTCCAGCACCGGTCCATCCACATAATGGCCGTTGGGGTTGGGCCGATCAAGCACCACCACCGGCTTGCCCAGCTCCGCGCAGGCTTCCATCACGTAGTGCAGGGTGCTGATGTACGTGTAGAAGCGTACACCGACGTCCTGGATATCGAACAGCACCCGATCAACATCGGCCAATTGCGCTGCGCTGGGCTTCTTGTTGGCGCCATAGAGCGATACCAGAGGCAGACCGGTGCGTGCGTCGCGCTGATCCTTCACGTGTTCGCCAGCATCGGCGTCGCCGCGGAAGCCATGCTCCGGCGCGAAGACCTTCACCACCTGCACACCCGAGGCCAACAGGGTATCCACCAAGTGGCTGGGGCCAACACGCCCGGTGGCGTTGGTCACCACGGCGATCCGTTGGCCGGCCAGCAGGGGCAGATAGT
>CAYZBO010000162.1:0-2865 GCA_964476665.1 uncultured Chryseobacterium sp. | reverse complement strand
GCGCGGCAGCGCTCGGCCAGTGTTCCCTGGGGGATCAGCTCCACCTCCAGTTCGCCGCTCAGCATCTGCCGCTCGAACTCGGCGTTCTCGCCCACGTAGCTGCTGATCATCTTGCGGATCTGCTTGGTCTGCAGCAACAGGCCCAGGCCGAAGTCGTCCACCCCCGCATTGTTGCTGATGCAGGTGAGGCCCTTCACGCCGCTCTTCACCAGTGCGTTGATGCTGTTCTCCGGTATCCCGCACAGGCCGAAGCCACCCACCATCAGGGTCATGTTGTCAGCGATCCCGTGCAGGGCTTCTTCCGCATTGGCCACCACCTTGTTCATCATTCTCGTTGCTTGGGATGCGAAGTAAATCCAATTCCCACTTGGGTCCCGTTCTGTGGAACGGCTGGCAGTGATGGGATGCTCCCCTCACTCCCACAATGGCTCCTCGGGCGTACCCGCCTCCCCGCCCCGGGTGCGGCAGTTGAGCGTGCTGGCATCGAAGCCGGCAGGCACCTCGAAATCGCCGGTGCTGATGGTGATGCTGCTATCGGCGTACACCTTATTCATGTAGTAGCCGTAGATGGGCAGTGCCATGTTGGCGCCCTGGCCCTTGTCGGTGCTGGCGAAGCGCACACTGCGATCATCCGCACCGGTCCACACACCGGTCACCAGGTCGGGGGTGATGCCGATGAACCAGCCGTCGCTGTTGTTCTGCGTGGTACCGGTCTTGCCCGCCGTGGGGAACTTGATGTTGGCGTAGCGCGCCCGGTTGCCCCAGCTGGTGCGCAGCCGCAGGCCCGTGCCCACCACCTTGCCCGTGCTGGGGTTGTAGGCACCGTCGGTCACGCCCTTCAGGATCTTCAGCATCTTGTACGCAGTGATCTCGTCCAACGCCTCGTAGGTGTTGGGCGTCACATCGAACACCGTGTTGCCGTTCTTGTCCTCGATGCGCGTCACCAGGATGGGCTCGATGTAGACACCTTGGTTGGCGAAGGAGGCGAAGGCGCCGGTCATCTCCATCAACGTCAGATCGGCCACGCCCAGACACAGCGAAGGCACTGCTTCCAACGGGCTCTTCACCCCCATGTGGCGCGCCAGCACGGTCACCGCTTGCGGACCGTATTGCTTCATCAGCCAGGCCGTCACCGTGTTCATGCTATTGGCAAGGGCGTACTCCAGGGTCACCATGCCGCCGTAGACCGCATCGCTGTTCTCGGGGCACCAGTCCGGCTGACCGGGCGGCATATCGAAGCACACCTTCTGGTTGGGCACCTCGCGGCACAGGTCCATGCCTTCGCGCAGCGCGGTGGCGTACACGAAGGGTTTGAACGTGGAGCCCACCTGGCGCCGCGCCTGTTCCACGTGGTCGTATTGAAAGTGCTTGAAGTCGATGCCGCCCACCCAGGCCTTCACGAAGCCCGTATGCGGATCCATGCTCAGCAGACCGCTTTGCAGGAAGCCCTTGTAGTAGCGGATCGAATCCATGGGGCTCATCACCGTATCGCGCTCGCCCTTCCAGGTGAACACTCGCATCTTGGTGGGCGTGTCGAAGATCTTCGGGATCTCGTCCTCTTTCACCACGGGCCAATAGGTGTCGCAGCCACCCAGGTCCGGGCGGCAGTGGTAGTGGTTGCGGCCCTCGTGCTGCTTGGTCTCGATGTACTTCGCCGGCCGTTCGCAATTGCCGCATTGTTTGCCGGTGAGCACCTTGTAGCGCACGCTGCGCTTCATGGCGGTGTTCAGGATGCCGGCGATCTCCTCCTCGCTCACACGGAAGTCGAAGGGCCGGTTCTTCTTCTTCGCCAGGTCCTTGAAGAAGTCGGGCTGCAGCTCGTTGCGCAGGTGTTCCTGGAGGCCCCATTCAGCGTACTGCTGCATGCGGCGGTCCAGCGTGGTGTACACCTTCAATCCATCGGTGTAGATGTCATAGGGCGTGCCGTCCGTCTTGGCGTAGCGGAAGGTGCCATCCTCGTTCTTCTCCGCGAAGAGCTTGATCAATTTGGCACGCAGCACCTCGCGGAAATAGGGGGCAGGGCCTTCGGTGTGGTCCACCCGTTGGAAACGCAGGCCGATGGGCAGGGCCTTCAACGAATCGTATTCCGCAGTGGTGAGGAAGCCGTTCTTGCGCATCTGGTCCAGCACCACCATGCGGCGGGTGAGCGTGGTGTCCGGTCTGCGCAGGGGGTTGAAAAGCGCGGGGTTCTTGCACATGCCCACCAGCAGGGCGGCCTCCTCGATGCGCAGGGAATCGGGGGTGGTGTTGAAGTACACGCGGGCCGCGCTGTTGATGCCCACCGCCTGATTGATCCAATCGAAGCGGTTCAGGTACATGGCGATGATCTCGTTCTTCGTGTACTGCCGCTCCAGCCGGGCGCTGATGATCCACTCCTGGAACTTCTGGAAGGTGCGCTTCACGAAGTTGGGCGAGCGATCGGTGAAGAGCATCTTGGCCAGCTGCTGGGTGAGGGTGCTGGCGCCGCCCTTCTTGCCCAGGTACACCGCTGCGCGCAACGTGCCGCGCACATCAATGCCGCTGTGGTCACGGAAGCGCTCGTCCTCCGTGGCGATCAATGCGTTCACCACATGCGGACTGATGCGCTCATAGTCCACCGGGATACGGTTCTCCCGGTAGTACTGGCCCATCTGGCTGCCGTCACTGAACAGGATGGCCGTGGCCAGGTCGCTGCGGGGGTTCTCCAGGTCCTCGGTGCCGGGCAGGTCGCTGAAGGCCGCGAGCACCAGCATGAGGAAGAGCCCCAGCACGGGTGCGAGCACCAGGCCCCACCAGGCATAGAGCCAGCGGCTGCGCTTCGGCTTAGGGGTTGGTGCGGCCATCGGGCGGCGAAGTTATCAGGGAGGGCGGGAGGAGAACGGTGGG
>CAYZBO010000161.1:0-2925 GCA_964476665.1 uncultured Chryseobacterium sp. | reverse complement strand
TCCGGCACACCCCACACCGTGTCGTGATAATGCTTGTAGGTGGCATCCTTCAAGCACCATGGGCAGCGCTCCGGTTCCATCACTGACATGCCCGAAATGTACGCGGCCGGAAGGGAACGATATCCCCTCCGGCCGCGAGCAGCACCGTAGAACGCATCAGTTCGCCACGATCATCCGCTCGGTCACCTGCAGTTGATCGCCCTGCACACGCAGGACATACTGCCCACCCGGAAGCGTGTTGGTGAACTGCAATGTGGTCTGAACAGGACCATCGGCAGGAGCGAGCTGCTGCTGGTGGACCACTCTGCCAGAGAGGTCGTGGACCGTGACCAACGCATGCTCCGAGCCTTCAAACCCGGACACATTGAGCTCCACCTGACGTCCGTTCGATGGATTGGGCCACAGGTTCACAACGGGTGTCTCATTCCATGTGCTCTTGGTGAACGCAGCGCTCTCCTCCTGCGGCATCATGTTGTCCGGCGCCACGATCGTTACCGAGCAGGACTCGCCATAGCTGCACCACGTGGCACCTCCGTCCCTGCTGATGCGCACCCGGACATTGTAGGTATACCCGGCCACCAAGGGAGCCGTGGCCCAGTTCAGGTTCTGATGGTAGCTGGTGCTGGTCAACGTGCGCTGATAGCCGAGATCCAGGTTGGAGAACTCGAACTGGTAGCGGTTGGCTCCGCGCACCGGTCGTGCGGTGACGCGCTGCGCACGGGTGCGTGTGACACCACAGGAATAGAACGGGTTACCGGGAATGTCCATCAGCTTGGTATAGGGACAACTCGCCGCCACGGGGTCGACCATCAGTCGGCAGGCGGGTCCCCACTCACCGTTCAGGCCGTTCACCCGGGCACGGATACGCATGTTCAGGAGCACCTGCTGGGGCAGCGGCGGTGCGGATGTGCTCCACGACAGGCGTTGATAGCACGCGCGTGCAGCGCCGTTGCCGTAACCCCCGGTGGTGGCATGGTTCCGGAAGCGGCGGATGGAATAGGAACCGTTCGGGTCGAAGAACCAGAACTCATAACCGTCATCGGTCTGGTCGCCGACACCCCATTGCGCCGACACTTCCGCGTTCGGTGATGCCACCACGAAGTCGGTGGGGAGCCAATCCAATTTGTCACGCGAGGAGAAGATGGCCTGCTGCGTGCTCATGGGAAGGCAGAAATGCGCGTTGCCGGCAATGCTGCTCTCGGTGGTGAAGGCACCCCAGTATGCATTGTCGATGATGCGTTCACCGGAGCCATCGCGCAGCACATATCCGCCGGTGGCGAGGCCATCACCGGCACTATCGAACAAGCGGAACCGATAGCAGCCATGCGGCACACAGCAGCTGACCTCGATGTCCGCATTGCTCGCATATCCCGAACCCGAGCAGACCGGATAGGTGAACCCTTCGCCAGTGATCTCCCAGCTCGTCTGGTCGCCGAACGCATCTGTGCGGATGTACAGGCCCAGCTCCTCCTCGCAGCCGCCGTTCAGGCGGAGCACCCGGTTGCGGCCCGTTCCATTGTAGGCGGTGAAACCACCCGCGACCGTGATCCCACCATCGGGTTGCCAGGCGCTGGCGTAGACCCAGTTGTTGAAGCCCGTACCGGTGTTGAAGCCCGTATCGATGGTCCCGTTGGTGTTCAGACGCACAAAGCGTCCACGTGCATTGCCGTTGAAACTGGTGAAATCCCCACCCGCCAGGATCTTGCCATCGCCCTGCAGGGAGAGGTGATACACCCAGCTGTTGAAGCCGGTACCCGGGGTGAACCCCGTATCACGGTCACCATTGCTCAACAGGCGCACGATACGGGGCGCACCGCCACCCTTGTAAGAAGTGAACAGGCCGCCGAGCACGATGCGACCATCGCGTTGATGGATGCAGGAGAAGACCGCCTGGTTGAAACCCGCGCCAACGGCAAAGGACGCATCGACCGAGCCGTCAGGCTGGAGACGCACCACACCCGGGCTCGACTGGCCATTGAACGTACTGAACACACCACCGACCACAAGGCGGCCCTGTTCGTCGAGCGAAATGCTGTAGATGTCGCTGTTGGCCCCTGCACCAGTATTGAAGGTGGTATCGCGCGAGCCATCCGGCAGGAGCTGTACGATACGTCCGGTGGCAACCCCATCAAAGCTCGTGAAGCTGCCCGCCACCAGGATCCGGCCATCCGGCCTTACCGCAAGGGATGTGACAGCACCGGCTGCTGCGCCGGAGCCGATGGTGAAGGCGGCATCCACAGTACCGTCGCTGTTCAGGCGCACCAAGCGTGGGTGCGGCTGTCCATTGAACGTGGAGAACGTGCCACCGACCAGTATGCGGCCATCAGCATCGAGCACCACCGCATTGATCTGGGAAGGCGCCCCGGTCCCGATGTTGGTATTGAAGGCCGCGTCAAGAATGCCGGTGCGCGAAAGCCGCGCCAACCTTCCAACTGCACTGCCAGCGTAACTCGTCAGACTTCCACCGATGATCACGCGTCCATCCGGCTGAGCCGCCATGGCGAAGACGCGGTTGTTGGCGCCACTGCCCACCGTGAACGCGGGGTCAATGGTCCCAGGCTGCGCCTGAAGTGAGGAGACAAGGGCCATGCCTGTGAGGTACATGGCCGACAGCCGCCAGGTGCGGAGCCGGCGGAAGGCTCGAAAGATGGTCAGGTCGTAGGTGCTCATGGTGTTCGGAATATGCTCCTGAACAGGACCCGGCCTCGGGAGAGCGGTCAGCAGTTCCTGGTTCAAGTCTCCCTGCACATACGCAGCGCGCCTCAAAAGGTTGCACCCGGCCCGAGGCTGCCCGGGAGCTTCGTTCCTTTGGGGCATGGGAGGCACCCCGCTCACCGACCGTCACTCACGCATCCACCGCAGCCTGCGCATCAGCATCGTGGACAAGTGCGACCTGCGCTGCACCTACTGCATGCCGGAGGACCA
>CAYZBO010000160.1:0-3072 GCA_964476665.1 uncultured Chryseobacterium sp. | reverse complement strand
CCCACCACGAAGGGACCGATGCCCACCGCCAGTTCGCTCAGGCGGATGGTGGCGTTGGTGGTGGCGTAGGCGATGTCCACCGCGCAGGCGATGCCCACGCCGCCGCCCACACAATGGCTGTGGATGCGACCGATGACGAACACCGGAACGGTGCGGATGGCGTTGATCACGTGGGCGAAGCCGCTGAAGAACTCCAGTCCACGCGCACCGTCCTCGATGGCCACAAGCTCATCGAAGCTGGCGCCCGCACAAAAGGCCTTCTCGCCTTCGCTCCGCAGCACGATCACGCGCACCGAAGGGTCCTTGCCGCAGGTGGTGATGGCATCGGCCATGCCGCGCAGGATGTGGCCGGGCAGGCTGTTGCTCTTGTGGTGGTGGAAGGTGACCGTGGCAATGCCGTCCACCACCTCGCGCTTGACATATCCGTCGCTCATGGGCCGTGTTATTTCCAGGCACGAAGATCGGATATGGCATGGCTCCTTTCGACGCTCGCCGTTCTAGGACCCGTTGTCTCCGCCCGGATCACCAGCAATTGTATGTGTGGCCGGCCTGCCGTCCCTGTGTCAAGCTGCGGGATGCGTGTGTGCTGGCATCCTGCTGCCCCCCGATCGCGGGTTGTCGGTCGTTCCCGCTTCAGCGTTACGGGTCGTGCGGGGTAGCCGAAGCACCCCCAATAGCCACCTGCGCTGGTCCCGAACTGTGCGCAACGCACCAGGACGGGCTGTTCATGATGGCCAACTCACCGGTGCTTGAGGCATCCCGCGTAGCTTGAGGGTGTGGGCGTCCGGCCAACTCCTTTCCATCGCGGTTGAAGCGTTGGGAAAGGAACATGGCTCCGACCGGGGGTGGACTTGGGGCCAAGGCAAGGAACCGTGATCCGCAGGACCCGGTCAGCGCTCAGCGCTCAGCGGTGGCGCCTCGCTGGTGGAAGGGATGTGTTACGCGAAGCATTGCGGCTCATCCGGGTGTCCCCGGCAATGGCACCCGTTCCGTCTCCCCCTCGATCTTCGGGAACTCCTGCGCCATCCAGCGTTGACGTGCCTCCTCGATGGTGGTACGCTCGGTGGCCACGAAGTTCCAGTGGATGTGGC
Source organism: uncultured Chryseobacterium sp. (assembly GCA_964476665.1). Taxonomy (GTDB): domain Bacteria; phylum Bacteroidota; class Bacteroidia; order Flavobacteriales_F; family PHOS-HE28; genus PHOS-HE28. The sequence goes on along the minus strand of CAYZBO010000160.1, from coordinate 1,981 downwards.
GCTCCTCGGGGAAGGGATCGCCGCCGAAGAGGAACACCCGCGTGCCAGGCTCCAGCGTGAAGGCGCACAGCTCGGGGTTCTTCGAGACCATGATCTGCTTGGGGCCGTAGCGGTGGCCGTCGTTCTCGATGCCACCTTCCAGGATGTACAGGCCCGACTCGCCGAAGAGCTCCTTGCCGATCTCCAGCGTGCTGCGCTCCGTGCTCTGGATGTCGAGGAAGTAGAGCGGGCTGTACACCGGCACAGGCGAGCGTTTCCCGAAGACCTCGCCGGCCACCAAGGTGAGGCGCACACCGTCCTGCTCCCACGTGGGTAATTCATCCTCACCAGCATGGAAGAAGGTGGGCGCAATGAACTCCATGTCCTTGGGCAGCGCCACCCAGATCTGCAGGCCGTGCATGCGCTTGGGCTTGCCGCGCAGGTGGTCCGGCGTGCGCTCGCTGTGCACGATGCCCTTGCCGGCCGTCATCCAGTTCACCTGTCCGGGCTTGATCTCGATGGCCGTACCCAGGCTGTCGCGGTGCATGATGCTGCCCTCGAAGAGGTAGGTGAGCGTACTAAGGCCGATGTGCGGGTGCGGCGGCACATCGAAGTCCTCGCCGTTCGGCATGTCCACCGGGCCCATGTGATCGATGAAGGCGAAGGGCCCCACCATGCGTTTGCGGTGGAAGGGGAGGAGGCGGCCCACGAGAAAGTTGCCCACTTCTGCCGGGCGTTCCTCGATGATCAGATCGATGTTGGACATGGAGCCAAAGTACGGTCCCTGTTCACCGTCTTCTGCGGATCGGCTTGTTCATAACGCGCCGGGGAGGCACTTGATCGGCCGATGCGCGTCCGATAGTTTCGCCCCATCCATGGAACCGCTGAAGGTCGTTGAGCTCTTTGCTGGTGTGGGCGGCTTCCGCATCGGCCTGGAGCGCGCCAGTGAGCGCTTCCGGGTGGTTTGGAGCAACCAATGGGAACCGGGCGTGAAGCGGCAGGCGGCGTCCGATATCTACGTGGCCCGGTTCGGAAGCGACCATCATTCCAATGTGGACATCGCGCAGGTGGCCGCGAAGGACGTTCCTAAGCACGACCTGCTGGTGGGCGGCTTCCCCTGTCAGGACTATTCAGTGGCCCGAACCTTGAAGCAGTCCGAAGGCCTCGCAGGAAAGAAGGGCGTACTGTGGTGGGAGATCCACCGCATCCTGAAGCACCGCAAGCCCGGGCTGGTGCTGTTGGAGAACGTGGACCGGCTGCTGAAGTCACCTGCGCAGCAGCGCGGCCGCGACTTCGCGGTGATGCTGGCTTCCCTCTCCGACCTGGGCTATGCGGTGGAATGGCGTGTGATCAACGCGGCCGAGCATGGTATGCCGCAGCGTCGGCGCCGTGTGTTCATTCTGGCATACCACCGGAACAGTGCGCTGGGTGCGGTCGTGCGCAAGGTGAAGGATGCAACGGCCTACCTCTGCGGGCAGGGGATACTGGCGGAAGCCTTTCCTGCCCGTGCCGACGGCAGTGTGCAACACTTCAAGCTGGAAGGCGACCTGGCCGAGATAACCCGGCAGTTCAACCACGGCGCGAAGCGGTCCCGCACGCCGTTCGGCAGCACCGGGCTGATGATCGGCAGGGTGGTGCACACCATGGCGATCAAGCCCGCGTACGACGGTCCGTTCACCACCTTGGGCGATGTGCTGCTGCCGAACGATCAAGTGCCCAGGGAGTTCTTCGTTCCCAAGGCGCAGGAGCGTGCCTGGCGCTACCTCAAGGGCGGCAAGAGCGAGGTGCGCACCAGCAGCGACAAGGCCTTCAACTACACCTACAGCGAGGGCCCCATGGCCTTCCCCGACCCTTTGGACAGGCCCGCACGCACCATCGTGACAGGTGAGGGCGGGTCGAGCCCTTCGCGCTTCAAACATGTGGTGCGCGTGGACGGCAGGCTGCGCCGCCTGACCCCGGTGGAGCTGGAGCGCTTGAACATGTTCCCCGACGGCCATACCGC
>CAYZBO010000159.1:1938-3086 GCA_964476665.1 uncultured Chryseobacterium sp. | reverse complement strand
GCCGTGCTCGTGAACACGGCGCGCGGCGGCAGTGTGGACGAGGATGCCCTGCTCGAAGCGTTGAAGAGCGGCAAGCTGCGCGCTGCGGCGCTCGATGTGTTCGTGAATGAACCGACACCGCGCACGGACCTGCTGGAGCAAGCGAACATCAGCCTCACCCCCCACATCGGCGCTGCAACGGCCGAGGCGCAGGGCCGCGTGGGTGCGGAGCTCGTGGAACAGATCGTCAGCTGGCGCGAGACCGTTCAGGTGCAGGGATGATCGAGCTGCGGCCCTTCCGCGCCTGGCGGCCCACGGCCGACAAGGCACACTTGGTCGGCTCGCGTTCCTACATCTCCTATTCGAAGGAGGAGCTTGCCGAAAAGCTCGCAGGCAATCCGTACACCTTCCTGCACGTCATCCACCCGGAGGAAAGCTCCCACCACCAGGGCAGCCGCGCCGAACGCTTCGACCGCATCCGCACCGCCTTCAAGGGCTTCTGCGAGGAGGGCATCCTGGAGCGCGATCCCGAGCCCTGCCTGTACGTGTATGAACAGCGCATGCGGGGCGGTGTCTCACGGGGGCTCATCGCCGGGGTGAGCATCGCCGCCTACCGCGATGGGCGGATCAAGGTGCACGAACAGACGCTTACAGCGCGCGAGAACCTTTTCGCCGAATACCTCGCCCATACCGGCATCAACGCCGAGCCCGTATTGCTGTGCACACCGGAGGGCACCGACTGGCAGCGCTTGCTGGACCCCATCGCGGCCACGCGTCCCGACCAGGACTTCAGCACCACCGATCGTGTGCGGCACCGGCTGTGGGCCGTGAACGACCCCTTGGTACGCCGCAACCTGCAGGAGGCCTTCGCGCAGGTGCCCGCGCTCTACATCGCCGATGGGCATCACCGCCTGGCATCGAGCGCGCGACTGGCCGAACAGACCGGCGCGGCCGATGTGGACCCGCAGGCCTGGTGCCTGGCGTTCATCGTTCCGAAACCCGACCTTCACATCTACAACTTCGACCGCGTGGTGCTCGATCTCGACAGTGCCGCGCAACGGCGCATCCTGGAAGCGTTGCGACAGGGCTTCGGGCTGGCACCGTGCGAAGGACCACAGGCGGCACCCGGCACCGTGGGCATGCGCTGTGGCGAAGGGTGGTTCCGGTTC
>CAYZBO010000159.1:0-1838 GCA_964476665.1 uncultured Chryseobacterium sp. | reverse complement strand
ATGCCCCCCAAGAGCACCTACATCGAGCCCAAGCTGCGCAGCGGCCTGGTCATCTATTCCCTGGAGGATGTCTGACCACGCGGCCACCCTCGCCGAACGATACGCTGTCGTACGTGCCGGGATCCCTGCGCACGTGCAGCTGGTGGCCGTGAGCAAGACGCGGACCGTGCAGGAGGTGCAGGCCCTCTACGACCTGGGCCATCGGGCCTTCGGGGAGAACTATCCCCAGGAGCTGCGCGACAAGCAGCCCCTGTTGCCGGAGGATATCGAATGGCACTTCATCGGTCACCTGCAGCGCAACAAGGTGAAGTACATCGCGCCCTTCGTTCACCTGGTCCACAGCGTGGACGGGACGGAGCTGTTGGACGAGATCCAGAAGCGGGCGCTCGCTGCGAGCCGACACATCGGCGTGCTGGTCCAGGTGCACATCGCTGCGGAGGAGACCAAGCACGGCCTGGATATGCAGGAAGCCCGCGCCCTGGTCTCCGGCTGGGATGCGCAGCGCTGGTCGGCCGTGGCTTTGCGGGGCCTCATGGGCATGGCGAGCAACACCGAGGATGTCGACCAGGTGCGGGAAGAGTTCTCCGGGTTGGCGGCCCTGTTCAACGAACTGAGGCAGGGTGCGCGGTCGGGTCATCCGGAGTTCGACACCCTGAGCATGGGCATGAGCGGTGATGCCGACCTGGCCATCGCTGCCGGCAGTACCCTCGTCCGGATCGGAACGGCCATCTTCGGCCCACGGGGGTGATCAGGCAACCTTGTCGGGGGATCGCGTCTTACGTGTACCTTGCAAGCATAATTCGCGGAGCACCATGCGCGGAACCATACTCGTATCCATGCTCGTCCTGTTGCCGGCCGCTCTGGTCGCGCAGCGTCATCTGGAGATCGGCGTAACGCCCTTGGTCACGCATTACCACGGCGACCTGGGCAACTACGACCAGGCCATGCAGTGGAACGGCCTGCGACCGGGCATGCAGGTCACCTTCCGCGACTTCCTCAACAACCCGAAGCGCTATGTGACGCGTTCGCTCACCTGCGAGGCGCGCCTGAGCTGGTTCCGGGTGGGGTACGATGAGCGTGCTCCCATCGAAGGGGTGGACGTGAAGGACCTGAAGAACTACGGCCGGGGCCTGAGCTTCCGCAACGACCTCATCGGCGCGTCGGGCCACCTGGTGCTGAACGCCTATCGCGAACCCTTCACGCCCCTGTTCCAACAGCGCTTCTTCATGACCTTCCAGATCGGTCTGGGGGTCTACCACGGACGGCCGAAAGCCGACCTCTTCCGCGGTGATGTCGCCTTGGAGAACCGCTACTACAGCTGGAGCACCGGCGAACTGGGCAATGCGCCGGAAGGCACCCCAGGCGCCGAGGTGGTGGAACTTGACGGAGACTACGAGACCGACCTGTACAGTTGGATGACGGAAGGCGGTACGGGTGGGCCGGAGACCGGACGCACGGAGCGGATCAGCCCCTGGCACATCGGTGTCCCCATGGGCATGGGCATCCGGTATATGCTCACCAAGCAGATGAGCGTGGGCATGGAGTTCAGCTACATCATGTTCCTGGACGACATGATCGATGATGTGAGCGACCGCTACGCCACCTATGACGAGATCGATGCGGTCTATGCCGGGGACCCAACGCAACAGGCGTTGGCACGGTACATCAGCGATCCCACCGGACGCGGCACCAACGGCACCACCAACCCCGTCTTCACCAGCCCGCGCGGCAATCCCGGCCTGCTGGATTCCGTGAGCTTCCTCAGCGTGGAGGTGAGCTACAAGTTCAAGCGGCGCCCCGGCCGGCGCAGCTTCGTGAGCCTGTAACTGGTGGCCGGT
>CAYZBO010000158.1:0-3130 GCA_964476665.1 uncultured Chryseobacterium sp. | reverse complement strand
GAACAACTGCTGCGCGACACCGAGGGGCAAGGTGTGCTGGTAAGCCTGATGCATGCCAACAATGAGATCGGCACGCGCATCGATCTGCCGCGGATCGGGGCGTTGTGCCGCAGGTACGGCGCGCTCTTTCACAGCGACACGGTGCAGACGATGGGTCATTACCGCTTCGACCTGTCGAGCCTGCCGGTGGACTTCATCACCTGCGCGGCCCACAAGTTCCATGGTCCCAAGGGTATCGGCTTCCTGTACATGCGCAGTGGCGCCGGCCTCAAGCCCCTGATACTGGGCGGTGCGCAGGAGCGCAACATGCGCGGAGGCACGGAGAACATCCCTGGTATCGTCGGCCTGGCGAAGGCCATGGAACTGGCCTACTCCGAGTTGGAGGAGCACCAGCGCCATGTGAGCGGATTGAAGCGCCATATGATCGAACGACTGCGTGCGACAGTGCCCGGGGTGGCCTTCAACGGTGACATCAGCGCGGACGCGCTCTACACCGTGCTCAATGTGCGCTTCCCTGACGATGGCAAGGCTGAAATGCTGATCTACAACCTGGACATCGAAGGGATCGCCTGCAGTGGCGGAAGTGCATGCAGCAGCGGCAGCAACAAGGGCAGCCATGTGCTGGGTGCCTTGTACCCGGATGTCATCGGCGCCAACATCCGCTTCAGCTTCAGCCGTTACACCACCAAGGCCGAGGTGGACCGCACGGTGGAGACCTTGCAGCGCATCCTGCAGCCAGCGACGGTCAACGCCTGATCCATCACGCCATTCGGGCCCGGGCCTCCATGGCCCATTCAAGCTCGGCCAGCAGCGCATCGCAGCGCCGGGCCCATGCCGCAGTGTCGGCAGCGGCACCCTCCTCCGAGAACTGGTCCTTCAATTGCGGCACATGCATGGCACCGGGCACCACCCAGGCACGAAGCTTCCATAGGACGAACTGAAGCTGCATCAGCACTTGTGTGCCTCCAAAGGCCCCGTTGCTCACGGGTGCCAGGGCGACAGGCTTGCGCTTCCACTCCTCGTTCAACAGGTCGATCACGTTCTTCAAGCTCGCCGGATAACCGCCGTTGTACTCGGGCGCCACGATGATCATGCCGTCCGCACGCCGCACTGCTTCGGCCACCTTGACCGCCGCAGCAGGCGGGTCCGTCATGAACTTCAGGCGTTCATGGAACAAGGGCAGCTCGAGGATGGCCAGGTCGAGCAGTTCCACGCTGTGCCGACCGGTGGCACCGATGTGTTGTTGGAGGTGCAGGGCGACGCGTTGGCTCATACGGCCATCGCGGATACTGGCGGAAAGCAGGAGGATGTGGGGCATTTCCAGGGATGGAGTTCAGGTTGGATCGGTCCGGCCGACCATCTTGTTCAACACAGCAAGTGTCATCACGCCATCGGAGCTCAGGCGGTTCATGGGATCGTTCAAAGCTATGCACGCCGGGAGCAGGTGACCTCTACTGCGGGCTCCTCAACTGACCTGGCGCGCTGCGGCCCGCATCTCTTCGCTGTCCCACGCATGATCGCCGTCGGATGGGGGTGGTGCAGGTCCTTGCGCAACAGTTGCTCCTGTTCCTCGATCTTCTCCCTCACACGGGCGATGTGGTCCTTCATATCGCCTCGTTCAGCGGCCAGTTCCTTCAGCGCAGCCTCATCGTAGCGGCGGAGATCCTGGCCGGCACGGTGGGTGGTGGATGTGGAGCACACCCTGGTACATCAGGTCATATGCTTCGGTTGCGGCTGCGCACATGAAGCTTCAGGTGGATGAGGATGCGTGGCATGGTCAGGACTTCTCCTCACCGCTGAGCAACAGGCCCAGCGGGGCCCACTCGGGCACTTCATCGCACAACAACCGCACAATGGAGAGGAAGGGGAGGAAGAGGATCATGCCAGCCACGCCCCAGATCAGCCCACCGGCGAATATGGCAAGCAGCGAGGCCAGGGTGCTCAGGCCCAGCCTGCCTCCCACCACCTTCGGGAAAATGAGGTTGGCCTCCAGGTATTGCACCACGGCAAGCACAGCGATGACACCCACCGGGACCCACATGCTGCCGGTGGTGGACCAGGCCAGCGTGATAGGCAGAAGTGAACTGATGATGATACCGGCATAGGGGATCATGGTGGCCACTGCGGTCAGCATGCCAAAGAGGATGGCATTGGGGACACCCAGCAACAGGAAGCCGACACAATTAAGGGCGCCTACGATGAGGTATACCTGCAACATGCCCCCGATGAAGCGGGCGAAGTTGCCGGTCACCTTGTGCAGCAAGGCCGGCAGATGCGGTGCCCAGGCAGGCTCCACAAGACCGGCGAGCGCGGCGACGTAGGTACGCCGGTGGAACAGCATCAGGGCACTGAACACCGGAATGATGAACAGGTTGAAGAGCATCCCGAAAAGCGCGGAAAGCACCGTACCCAGGTAGGGCGCCACGCGACCAGGCAAGGCGTTCACCAGTGGAGACCACCATTCGTCGTGGTGCGTTCCGCCCAGTTCGGCCAGCACCTTGTTCATCCAGACCCACACGGCCTCCGCGTCACTGTTGCCGCCCTTGGTCAGAGCAGGCAGATCGGCCAGGAACGTGTTCAATTGGAACACAAGCAGGCCCACCAGAAGGCCGAACAGGAGTCCCACTGCAAGGAGCCCCATGCCGATGGCCGCCCAGCGGGGAAACCCGCGTAACTCCAGGCGCACCACCCACGGATGCAGGACCAGCGCGACCAAAAGACCGTACGCCAGCGGTATCAGGACGTAGCGGCCCAGGTAGAGCAGCGCCACGAGACCGATGAACAGGTAAAGCCTTGAAAGGAGGGAGGAGGTCCGGGGAACCACGGAGACGAATGTAACGCACAGCGATCAAGTGGTCCGCCCTGTGCAACAAGAAGCCCCGGCATCCATGGCCGGGGCTTCCGATGAGCGGGTCCGGTCCGGTTCAAACAGCGGCCACCTTGTCGGCTTTGTAGGCGCCGGCTTCGAGCTTTTTCTTCACCTCCTTGAAGCTGGTGATCGTGCGCTGCACATCCTCCACGGTGTGCACTGCGGTCGGGATCAAACGGAGCAGGATCACGTCCTTGGGCACCACGGGATACACCACGATGCTGCAGAAGATGCCATGGTTCTCACGCAGGTCCAGCACCA
>CAYZBO010000157.1:0-3181 GCA_964476665.1 uncultured Chryseobacterium sp. | reverse complement strand
CTCGCGGCCCTTGCTGTAGCCGGTGGCCTTGCCCTGCCACTGCGCGAAGAGCTTGGCGAACGGCATGCCCCGTGTGGTGAACACGCCCAGGTTGCGGTGCATGGGCAGGATGTACTCCTCCTCGTGCAGGGCCATGGCGGCGCCCACGCTGATGGCCTCCTGGCCGATGCCGCTGAACCACTTGCTGATCTTGCCCTGCCGCAGCAGGCTGAGCATCTTCTCCTCGATGATGCGCGGGTACACGAGCTTCTCGTAGGTGCTCAACAGGAAGGCATCGCTGTGGCTACCGCGCTCGAAACGGACCTGGCGGTCCTCAGTGGTCAGTACGGACATGGGTGGGAATTGCGGCGCAAAGGTATCGGTGGAGGGCGGCCTTTGTCGGACAGGTTCTCCGCAGTTCGATGTTGGTGGGCCGACCGGTCAGCCGTCGCCGGTGTTCATCCCCCGTTCACAAACATTCCACCTTCCGGCCCATCTTGGACCGCCCCTGCCGAAATTCGCGCCCATGTTCCGCGGTCCGCTCACCGTGCTTGTGCTCCGTCTGGGGATGGTGGGCCTGGTCTACAGCGCGTTGCGCCTGCTGTTCTGGCTGTACAACCGCGACCTCTTCCCCGACCCGCCGTTAGGGGTCTTCAGCGGCGGCCTGCGCTTCGATGCCTCGGCCATCGCCTGGACCCACCTGCCCTGGGTGTTGCTTGTACTGATCTCCCCGCGACCCGGCCCTGCGTTCGCCCGGGTGCAATTCATCGTCTTCCTGCTGGTGAACGCGGTCGCACTAGCCTTCAATTGCGTGGACCTGGGCTATTACGCCTTCAGCCTGAAGCGCTCCACGGCCGACTTCCTGCAGATCCTCACCGCCGGCGGGGATACCGCCAACCTGATGCCGGTCTTCCTGCGCGACTACTGGCACATCGCCCTCATCTATGCGGTCAGCCTCGGTCTGTTGGCCTGGTCCTATCCACGCATCGGTCGCCTGCATCCTTCAGAACGGCTCACGTGGTCGTGGCGGATCATGTGGCGGGTGTTGGCCATCGCCCTGCTGGCCCTGGCCTCCCGCGGCGGCACCCAGCTCATCCCCCTGCAACCCCTGGACGCGGCCAGGTACGGCGGTGGCAGCTACATGCCCGTGGTGCTGAACACACCCTTCACCATCCTGATGACCCTGGGCAAGCCCACCTTGGTGGAACGGCACTACTTGACCCCGGAAGAGGCTGATGCGATGTGGCCGGTGGTGCATCAGTTCCAGCCTGCTCCCACCGCACAGGTCGACACCCTGGCTCTGGACAGCACGCGTCCCGCCTTGGTCCGTCCGGAGCGCCCCAACGTGGTGGTGATCGTGCTCGAGAGCTTCTCTGCGTTGTATAGCGGCCGACTGGCCGGTGGCGAAGGCTACATGCCCTTCCTCGATTCCCTGATGGGCGAAGGGCTCTGCTTCACCAATGCCTATGCGAACGGCCGTCGGAGCATCGATGGCATCCCCGCGATATTGGCCGGCATGCCGCAGTGGATGGACGAGGCCTTCATCACCTCCTCCTACGCCTCGCTCCCGTTCAGTTCCCTGGCCAGCATTTTGGGCGATGAGGGCTACCGTACCAGCTTCTATCATGGGGGCCGCAACGGCACCATGGGCTTCGACGGGTTTGCCCGCAGCGCCGGGTTCGAGCGGTACGTGGGCATGAACGAGTACGCCAATGGGGAAGCCGATTTCGATGGTCACTGGGGCGTGCGCGACAGGCCCTTCCTGCAGTTCTATGCCCAGGAACTGGGCCGTGAGCAGCAGCCCTTCCTCAGTACGGTCTTCACGCTGAGCAGCCACCACCCCTACCAGCTGCCACCGGAGGATGCGGCACGCTTCGCCGGGGGCACGCAGGACATCCATCCCACCCTGCGCTACACGGATGATGCGTTGCGGCAGTTCTTCGCCACGGCCCGCACAATGCCTTGGTTCGCCAACACGCTCTTCGTGATCACTGCCGACCACACCGCCGATCTGGAACGCAGTGGCCAGCAGGGCAACAAGCCGATCGACTACTGGGTACCGCTCACGTTCGTGGCCCCAGGCTTCCTCCCTCCGGCCAAGGACGACCGGATCGTGCAGCACATCGACATCCTGCCCACCGTGCTGCGCATCATCGGCTACACCAAGCCCTTCTTCGCCTTCGGCCATGAAGCGCTGGACCGCACGGTGCCGCCCTATGCCATCTGGTCCAACAACGGCCTGTACAGCATCACCAGCGGCCACCAGCAACTGCGGTTCAATGGAGAGGATGTCCTGGACATCACACCCTTGGGTGCCAATGGGCACATCGATGACCTCGAGGCCGCCGACATGGAGCGTCGCCTCAAGGCCGCGGTCCAGCAGTTCAATGGCCGTCTTCTGCGCGGTGACCTCACCCTCAAGTCCGCCCGGCCATGAGGGCGATGGTGATCTATAACCCGCGTTCCGGCAAGCGACAGGCACCCCGGATCAAGGCGGTGGCCGCGCTGGTGGGGCCGGAATTGAGCTGGACCTTGGACCTGCGCGAGGTCGAGGGACCGGGCCACGGCACCCGGCTGGCCCGTGAAGCCGTGGAACAGGGCTATGACCGGGTGATCAGCGTGGGGGGCGATGGTACCAACAACGCGATCGCGCAGGGCCTGCTTGGAACGACCGTACCCTTGGGTATCGTGGCCATGGGCAGCGGCAATGGCTACGCTCGTTCCATCGGACTACCCTTGCAGCCGGTGGTCGCCCTGCGGCATGCGCTCACAGCTTCCGCCCGGCCGATGGACGTGTGCTACCTGAACGACCATCTCTTCCTCGGGACCGCCGGCATCGGCTTCGATGCGCGGGTCGCTTACAAGTTCGACAAGAGCCGCACGCGCGGCATGTTCACCTATGCGCGGATCACCGTGCAGGACATCTTCGGCACACCGCCCATGCCCATCGAACTTCAGGTGGATGGCCGCACCATCAAGGAGGAAGTGCTCATGCTCGTGTTCTGCAACACCCGCGAGTTCGGGAACGGCGCGGACATCAGCCCATCCTCCAAGCCGGACGATGGTATGGCCGAGCTTCGCGCAGTACGCAAGCCGCCCTTCTTCCAACTGATGAAGGCCTTCTTCGACGTGTACACCCACCGCGCGGACAACAACCCCAACGTACTGAACATACCAGCCACGGATGCTTTCGTGAAGCAGG
>CAYZBO010000156.1:0-3183 GCA_964476665.1 uncultured Chryseobacterium sp. | reverse complement strand
CGCTGGGCAAGCTGGCCGGCAACGGCATGCAGGTGATCGCCGACCTGGAGATCAATACCGTGAACATCCCCGTGGCCATCCTTATCTGGCTGATGATCTACCCCATGATGGTGCAGGTGGACTTCGACAGTGTGCGGCGCATCGGGCCACAGCTGAAAGGACTTGGCCTCACCGTGGTGGTCAACTGGCTCATCAAGCCCTTCACCATGGCCTTCTTCGCGTGGGTCTTCTTCACCAAGCTCTACGCGGCCTGGATCACGCCCGAGCTGGCGAACGAATACATCGCCGGGGCCATCCTGTTGGGCGCAGCACCGTGCACGGCCATGGTCTTCGTGTGGAGCTACCTCAGCGGCGGCGACCCCAACTACACCCTGGTGCAGGTGAGCGTGAACGACCTGCTGCTGCTGGTGCTCTTCATCCCCATCGTGCAATTGCTGCTGGGCATCACGGGCATCGCCATCCCCTGGGGCGTGCTCAGCACCTCGGTCATCGTGTTCGTGGTGATCCCGCTCGTGGCCGGCTACCTCACGCACCGCTGGCTGATGCGCAGCAAGGGCGAGGCCTGGTTCAAGAGCCGCTTCCTGCCTGCCTTGAAGCCGCTCTCCATCACCGCGCTGCTGGCCACACTGGTGCTGCTCTTCGCCTTCCAGGGCCAACGCATCCTCGACAACCCCATCGACATCCTGCTCATCGCCATCCCGCTCGCGCTGCAGACCTACTTCATCTTCTTCCTCACCTGGAAGGGCGGCCGTTGGCTGGGGCTGAACTACCGCACCTGTGCGCCGGCCAGCATGATCGGCGCCAGCAACTTCTTCGAGCTCGCCGTGGCCGTGGCCATCGCGCTATTCGGACTGAACAGCGGCGCGGCATTGGCCACCGTGGTGGGCGTGCTGATCGAGGTACCCATCATGCTGCATCTGGTGCGCATCGCGAAGCGGTGGAAGTACGATGCCGCATAGGAATATCTTCAAGCCATGGAACCCCGCACCGCCTCCCTCCTTGCCCTCTACACCGAAGGCCGCACGCGCTTCACCAAGGTGCTCGACACGCTCACCGCGACCGATCTGCCGAAGAAGCTCGCGCCCTCGCCCAACAGCGCCGGCTTCCTGGTGCGACACATCGGCGACGTGGAGCTGCTCTTCGCGAAGAACGTGTTCGGGTTGCAAGGCGTCAACGTGCATGCCAGTACCGTGGCGAAGGGACACGACACCGGCGAATGGACCGACCTGTCCGCGCTGAAAGCCTATGTGCAGGAAAGCGCCGACACGCTGCGCCGTGCGATCGAGGCCACGCCCGATGCCGACTGGGAGACGGTGATCGAAACGAAGGAGTTCGGCCGGAAGACCAAGGCCGAGGCGTTGGGACGCATCGTGACGCACACGGCTTACCACGCCGGTCAACTGGCGGTGGTGGTGAAGTACGGGACCACGACTTAAACGCACCGTGGCATGATGCAGCGTCTCCTCCACACCAGCGACCGCGCCACCCTCCTCCTCATCCGCCTGATGGTGGGTGCCGTGTTCCTTTCCGAAGGGATCCAGAAGTTCCTGTTCCCTGCGATCCGTGGCGCGGGTCGTTTCGAGAAGATCGGTCTGCCCAGCCCGGAATTCCTGGGCTCCTTCGTGGGCTTCTTCGAGATCCTCTCCGGTGCGTTGATCCTGTTGGGGCTCTTCACGCGCCTGGCCGCTGTGCCCACGCTCATCATCATGCTCGTGGCCATCGCCACCACCAAGGGCGCGGTGCTCGCCAACGAGGGCTTCTGGGCCATGATGCACGGCAGCCGCACGGACTGGGCCATGTTGCTCGGCAGCATCTACCTCATCATCGAAGGCGGCGGAAAGTGGTCGGTGGACAGGATGATGGCCGGCAAGCACGCTGAAGAGCGATGAAATACAAGGAGCCGCAGATGTCGCAGAGGGGATCCAAGGACCCGCCCCTTCCGATCCAGCAGTGCATTCATCTGCGTTCATCTGCGTCATCTGCGGCCACATTTCTCACCACACTTCCGTAGCCAGCGAACGAACGCATCACGACCATGGAGGCATCCCATCTCCTCATCCCCGCAGTTGCGCTCGCCGCTTCGCTTGTTACGCTGATCAGCGGCTTCGGGCTGGGCACCCTGCTGCTGCCGGTCTTCGCGCTCTTCTTCCCGCTGGAGGTGGCCATCCTGCTCACCGCCGTGGTGCACCTGCTCAACAACCTCTTCAAGCTGGGGCTGCTGTGGAAGGACATCCACTGGCGCACCGTCATGCTCTTCGGTGTACCCGGTATCCTTGGCGCATACCTCGGCGCGCGCCTCATGCTCCTGCTCGGCACACGCGAAGCATTGTACCAAGGTGTAATGCATCCCGTGGACCCGCTCGACCTCGTCATTGCGGGGCTCATGCTCGTGTTCGGTCTGTTCGAGCTTTCGAAGACCTTGAACACACTCTCGCTCCCATCGAACTGGATGGTGCCCGGCGGGCTCATCAGCGGCTTCTTCGGCGGACTGAGCGGACACCAAGGAGCACTGCGAAGCATGTTCCTGTTGCGCAGTGGTCTCGGCAAGGAAGCCTTCATCGCGAGCGGTGTGGCCATCGCGTGCTTGGTGGATCTCACACGTCTCCCTACCTACTTGCGCGGTGGATCCATGAATGACATCCAGGATCAATGGCCCTTGTTGAGCGCTGCCACGCTCGCGGCCTTCATCGGTGCGTGGTGGGGGAAGAAACTCATCCCCAAGGTGACCATGCGCGGCGTGCAGATCACCATAGGCCTGCTGATCCTTGCCATTGCCGTGCTGCTCGCCACGGGCATCATCTGATCCGCGTACCATGCCCACCACCCTCGGCCTCCGTGCCAACTGGAAGCAGTTCACCCTGCTCGTCATCGTCAACGCCTTCGTGGGCGGCATGGTGGGCATCGAACGCACGGTGCTGCCCGTGCTCGCCGAGCTGGAGTTCGGCATCGCCTCGCACGCGGCGGCGCTCAGCTTCATCATGGCATTCGGTGTCAGCAAGGCGCTGGCCAACTACTTCACCGGAAAGCTCGCCGCGCGTTTCGGCCGCAAGGCGCTGCTCGTCACCGGCTGGCTGCTCGCGTTGCCGGTGCCCTTCATGCTCATCCATGCGGATGCCTGGGCCTGGATCGTGGCGGCCAACATCCTGCTGGGCATCCACCAGGGCTTCGCGTGGAGCAGCACGG
>CAYZBO010000155.1:0-3295 GCA_964476665.1 uncultured Chryseobacterium sp. | reverse complement strand
GCTCCCTTGCGCTACGGCACCTATGGTGCGCTCTACTTCATGCAGGGCATTCCGCAGGGACTGCAGCTGTACGCCATTCCTGCCTGGATGGCCATGAACGGGTTGGATGCGGCCGCGGTGGGCGCCTACGTCGGCATCTGCACGCTACCGTGGACCTTCAAGCTGGTGGCCGGTCCGCTCATGGACAGGTACGGATTCCTGCCCATGGGTCGCCGCAGGCCCTGGCTGCTCGGTGCGCAGCTGGGCTTGTTGGCGATGATGCTGGTGATGGCCTTCGTCCCCGATCCGCTGAACAACCTCACGCTCTTCATGTCGGTGTCATTTGTGCTGAACTGCTTCGGTGCTGTGCAGGATGTGGCCACCGATGGCATGGCCGTGGATGTGACGCCACTGGAAGAACAGGCGCGTGCCAACGGCATCATGTGGGGGGCGAAGGTCGTCGGCATCGGGGCCACGCTCACCGGCGGCACCTGGGCCATCAACACCTTCGGGTTCACCGCGGCGGTGGTGGGCCTCACGGCGGTGATGCTGCTGGTGCTCATCGTGCCTTCGGTGATGCGCGAACGTCCGGGCGAGCGGCTGTTCCCCTGGTCGCAGGGGCAGGCGTCGCCCGAGGCGGTGGCCATGAAGCCGGAGTCCTGGGCCGAGATCCTGCTCACCCTGAAGAACGCCTTTCTGCTGCGCAACAGCCTGCTCGGCGCGCTCTGTATTTTCCTGGTGGGCAGCGCCAACGGGCTCAAGGATGCGCTGTTGCCCGTGTTCACCATCCAGCGGCTGAACTGGGACAACACGGCCTATGCGGACACGGTGGCCAGCGCCAACGTCCTCGGAGCGCTGGCGGCCATGGTGCTGGCCGGCTGGCTGGCCGACCGGGTGGGCAAGGTGCGGGTCATCAGCATCTACCTGGTGGTGATCGCGCTCACCTGGACCTTCATTGCCTCCGCACCGGCCAGCTGGTCCGCAAAGGGGGGCTTCGTGAGTGTGATCTATGGCCTCCAGTTCCTGGAGATCTTCATGCTCGTGGCCATCCTGGCAACCGCCATGAACCTCTGCTGGACCCGCGTGGCCGCGACGCAGTTCACGCTGTACATGGTGTGCAACAACATGGGGCTGGTGGTGGGGGCCATGGTGCTGGGGCCGTTGCGTGCGCGCCTCGAATGGTCCGGTATGTTCCTCTTCCTCGTGGCCGTGTATGCCGTCGCCCTGGTCCTGTGGCAGCTCATGCGGCTGGGTGTGCACGTGCATGCGCTGGGCCGGTTGGAGGATGACTTCGCGGAGCGCGAAGCACGCCTTGCTTTGGGGCGTGAGGGTGCCATCCCCGTTGACCTCGGTGTGCCAGGGACCATGAGGCCGTGAGCCAACTGCGCTGCATGGTCCGATGAGCGACGGGAGGTGAGCACCGCGCCAGCTGCGATCTTTGGTCCTATGCAGAACCTCCGTCCTTCCCTGTTCGCAGCTACGTTACTGCTTAGTACGGCGCTCCACGCCCAATCGTGCGACTGCCCCTCCACCTTCGATTGGATGGTGACCACCTTCGAACAGAACGACGCCGGCTTCCAGCTGGTGGTGGACCGCAAGGGCGAGGCGGACTACGCCAAGCACACCGAGCTGCTCCGTGAAAAGGCGGCTACTGCGACCGACCTGATGAGCTGCTCGCAGCTGCTGAACGACTGGCTGCACTGGTTCAGGCGTGGGCACATCGGTATCGGCCCCACGGAGCAGGCGCTGAAAGCACAGCCACAAGCGACTACGCCCGCTACTCCTCCCGCGACGATGCCAGCAGGCCGCACAGTGAAGCTCACCGAGGTGGAGCTGGTGAAGCGCTTCGGAAAGGCAGGTGCGAAGCGACATCCGCTGGAAGGCGTGTGGACGATGGGGCCCTATCGCGTGGGCATCGTGCAACAGGCCGCGGACAGCACGCGCTTCGATGCGGTGATCCTTGCCTCGGAGAACCCCAACTGGAAGCCCGGCGAGGTGAAGATGGAGCTGCAACGGCAGGCCGATGGCCGGTACGCGGGCACCTTCTACATGGGCGATCATTCGCCGGAGCCGGTGGAGGGCAGGCTGGTGGGTTCCACCGGAAGCATGCTGCAGATGCGCGGCGTGTGGATGCGGCAGGTCCCCGCGCCGGAGTTCTCCGCCTCGGAGCGCATGCACCAACGCGCCATGGATGCCGAGGCGCCTTTCCTGGAGCCGCTCAGCGATCGCACGCTCTACCTGCGCATCCCGTCCTTCGCGTTCGAGCAGAAGGCCTTGATCGATAGCGTGCTCGCCGCCAACGATGCGCTGATCCGAAGGACGGAGAACTTCATCATCGACATCCGTTATGGCACCGGTGGCAGTGATGCGAGCTACGCGGGCCTGATCCCCTACCTCTACAGCGGTCCCATCCGTTCCGTGGGCGTGAAGCTGCGCGCCACCGAGCTGAACGCGGCGGGCTACGAGGCCTATGCCGACATGTTCGGGCGCGAGAGCGAGGATGGGCGCTGGTGCCTGGATGTGGCCACGCGCATGCGTGCGGCGCTCGGTACCTGGATCGAGATGGGCGAGCAAACGTGGTCGGTGGACAGTTCGCACACCGTGCTTCCCTTCCCGCAGCGCGTGGGGATCCTCTGCAACGAGGGCAACGGCAGCACCGATGAGCAGTTCCTGATCGAGGCCCGCACCAGCTACAAGGTGAAGCTCTTCGGCCGCCCCACCTTCGGCACGCTCGATGCCTCCAACATGCGGCAGGTCACCTCGCCCGATGGATGCTTCCAGCTCGGTTACACCATGAGCCTGAGCCACCGCCTGCCGCACATGCCGGTGGATGTGATGGGCATCCAGCCTGACCACTACCTGGACGACGGCATCCCCGAACTGGACTGGGTGGGGTATGTGCAGCGGGTGATGGAGGGGCGGTGAACCGAAGGTGCCGTTGCGTGTACAGCCCACTGATGCGCCTCGTTCCGTTCCTGCTGCTGCTGGCCTCAGCGCACGTCCAGGCCCAACCCGCGCCGCCCGACTTCTGCTTCGTGATCTCCGAGCCGGGCGATGCCGACAAGCCCTTGTCGCGTGCTTACGTGGTGAAGCAGCGGTACCGCGAGCGGGTGTTCTACTACAACTCGGACCGTTACTGGCTGAAGCCCGATACCATCATCACCCTCGGAAGTCGCGACCACTTCAAGGAGAAGAACGAAGGTTGGCGCGTGTTCACGCCTGTCGCCGGTGTTTCCGAGAGCAGGCTGCTGGTGATCGCCGGCACCGACACCATGCGCATCGACCTGCCCGACGATATGCGACCGCTCATCGACCG
>CAYZBO010000154.1:0-3385 GCA_964476665.1 uncultured Chryseobacterium sp. | reverse complement strand
ACCGCGCCAGCGAGCGCGGCACCGCCGACCACGGCTGGCTGAAGGCCAACTTCAGTTTCAGCTTCGCCAACTGGTACGATCCCACCCGCATGCACTTCGGTGTGCTGCGCGTGATGAACGACGACATCATCGCCGCTGGCAAGGGCTTCGGCACGCACCCGCACGACAACATGGAGATCATCACCATCCCCTTGAAGGGAGCGCTGCAGCACAAGGACAGCATGGGCAACACCAGCATCATCAATGCCGGCGATGTGCAGGTGATGAGCGCCGGCACGGGCATCCTTCACAGCGAGTTCAACCCCTACAACGACAAGGATGCGAACACGCTGCAGATCTGGCTCTTCCCCAACAAGCGCCAGGTGAAGCCCCGCTACCAGCAGATGACGCTGGACCCCAAGGACCGCATCAACAACTGGCAACAGGTGCTGAGCCCCAACCCCGATGATGCCGGCGTGTGGATCCACCAGGACGCCTGGTTCCACATCGGCAAGTTCGACGCGGGTAAGAAGCCCAACTACAGCGTGAAGCGCAGGGGCAACGGCGTTTACGCCTTCGTGATCGAGGGCAGTGCCACCATCAACGGCCAGGCCCTGGGCAAGCGCGATGCACTGGGCGTGTGGGACACCGATGCGCTGAACATCGAGGTGGGCCCAAAAGGTGCGGAGATCCTGCTGCAGGATGTGCCGATGCAGCTGGCATAGATCGATCATTTCTGAAACCCCGTACGGGCGGGAAATTTCCCGCCCCGACCAATTCTCAAGATCAACCATGGAAACAGCAACTGCAACCATCACCAAGTGGGCCATCGACCCCAGCCACTCCGAGATCCAATTCAAGGTGAAGCACCTGATGATCAGCACGGTCACCGGAAGCTTCAAGGAATTCGGCGCAGAGGTGGAACTGGAAGGCGATGACCTGAACAACGCGAAGGTGAGCTTCTGGGCGAACACCGCGAGCGTGGACACCAACAGCACCGACCGCGACAACCACCTGCGCAGCGGCGACTTCTTCGACAGCGAGAAGTTCCCGAAGATGAGCTTCAAGAGCACCCGCAGCGAAGGCAGCGGCAGCGACTGGAAGGTGACGGGCGACCTCACCATCAAGGACGTCACCAAGCCGGTGACGCTGAACGTGGAGTGGAGCGGCCAGGCCAAGGACCCCTGGGGCAACACCAAGGCCGGCCTGAACCTGAGCGGGAAGCTGGACCGCAAGGAGTTCGGCCTGAGCTGGAACGCAGCACTGGAAGCCGGCGGTGTGCTCGTGAGCGACGAGGTGCGCATCCTGGCCGAAGTGCAGCTCGCCAAGCAAGGCTGAGCGCGGAAGACCTGAAAGGAAGGAAAGGCCTGCTCCGAAAGGGGTGGGCCTTTCTGTTGATGGGGATCCGTTACGCAGGGGACGGGAACGCGGTGCGGTCAACTACATTCGTTGGACAAAACCCAACCCCATACGCCATGAACGAAGTGGAGACCCAACTGACGCAGGCCGAGGATTGGGTCCTGCGCTTCAAGGACCAGGCGATCGAGTTCGCTCCCAAGTTGTTGCTTGCCGTACTGGTGCTGTGGATCGGCCTGCTGCTGATCAAGGGACTGGCCGGCGTGTTGGGAAAGGTGCTCACGGCGCGCGGCGTGGAACCCACCCTGCAGCGCTTCCTGCACAGCCTGGTCACCGTGTCGCTGCGTGTGCTGCTGCTGATCACCTTCATCGGCATGCTCGGCGTGCAGACCACGAGCTTCATCGCCATCATCGGTGCTGCGGGCCTGGCCATCGGCCTTGCGTTGCAGGGAACGCTGGCCAACTTCGCCGGCGGTACGCTCATCCTGCTCTTCAAGCCCTACAAGGTGGGCGACCTGATCGAGGCGCAGGGTGTGCTGGGCGTGGTAAAGGAGATCCAGATCTTCACCACGGTGCTGCTCACGCCTGAGAACAAGACGGCGATCGTGCCCAATGGGGCCGTGGCCAATGGCAACATCGTGAACTACTCCCGGGAGGGCAGCATCCGGGTGGACCTCACCTTCGGCCTCAACTACGCCGCCTCGCTGCCCAAAGCGCGCGAGGTGCTCATGGGGGTGATGAGTGCCCATCCGAAGGTCCTGAAGGATCCCGCACCGAGCGTGAACATTGCGCAGTTGAACCTGGAGGGTGTGCAGTTGGCCGTGCGTCCGTACAGCGCCCCCGAGGATTACTGGACCGTGTACTTCGAGGTCTACGAGCAGGGGCTTACCGCGCTGCAGGCCGCTGGCATCGCCGGGCCGCAGCCCAGCATGAAGGTGTTCACCGAGGCGAAGGCCTGAGCGCGCATCCCGGATGGGGAAGGCCCGCTCCGTAAAGGGCGGGCCTTTCTGTTGCTGCCGTGTGACGATCGTCACCGCTGAACGCCTCCCAATTGGCCAGCTTTGTGGGAGCATCAACGCTTTTGGACCATGGCCACCACTCACTACGACGTCCTCATCATCGGTGGCGGCACCGCCGGCATCATGACCGCCGCACAACTGCGCCGGAAGAACAAGGACCTGAAGATCGCCATCATCGATCCCGCCAAGGACCACTGGTACCAACCGGCTTGGACCTTGGTGGCCGCCGATGCCTTCTCCATGAAGGACACGCGTCGTGATGAGAAGAGCCTCATCCCGCCCGGTGTGGACCTCATCGCCGAACATGCCGCCACCTTCGAGCCGGAGTCCAACACCGTACGCACGAAGGAGGGTCAGGTCTACACCTACGGCCACCTGGTGGTTTGCCCGGGCATCCAGATGAACATCGACGACATGCCGGGGCTGCGCGAAGCGCTGGCCACTGACAAGGTGTGCAGCAACTACCTGGACCCCGAGAAGACCAAGCGCGTGATGACGGCCTTCAAGGGCGGCGTAGCCGTGTTCACGCAGCCGAGCACGCCCATCAAATGCGGCGGCGCGCCCCAGAAGGCGGTGTACCTCGCCGATGAGTTCTTCCGCAAGAGCGGCGTGCGCAACAAGACCAAGCTCGTCTTCGCCACGCCCGGCTCGGTGATCTTCGGCGTGCAGCCCTTCCGCGCGGCACTGGAGGACGTCATCCGCAAGAAGGAGATCATCTTCAAGGCCTTCTACAACCCCGTGCGCATCGATCCGGTGGAGCAGGAGATCCACTTCAAGTGGAGCAAGCCCGGCGACAACCATTGCGTGATCACCGAGGAGCAGGGCCTGCCGGAGAAGATCGAGGGGGAAAGCACCATCGTGATGAAGTACGACATGCTGCATCTGGCCCCACCACAAAGCGCGCCCGACTTCGTGCGCAACTCCCCGCTGGCCTATGCCGACGGCCCCAGCAAGGGCTGGCTGGAGGTGGACATCAACACCCTGCAGCACAAGCGTTACGCAAACATCTTCGGATTGGGCGATGCCGCCGC
>CAYZBO010000153.1:0-3463 GCA_964476665.1 uncultured Chryseobacterium sp. | reverse complement strand
AATGCTGGAGCAGGTCGCCGTAGGTGTCGATGCCCAGCTCCTTGCGCAGCAGCTCGCCCCGCAAAGGACCGACGCCCTTGAGGAACTCGATGGGGGTATCCAGTATGCTCGGCACCGGCCGAAATTACTGCGCCCTCATGAGGCGGAAGGCATGGCAAGGAAGCCAGGATCGGGCTAGCTTGCGTAGTATGCGGAACCTCAGCGACACCGCCATGCGCACACTGCTCAGGTTCCGCCGGTCGGTGGAGGAGGCACGTCGCAGGCAGGACCGTGAAGCGCTTCATCGGTTGCGGGTAGGAACGAAGCGCGTGCGCTCGCTCATAAGGTTCCTGTCGTTCCTGAGCAACGACCCTGCCGGCCCGAAGGGAGCCATCCGTCGCACCAAGACTTTGTTCAAGGCTTCTGGCGCGGTGCGGGAGGTTCAGGTGAACGCCGGCCTGCTGCGGACCTTGATGCAGATCCCAGATCGTACGCTCACCCTGGGGATCGTCCATGTGCGCCGCAAGGAGCGCGCGCTCAACGAACGCCTGTACAAGGCCTTGGACCGGCTGCGTCCGGAGGACTTCCAACGGCTGGAGCTGCATGCCTTGCGGGTGCTCCTTGGCTACACCAAGGCCGCGGTACGCGCGGCGGCCCGGGCCTTCATCCGCACCGAACTGCATCACGCCAC
Organism: uncultured Chryseobacterium sp.; assembly: GCA_964476665.1. Classification (GTDB taxonomy): domain Bacteria; phylum Bacteroidota; class Bacteroidia; order Flavobacteriales_F; family PHOS-HE28; genus PHOS-HE28. The sequence continues at coordinate 2,793 of CAYZBO010000153.1, read as the reverse complement.
GCGCCTGACCCGCGCAGCGGACACGCACCTGCACCTGCATGAAGTGCGCAAGCACCTGAAGCACGTGCTGCACCTCTTCGACCTGCTCGACCCCGGCATCCCGCGTCCGGCCGGGCTTTCCAAGGTGCTGGACCGGCTCGGCGACTGGCACGATGCGGTGGTGCTTCGCGACGCGTTGAACACCCTGCGGGATCATCCCCTGCAACGGAACGAACTGCTGGCGGCCGTAGAGGCGCGGCTGCACGCCATCCAGACCGATGTGCTGCACCGCCTGCACGCCCTGCTGGGCGATGCGGACCGCTCGCCGCGCACGAACAGCCAGCGCACGCCGGTACACAGGACAACGAGGACGTAGCCCAAGGGGCCGAGCTTCTCGCGCTCCTGCATGAAGCACGTCCGGCTTCTTCACTACTGCATGTCCGTGAGCATGGAATCGATCCGAGCGAAGCTGCTGTCGATGGCCGCCTTGCGGTCCTGCAGCGGGTCCTGTAGCGCCTGCTGGATGAGCCGCGTGTTGTGTTGGCGTTCGCGCACATAGTCCATCAGGCGGTCGCGGCGCTCGGCCACGGCCGGTGACAGGTCCAGCTGCAGGGTGCCTTCCAGCAGGACCAGCGCGCTGTCCCAAGCCGGTGCGCTGCGTTCCTCCAGCACCACCAGTTGGTGATCGCCGGTGGCGCTCTCGCCCAGTTCGAACATCGCCGTACCCTCCTCCTCCAGGCGAGCGAAGACCTCCATCTGCTCGATGTACACGCCGTCATCGGCCGGCAGGCTGCGCACGGCCGCCACGGCACCTGCGCCAAGCAGCAGGGTGGGTAGCAACAGGCCGGTCCATCGCAACGCCGGGCGGTCGGGATGGCGGAGGGAGGGATAGAGCGCGAAGCCCATCACCACGCCGCTCACCAGTCCGCCGATGTGCGCCGCGTTGTCGATGCCGCCATTCATGCCGTACATCAGGTTGAAGACCACGAAAACGCCGATGCTGGACAGCAACTGCTGGCGCACCTCCTTGTGGAGGAGGTCGGTGAAGAGCAGCGCGAGGAAGACCCCGTACAGCCCGAAGATGGCACCCGATGCGCCCGCACTGATGGTGTTGTCATGCCACCACAGGCTGGTGACGCTCGCGCACAGACCGGTGATCACGTAGAGCCCGAGCACGCGCCAACGGCCGAGCAGGGGCTCCAGTTGCACACCCACCATCAGCAGCGCGTACATGTTGAAGAGCAGGTGGACGATGCCGATGTGCACGAAGCAGCTGGTGAGCAGGCGCCACCACTCGCCGCTCATCGTGGCGCTGCGGTAGTTGCCGCCCCAGGTGAGCAGGTCCTCACCGGTGGGACTGAAGAAATGCACACCGGTGGCCACCATCAGGATGTACACGAGTAGGCTGATGTCCAGCAGCACCGGTGTGGCGAAGAGCTCGCGGCCGGGGATGAGCACCGTGCCGATGTCCTTCCACTTGAACTCGTTGGCATGGGCGGTGCTCGCATCCTGCCGCATCACGCCACTCTCCTCCAGTTCCTGCAGTTCCGCGGCCATCGCGTCAGGCGGGGTGGACACGCGCGCTTCGGCAAAGGCGTCCATCAACTTGTCGAGGTTGACCTGGTGCCTGCCCTTGCGGGCGAAGGGGCTCCACTCCGACGGCTTGCTCAGGGCTGAAAAGCCGTGGTCATCCAGGGCGATCACAATATCCTCTCCCTTGGCGAGCCCTGTGGCCGGAGTCTTGGCCACCACCCGCATGGGATGCAGGTGCTCCACACCCCAGTTCAGCGTGCGGAACGCGTGGAAGAGCAGGACGATGACCTCAGCGCGCGAAAGGCCTTCGGTGGAACAGCGGATGGAGGGGCGTTGGGCAGCCATGGCTGCTCAAGATAGACCTCGGTGACGAACGGACGCTCCCGTTCAGATCGCCCCAACGCCCAACAGCAGTGCCGGTTCCTCCAGCAGCTGCTTGAAGGTATTGAGGAAGGCTGCGCCCGCAGTCGTCGGGTGCGACAGGTGAACACCCGGGGTAGACGTCGCGCACCACGCCCGGATCTTCAATACCTGCCGCACGCTCACTGAGTGATCACGGGTCCGTGAAGCGCTCCGTTGGTGACCAATTTGCTGTTGCCGGCATCGTCGTAGAGGCGGCAGTTGAAGGTCACCTTGAAGGTGAAACGGGGGCCAACTGGATCACCGGTGGACATGCGCTCGTTGATGCTGAAGTTACTTCCGGTCTGATCCGCAGTACCACGGTCGGTGGACCACTTTGTCCCCAGCGGGTCCGTCCATTCCACGCGCACACCATCAACGACCTCGTATGCCAAGGTCGATTGGTTCCACAAGAAGGCACCATAGGACCGCGCCCCGAGCGCGACCATGGTATTCACGCTATCCACCGAAGGCAAACTACCCAGGCCATAGAAGGTCTTGATCAAGCCCACTTTCCAACGATCGTTCACGTCGACGGAATCGGACACAACGGATTCCTGGTAGCTCGTACATACCGTAAGACCCATGTTGGAATTGCCCATCGCACCCGGAACAAAAATGTCCGTAGCGGTGGTCTTCATCACCGGAATACCATCCAATTCAAGGCTCAGGGAATAGGAGGAACTGGCTCCAACACCGTTTGCTCCCGGGGTGGTCGCATCATCCTCCTTCTTGCAACCGGCCATGATCACCAAGACCAGGACCAGCGCACTGCATACGTTACTAAGCAGGGAGGTTGCGACTTTCATCTCTCACAGGATGCTGCGCCATCAGATCGCCCCCACCCCCAACAGCAGTGCCGGTTCCTCCAACAGCTGCTTG
>CAYZBO010000152.1:0-3479 GCA_964476665.1 uncultured Chryseobacterium sp. | reverse complement strand
GTGAAGGCCTGGCCCGGGTGCTCCGCGCGACCGGTGCGCCCGATGCGATGCACGAAGTCCTGCGGGGAGCGCGGTAGCTCGTAGTTGATCACGTACGGGAGATAGGCGATGTCGATGCCGCGCGCCAGCAGGTCGGTGGTCACGAGCACGCGCAAACGCCCCGCCTTCAGATCGGCCAGGGCCTGCTGCCGCGCGTGGTGGCTCTTCTTGCCATGGGTGGACCGAGCATCGATGCCGTGCTTCTTCAGCTTGTCCGCCACATGGTCCGCACTGTAGATCGACGCTGTGAACACCAACACCTGTGGCATGTCCATGCTGGTGATCAAGTAGCGCAACAACGGACCTTTCCGCTCCGGCGAGATGCGGAACGCACGCTGGTCGATCAACGTTACCTCCTGCGGTGCGGTGGTCAATTGGATCACCTCCGGCTTGTGCAGCAGCAGCTTCGCGATGCCGTCCACCGCCGTGCTCAGCGTGGCCGAATAGAGCAGGTTCTGACGCTTGCGCGGCAGCAAGGCCAGCAGCTTGTCCACCTCCTCCTCGAACCCCTGCCCCAGCATCTTGTCCGCCTCGTCCAGCACGAGCATGCGCACGTCGGCAAGGTGTACGGCTTTCGCGTCGAGCAGGTCCAGCAGGCGACCCGGGGTGGCGATCAACACCTGCACTCCCTGCAAACCGATCATCTGCGGATTGATGGAAACACCACCGAACACCGCCATCGTTCGGACCCGTTCGGGCAGGCGGTCCGTAAGGCCGGCGAACACCGCTTCCACCTGCAGTGCGAGCTCCCGCGTGGGCACCAGCACCAGCACCGGCACATGGCGGTTGCGCGTGGCCCAGCCCCCTTCCAACAAGCGTTGCAGGATGGGTAAGGCGTAGCTCAACGTTTTCCCCGAACCGGTATCGGCGATGCCCAGCAGGTCCTTGCCCAGCAGGATGGCCGGGATGGCCGCCCGCTGGATCGGCGTGGGCTGCGTGAAGTGCTGTGCGTCCAACGCCTGCAGCAGCGAAGGAGCAAGGCCAAGCGGTTGGAATGACGAGCTGGGATGGTCCATGCAAGAGGCGCAACGGCCGTTGAAAGCTGCGGCAAGGTACCGCACCGCTGGCGTGCATCACGCCTCAGCTGGGTCGCCCTACGTGTACACCGATCAGTCACGTTGGTAGTCGCGACCTATGCTGAGCGAAGTCGAAGCAGGGTCGCCCTACGCGAACGCCGATCCGTCCCGCTGGTATTCGCGACCCGTGCTGAGCGAAGTCGAAGCTGGGTCGCCCAACGTGAACACCGATGCGTCACGCTGGAAGTCGCGACCGGTGCTGAGCAAAGTCGAAGCTGGGGTCGCCCTCACGCTTCAGTAGGGTCGCTCGAAGAGGACCCCGCTGCCCGGCTCACCCCACCAACCGCCGGATGATCTCCCGCACCGGCTCCACCTTCTTGGTGTGCTGGATGCTCGGCCCCGCCACCCAAACGGTCTTGTACGTCACCTGCTGGGCCGCCACCTCCGTGGCCTTCATGCCGATGTAGAAGCGGAACATCTTCACCCACTTCTTCAGCTTGCGGTTCTTGTTCAGCATGCGCTCCAGCCAGGGGCTCCGCAGACCCACCTTCTGCACGTAGGGCGTGTTGATCACCGTACACGGCGTGCCGCTGATGCGCTCGGTGAGCACGATGTCCGGGGCGTTGTACCGCACACAGGCCTGCTTGTAGTCGTCCGTGATGGGCGCTTCCACCGAGGCGATGAAGGGACTGCCCACCGACACGCCCTCAGCGCCGTAAGCCAGCATCTGGTCCAGCTCCGCCTTGTTCCCTACGCCGCCGGCACTGATCACCGGGATGGTGCAGTTCGAGCGCAACAGCGCGATGAGGTCCTTGGGTGAAATGTTCCCCCGGTGCCCGCCCGCCTCGTTGTTCACCGCGATCACCGCATCGGCACCCAGCGCCTCCACCTTCTGCGCGAACTGCAGGTCCGTGACATCGCAGAACACCTTGATGCCCACCTTGTGCGCCGCGTTGATCGTGGTCTCCGGACTGCCCAGCGAGGTGATGATGAAGTCGCAGCCCTCCTCGCACAACACCCCCAGCTGCCCCGCGGCCTTGGGGTTGCTCTTGTTCACGATCAGGTTGAAGCCGTAGGCTCCCTTGCCACACGCCGCCTTCGCCGCCTTCAGCTCCCGGCACGCCGCCCGCAGCTCCTCCAGCGTGCGGTAGTTCAGCGCGGGGATGCAGCCCGCCACGCCCGCGCGCATGCCCTCGGCCACCATGGCCACATTGCTCACCAGGAACATCGGGGCCATGATCAAGGGGTGCTCCAGCTGAAGCAGGTCGGTGAGGCGGGTGCGCATGGTGTAAAGGTCGAGGAAGAACGGATGCGTGCTGCGGATCGTTCGTGCCGGTATCTCTTCAGACTCGTTCGAGGATGCAACTATTCCTCTCCGCGTTGCCGCTTCAGATGTTCGATATCAGCCTGATCTTTCAACCGGGCGGACCGTCTTTTATCCTCGATCAGATCGTCAAAGCCGATGTAATGGATCGGTACTCCTTCCCATAGAACGGTCTCTTTACGCCCAAAGGCCTGCGCGAATGGAATATCTGCGTGGATCTTTGGAAGAGCATCCAACGTGAATTCACCGAGGTCGAGCTTGAAGAAGGACTTCTTGGGATCGGGATCCACCTCATTTCTGTATTCCGAGACATCTGTTCCCAACAATTCCAGTGCGAGCAGAAGATGGTAGTAATTCTCGTACGTAGGGGAGAACCAGATGTCAATGTCAGGCTTTTCCGCAGGCTGGCCCATGGGACCCATGGAATGACGGTAATGACCATGAAGAGCAACGGCAGTTCCTCCGACCAGCATGTAATGCACGCGGCTGCGTTCCAGTAAGCCGCATAGTGCAACAAGGTGAGCCTTCAGGTCACTGTCCATGTGAACCGTGCCGTTTTGTTCGGCTACGAACGATATGCTCCCGCAACGCCTTCATCAGCCGCTCAAAGGCACGATGGCGCTTCAGCACCGTGGCTGGCGAAGCTGCAGCCGTGCTGGGCTCAGCGGCCTTCAGTTCCTCGAAGGACGTGAAGCGGCGAAGGGTGTTCATCGGTCCAGCGGTGCTACGTGCCACCAAGATACGGCAACGGCTGGAGGTCGCGTTAAAGGTTATTCCCGGCACGCCGCCCGCAGCTCCTCCAGCGTGCGGTAGTTCAGCGCGGGGATGCAGCCCGCAACGCCCGCGCGCATGCCCCCTGCCACCATGGCTACGTTGCTCACCAGGAACATCGGGGCCATGATCAGGGGGTGCTCCAGGTGGAGCAGGTCGGTGAGGCGGGTGCGCATGGTGTAAAGGTCGAGGAAGAACGGCTTACGCAAGAGTTCGGTTCACACGCGAGCTGCACGTGGAGGAGGCAGGGAGGAGAAGGGACGGAGATCGTGCTCTAACGGTTTGCGGCTTTGCGTTCGGGCGGGTTTTTAGCACAAAACTTCCTTACG
>CAYZBO010000151.1:0-3488 GCA_964476665.1 uncultured Chryseobacterium sp. | reverse complement strand
CGCTATCTTAGCAATGGTTAGGCATTCAGGCTATCCGGTTACTTCCATTGCATAAACTGGGCTCAAAGCAACCCAACCAACATTAACCCTCGCCTAAAACTGTCCAGTGATCGGGGAGTACCTCAGGGAACGTGTGACCTGACGCGTCGAGAACCAGCTCAAAAGCCGCGAGAAAGCGGCGAAATCACAATCAGATGAACTCGCCGAAGCTTCAACTCAACATCCATGCGGCAAAGCCGGGGTTGTTAGAGGTGCCCTCTATGGTGCCGATGCCTACACGCCGATCCACTTCGGGACAATTCGTGGTGCATCCTATTGGTGCGGCAGCCGTGTACATCCGGTTCTGTGCTGGCTCCATCAGCCTGTCGCAACCGCCACCTCCTCCGCTGGTGATCGGTATGTTCCGCCAATGCACCACGCCATTCTCATCCGTCACCAACTACGTCTGAAGGCTGGAATTCTCGTTGGCAGGCAAGGGGAGTTCGCGGATGCGCAGGCGGCCGGTGAGGATGTCCAAGCGCTCGATGGGCATGGCGCCTGCTCCATCGAGATCTCCCGAGCGTAAATTGAGCTTCTGGCCGGAAGTACCGATGTGGCCCCCCGACGTGTTCGCAGCGGTGCGGTATTGCGGAACGTGACCAGCAACGGAACCCATGCGGTCGGCTGCACCACCACACGCTATCACGAGCTTGCGCACTACGAGGTCGTAGGCATTCCGCCGAAGATGGTGGACGCTGTCGATGAGTATGCGTTGTAGCGGGAGCTGGCGGTCGTATGGAAGGATCGTTGATCGAGCGTGCACGACCGGACATGTCGGATACAAGGATACAGCGGCTCCCTCACGGCTTTTCCACTTCCTCCACGCCCGGCCACAGCGGCAATGTAGGCTATGATGGTTCGGATGCGCGTCGGTAACCTCGACAGTTCCATGGAGCCCCCCGAGCGAACCGACACCAATGCCGAACTTTCGGGAAACAACGTTCCATGTGGTGGAGATCCATTCTTCTCTGGTTCGTGCTCATGCTGCTCGCCATCATGAATGGCACGGTGCGCATCAAGCTCATCATTCCCTACACCGGCCTCACCGCTGGCCTCGCCATCAGCACGGTGATGCTCTGTGCCTTGATCCTGCTGGCCACGTGGTCGAGCATCCGTTGGATGGGGCCGGCAACTGCGGTGCAAGCCTGGAGCATCGGCCTGCTCTGGCTGCTGATGACACTCGCTTTCGAGTTCGGGGCGGGCCACTTCCTCTTCAAGAAGTCCTGGAGCGAACTGCGGGTGGACTACGACATCACGCAGGGCCGCATTTGGGTGCTGGTGCCGATCATTACTGCGATAGCGCCTTTGTGGATGGCGAAGGTGCGGGGGGTGATCGAGTGAACCGGTCCGGCACTGCAACATCGACCTTCGTCCCATGGACAAGACCGACCTGGTGTCGCACCTGAACAACCTGCTGGAACAGCGTGCAGCGGCACTGCAGGCCGAACTGTCCGCCACCCTGGAGGCGCGCAACAGCGACACCAAGAGCAGTGCCGGCGACAAGCACGAAGTAGGGCGCGCGATGGTGCAGCAGGAGCTGGACCAATTGGGAGGCCGGCTGGCCAGTGTACGTGCCATGCAACAGGAGTTGGCGCGCGTATCCCTGGAACGTGTGCACGAGCACGTGGGCTTTGGAAGCCTGGTGACCACGGACCAAGGGAGCTACTTCATCGCCATCGGTCTCGGGACTGTGGTCACGAAGGATGGAACCTGCCATGCCATCTCCCTGGCCTCACCGATCGGTCAGGCGTTGCGTGGCAGAAGGCCTGGAGAACTGGACACGATGAACGGAAGGTCGATACGGATCCTGAACGTGACTTGATCAGGGCAGCTTCGTTCCCACCGCTCCCCACCAGGGCGCTATCGTGTACTTCAGCCGCCCGGCCTTCACGAAAGGGTCTTGGAGCAGCCAGCCTTCCACCTCCTCGCGGGTGTCGCAGTCGTAGAGCAGCAGTCCGCGCCAGCCCTCATCGTTCCTGCCGTAGGGCCCGGCCATGACGATGAGACCGCGTTTCCCTTGTTCATCCTGGTGGGCCAGGTGTTCCTTCTGCAGTGTCGCAGCGGTGAGGCTGTCCAACGCAGGACCATCGCCCGCTGAATACAACACGAACCAGTACTGCTTCATGTGGTAGGTGCTGTCGGCGATGGTCACATCAAAGGTGCGCTGGGCGTTGGTGGCACCAGCAAGGCCCAGCAGGGCGGCAAGCAACAGGTTCCTCATGACAGTGGCGGCTGTTGGGCGCGGGCGCGTCGAAGCACCTCGGCGATGAAGGGTGTCTTGGCGTGTGTGTAGGCGGCACGGTCGACCGGATGCGCATTGGCGAGAACTTGTTTCAAGGCCTCGTACTGCCGGGCCACCTCGGGGTGGGCACGCAGGAAGTCGCGGAAGAGCAGACGATCGGCGGTGGCCTGGTCCGGCTCCACCATGTGCACATGGAAGGTCCGTTGGCCCCGCTCGTCACGCCCGATGAACCACGCGTAGTAGGGCGCACGTTCACCCATGGTGGGTCGCCAGATGAACTCATAGCCCAGCCGCTGCATCACCGGCACCACCTCACTGCGCACCCGTTCCAGGTCGGTCACTTCCACCTGGATATCGATGACGGGCTTCGCGCTGAGACCGGGCACGGCCGTGCTACCGATGTGCGCAATGCGTGAGCACAGATCATTTGGGAGCATCGCCTTCAGTCGGAGTTCCTCGGCAGCGAAGCGTGCTGGCCAAACGGGATCATAAGGCACGATCGAAATGGGCTCGCTGGTGAGCTCAGCGATGCGTTCAGCAGGGATGTTGGTGAAGGTGCTCATGCTCCGCCTGCATAGATATTGAAGCGGTCGCCACGGAGGAAGCCCACCAGCGTAAGCCCACTGTCGCGCGCCAGCTGCACGGCCAGGGATGAGGGCGCACCCACAGCGGCCATCAGCGGGATGCCGGCCACCACGCACTTCTGCACGAGCTCGAAACCCGCGCGTCCACTGACGAGCAGCATGCATTGACCAGTCGGTAGTTGTGCGTTCAGCGCGGCTCCGATCACCTTGTCCACGGCGTTATGGCGACCCACGTCCTCGCGCAGCACCAGGAGTCGTCCCTCCCGATCGAACAGCGCCGCTGCATGGATGCCTCCGGTGTGCCTGAACACGGTCTGTGCGGCACGCATACGCTCAGGCAGGTCGATGATGGTGGCGGCATCCAATGCGCCCCACGGGGTGATGGAGCGTGTGCATTGCGCATGTACCGCTTCGATGCTGCTCTTGCCGCACACCCCGCAGCTGCTGGTGGTGTAGAAGTTGCGCTGCCAGCGGGCGGGCTCCAGTTCGATGTCCGGCCGCAGTTCGGCCCGCACCACATGGCCGCGTTCCTCCGGCTTCACGTCCTCGCAATACGCCACGCGCACCACCTCCTCCGGCGCAGCGATCAGTCCCTCGGTGAAGAGGAAGCCGAGGGCGAGCTC
>CAYZBO010000150.1:0-3571 GCA_964476665.1 uncultured Chryseobacterium sp. | reverse complement strand
CAAGCTATTGAACAGTGGTTGTGAACAGTGGCAACAAGAAGCCCCGGCGGAAGAACCACCGGGGCCACTGCCTTGGTAGGGGCGGCGATCAGGCCTTGCCCATGATCTTGAACATGCCGGTACCGCACTCGGGGCAGGTACCTTTCATGGCCTTGCGGCCATTGGCCATGATATTCTCCTTGGCGTCCTTCATGTTGCGCTTTGCCTTGCACTTCACGCAATAGGCTTCAACTGCTGCCATTGGTCTGTGTATTTGGGGTTGAACGAGGGACAATGTAAGGATCTCTTCCAAGCGGCCAAGCTGTCCCCTCGATACGCTACCTTGGTATCATGCGCACGCTCCTTCATCCGATCGCCCTGATGCTGCTCACCTCAGGTGCCATCACAGCTCAGACCCTTGTGGACAGCATCCCCTACCCCGGCATCAGCCAGGGATTTTGGGGCATCCATGTGAACCCGGACACGATCTTCCTCGGGGCCGACTTCTCGGGCAATATCTTCTTCAGCGACCATGATGGCGTGATCATCGGCCAGCTGCCCACCGACTTCGATTTCAACCACGGGCTCATCCGCAAGGCCTCCTCGTACCTCATCGCCGAGGACTACACCAGCAGTGGTGCGGGACTTATCGAGGTCGGCCTCGATGGCACCACACTGAACAGCTGGACCTTCCCACCCGTCATCGGCGGCAACTCCGCGGGCATCGGCGACCTGTGCGCGGATGGTGAAGCGGTGTGGTACACCATGTACTTCCCGGACTTCGATGTGTACCCCTTCGCCTATGCGTACAAGTGGATCCCCGGCGATGCCACGCCGATCGATACAGTGCCGATGAACGGCGAGCAGCCCTATGGCATCGCGCTGAAGGGCGATACGCTGCTCTACGTGACCGACAACCTCAACGGCGACCCCGAACGCATCTACGCATACGACCTAACGAACGAAGTGGACCTCGGCTTCGTGGACCTGCCCGACATGGCCACCGACGGCGATCAATCACCGCGTGGGATGTTCTACGATGGGCAGTTCCTTTACCTCATCGCCAACCGGCAGGGCGGCAGTGCCTTTGCCTACCAAACGGTGTTCAAGTATGCCTTCGACATCAGCACGGCCGTGTTCACGCGGGCGGAGCCCGAGGTCATGTCCATCCATCCTTCGCCCGCGAGCGACGTGGTCACACTGCAATTAGTGGATGGCGCAGCGCGACCCTACACCGTGTTCGATGTCTCCGGGAAACAGGTCGTCACCGGCATCCTGAGCACGGACCGGACCATGCTGAACGTGGCGGACTGGGCAGCGGGAACCTATACGGTCAAGGTCGATACGACGACCCGTCGCTTCCACGTGGTGCGTTGATCACGCCAAGCGTGAACCGTTCGGCAACGGCCTCTCAACACTGGTAAGCACAATGTCCCCGTTCGCATCCGGAAAGCCCGTCACCAGGCATTCGCTCATCAAGGTAGCGATCTGCTTCGGTGGGAAGTTGATCACCGCCACCACTTGTCGTCCGATCAACTCCTCTTTGGTGTAATGCTTTGTGATCTGCGCGCTGCTGCGCTTCACTCCGTGCGGGCCGAAGTCGATGGTGAGCACGTAAGCCGGTTTGCGAGCGTTGGGCAGGTCTTCCGCAGCCAGCACGGTGCCCACGCAGAGGTGGACTTTTTCGAAGTCGGGCCAGGTGATCGGCTCCATGGCCGTCCTGCTCAGCGGTCCCCGCGATCCATAGAGCCCACGCGAAAGGGCACCTTCACGCCCGGCCGAGGATCGTAACGGAACCCGAACCGTTCAGTCGGCGATAGCTCGTCGCTCTGAGCCGTGCCGTCGCCCTTGTCGGTGCGCACCGCGATGTTGATGCCACGCAGACCTCCATCCGGATACCAGCGCAGACCGCTCGTGCGCCACTGGACGTTGGGGAAGGTCTGTTGGATGAGCCGATCCACCTCCGCCTTGGACATGCCGCCGGTGAAGACGACCTCCACGACCTGCTGCTGGTCGGACTGACCGAAGGCAGCGATGTTCGGCAGTGCGAAGAACACGGTGACCAGCAGTAGGAGGAGGGATACGCGCTTCATGACCGTGAAGATAACAAACAGCGATCCATGTGGCGGTTCCGTCGACCCTTGGCAGCGATAATGTCCACGAGATCCGGCCAGGCGATCAATACCCCCCGCCCCCACCCTGCCCGCGTTCGATCGGGTGCCAGGTGGTCTTCACCTCCTGCGCGTCGAGGATCGAGCGGAAGCGATTCATGCCTTGTAGAGCAGCAGGTCCAAGTCGTCCTCTACCTTCTTGAAGTCCTTGTCGGCCGTCATCAAGCGTGCGTTCAAGAAACGTGCACTGGCTGCAATGATCGCATCCGGGACCTCCATGCCGGACTTGCGTCGAAGCTCAATGGCATCAGTGTTGATCACCGGGTTGCTCTCGATCACGGGCACCTGTGCCAGGAAACGCTCAATGAGGTCGATGCCATCCGCGTCGATCTTGGGATAGCTGAGCAATTCGATGCGGGTGATGAACGAGATGTAAAGGTCCTGGTCGTGCAACATGTCCACCAAGGCCTTGTCGCCCTTCAGCGCATAGAGCACGATGTTGGTGTCCAGCAGCCACCTATTTCCATCCATCGCGCATCTTCTTCTGGATGGCCAACGGGTCCTCCTCCAACTTCAACTTGCCAGCGAAGCTCTTTACATCGACCCCCTTCTTCTTGGAGCGCACGCGCTTGCGCCCCTTGAGCAATGCCGCAAGCTGCTTCTTGGTCGTGGTCCGCTTCACAATGATGGTCATGGCCGAGGGCTTGGACCAAAGTTATGCTCAATACCCACCGCCCCCACCCTGCCCCCGCTCGATCGGGTGCCAGGTGGTCTTCACCTCCTGCGTGTCGAGGATCGCGTAAGGCCCCTCGACTTCGCTCGGAGCGACATTCCTGTACACCACCCGCTTCAGGTTGCACGTGGCCTCGGTGTCGAGCATGGTCCTCTCTTCTTTGGAAGCATCAGCTACAACGATCGCGTTGATGTCCATGTGCGCAACGAGCGGCTTCAGCAGTTCGCTACGGAAGCCGGTCATCAGGTTCACCACACCGCCGGGCAGGTCGCTGGTGGCGAGCACCTCGGTGAAGGAGACGGCCGGCAGCGGGTGCTTCTCGCTGGCCACCACCACGCAGGTGTTTCCGCCCGCGATGACCGGGGCGATGAGGCTCACGAGTTCCAACAGGCCGTTGCTGCCACCTGCCATGATGCCCACCACGCCGGTCGGCTCGTACACACTGAAGTTGAAGTGGCTGGTGTTGGTGGGGTTCACGCTGCTGAAGAGCGCCTGGTACTTGTCGCACCAGCCCGCGTAGTGGATCCACAGGTCGATGGCGGCGGCCACCTCGGCCTCGGCCTGCTTCTGGGTGGCACCTTGCAATACCAGCTCATGTACGAACTGGGCGCTGCGGCCTTCGAGCATTTCGCCGATGCGGTAGAGGATCTGCCCGCGGTTGAAGGCGCTGCGACCGGCCCAACCGCCCACGGCCCCGCGCGCGGCCACCACGGCATCGCGCACGTCCTTGCGGCTGCTGCGGCACACG
>CAYZBO010000149.1:0-3582 GCA_964476665.1 uncultured Chryseobacterium sp. | reverse complement strand
ACTACACGCGCACCACCCGGCAGCCCGTCACCTTCGAGTACATCCTGCTGCGCGGTTTCAACGACTCGCTGGCCGATGCGCAGGAACTGGTGAAGTATGCCAGCGACGTGCACGCCAAGGTGAACCTGATCGAGTACAACCCCATCGATGGGGGCGAGTTCGGTCGCACCGAGGCCACGGACGCCGAGGCGTTCCAACAGTACCTGGACAGGAAGGGCATCATCGCGCGGATCCGCCGCAGCCGCGGACGCGACATCGATGCGGCGTGCGGGCAGCTGGCCAACAAGAACGAACCAGCGCTGAAGGACGGTGAGCGGCAGTTGAAGTGAGCGCCTACCAGCCCACGCCCACCCGGATGCCCAGGAAGATGGCCGGCACGCGGTCCTTGCGCTCCTCCACGTTGTAGGTGTACTGGTCGGTGACCAGGTTGAGGGTCTCCTCCACCACCAGCATGCGCCTGTCCCGGAAAGCGACCCCGCCGTACAGGTCGAAGAGCCAGTTGCTGCGCATGCTCAACCCTTGATAGCCCAGGAACAGGCGCAGGTCGTTGAACGTGCGCTCATCGCGGTATTTGGTGTCGGAGAAGCTTCCGTCCGGCCGCCGCTCCAGGATATCCTTGGAATAGACCAGGTGCGAGTAGCCAGGCTGCAGGTAGAGCCCCTGTGGTTCGAGGTCATGCACGAAATAGAACCGGGCCGCGATGTGGTAGCTGGGGTTGGCGATGATCTCCGTTCCGGCACCGAAATCGTCCGCATCATCCCCCACGAAGGACAGCGCCATGTAATTCCGCAGGGTGACCCCAAGGCCGACCTCGAGGCTCACATTGGGGGAGATGGCGCGTTCGTAGTACAGGGGGATCTCTCCGCGGAAGAACAGGAGCGGATTGATCTTCAGCACGTTCTTCACCACGTCCACCGTATCGAACTGAGCGGCCATGCGCTCCTTGTAGAGCAGGACGCGGGCCTTGCCGGGCTGCACCTTCCTGGGCTGCGCAAGAAGCAGGGTGGGAACGCTCAACAGGAAGCTGACGAGCAGGGAACGGTGGACGGCACGGAGGCGCATGCGTAGCGAAGGTAGCGCAACAAGGCATGCGCCGGGAGAATGACGCAGGCGATCGGTCGGGGTTGCGTGCTGAGAGGCTGCCGGATGCCGAACTTCGCACCCCGATGATGACCATGGAGCAGATACAGCGGCCGATCGCCGCCGAGATGCAGGCCTTCGAGCCGCATTTCCGCGAGGCCATGCGCAGCCGTGCCGCACTGCTGGACCGCATCATGCACTACATCGTCAAGCGCAAGGGCAAGCAGATGCGGCCCATGTTCACCCTGCTCAGCGCGCGGCTGTTCGGGCCGGTGAACGAGAGCGGCTTCACGGCCGCCAGCCTCATCGAGCTGCTGCACACCGCCACCCTGGTGCACGATGACGTGGTGGACGGGAGCCCGCTGCGGCGAGGCTTCTTCAGCATCAACGCCCTGTGGAAGAACAAGATCGCCGTGCTGGTGGGCGACTACCTGCTGAGCCGGGGTCTGTTGCTGGCGGTGGACAAGGGAGAGTTCGAACTGCTGCGCATCGTGAGCCATGCGGTGCGCGAAATGAGCGAGGGCGAGCTGCTCCAACTGGAGAAGAGCCGCAACCTGAACTTCAGCGAGGAGGTCTACTTCACCATCATCCGACAAAAGACCGCCAGCCTCATCGCCGCGTGCTGCGCCAGTGGTACCAGCGCCGCAGGACGACCGGTGGAGGAGGTGGAGCGCATGCGCCGGTTCGGCGAGCTGGTGGGCATCGCCTTCCAGATCAAGGACGACCTCTTCGACTATGGCAACGGCCAGGAGACCGGCAAACCCAGCGGCCTCGATATCAAGGAAAAGAAGCTCACCCTGCCGCTGATCCATGCCCTGCAGCAGGTGAGCAACGCCGACCGCCGCTGGATGGTCACCGCCGTGAAGGAGCGCAACGAGGACGACAAAGCTGTGGCGAAGGTGATCGCGATGGTGCGCGAAGCAGGCGGCATCAGGCACGCACAGCAGCGCATGTTGGAGCATCGCGACGAGGCCCTGGCCGTACTGCACAGCTTCCCCCACAACGAGGCCCGCGATGGGCTGGAAGGCTTGGTACAACTGACCGTGGAACGCAACAAGTAACCCCGATGGACCTCCGACCTCCCGCCCATCTGTTGTTGTTCATCCTGTCCGTGTCCTGCGCAGGACCCGGGGGCGATGGCCCGGCGCCGGTGGCTGCCACCGACAGCAGCTCCGCATCCATCGGCGACAGCGGACCACGGATCATCCACCTTCAGGACGGTGGGTGGATGGCCGGCGAACTGCAGGAAGGCCTGCGGGTGGGCACCTGGAGCTCCTACTTCGCCGACAGCACCCTCCGCAGCCGCATCACGTACGACCACGGCAAGGAGAACGGGCCCACGCTGGTCAACCACCCCAACGGGATGCCGTATTACGTGGGGTCCTACACCGATGGCAGGAACAGCGGCGAATGGGTGTTCTACGATGAGCAGGGTGCCGAGCTCAAACGGGTGCAGTACGACAGCACAGGCACGCCCATGATGCAGTGAATAACGTGTTGATCGATCGTGTGATCCGTGTTGATCACCGATCCCCGCCTCTGAGGCTCAGGCCATCGACGCCTGGTGTTCCCAAGCACTGTCAACAGCCACCGAAGGCAGCCGCTGCGCGGGGTACCTTCGCAGCAGCACCCCACCGTGATCCAGCCGCACGCCATCCAACAGGTGAAGGACGCCGCCCGCGTGGAGGAGGTGGTGGGCGAGTTCGTGGCGCTCAAGCGCAAGGGACCGCGCTACCTGGGTCTGTGCCCCTTCCACAACGAGAAGACACCCAGCTTCAACGTCAGTCCCAACCTGGGGATCTTCAAGTGCTTCGGATGTGGCGAGAGCGGGGACAGCATCACCTTCCTGCAGAAGCACGAGCACCTCAGCTACGTGGAAGCCATCCGCTGGCTGGCCAAGCGCTACCACATCGATCTGCCCGAGGAGGAGCGCACACCGGAACAGGAGGTGGAGCAGAGCGAACGCGAGGCCTTGTCCGTGATCCAGCAATGGGCGCTGGCCTGGAGCGTGGACCAGCTGTGGAACACCGATGAAGGCCGCCGCATCGGACTAAGCTACTTCCACGAACGTGGATTCAGCGATGCCACCATCAAGGCCTTCCAACTGGGCTACGTGCCCGAGTTCGGCAACGCCTTCGCCACCGCCGCGCTGGCCCATGGCTTCGCTGCGGAACTGCTCGAGAAGGCCGGTTGGATCAAGCGGCGGGATGATGCCAGCCGCACCCCGTGGGACTTCTTCGCCGGGCGCGTCACCTTCCCGGTGCTGGGCCTCAGCGGTCAGCCCAACGCCTTCGGGGCACGCACGCTGAAGAGCGACAAGAAGCTCCCCAAGTACTTCAACAGTCCGGAGAGCCTGTTGTACATCAAGAGCCGCTCGCTCTACGGCATCTACCAGGCCAAGAAGGCCATCGTGGAGCAGCAGCTGTGCTACCTGGTGGAAGGCTACACCGATGTGATCTCGCTGCACCAGGCGGGCATCCACAACGTGGTGGCCAGCAGCGG
>CAYZBO010000148.1:0-3642 GCA_964476665.1 uncultured Chryseobacterium sp. | reverse complement strand
GAACGAACGCGGCAGCTGCGCATCCTGGGCGGCAAGTTGCTGCGCGCCCATTACGAACGCCACCTCGGCACGGTACGGCCGGTGCTCTTCGAGGCCGGTGACGACGGGGAGGCCACGCACATCGAAGGCTTCACCGACAACTACGTGCGGGTGAGCCTGCCCCATGACCGTGGCCTGGCGAACCGCGTGGTCCCCGTGGATCTCCAGCGCATCACCGGCGAAGGTCATGTGGTGGGCGCGGTGATCGGCGCCACCGGGCAGGACCGCAGCACCTGGCCGACAGCCACCCACCAACTGGCACACTGACCGCATGTACCCCACGCTCTACCACGCGCTGCTCGACCTCTTTGGCCTGGACCTGCCGTTCCTGCGCTTCGTGAACAGCTTCGGATTCTTCGTGGCGCTGGCCTTCGTATTCGCGAGCTGGACACTGAGCCTGGAGCTGCGGCGGCGTGAGCGGAGCGGTCTGCTGAAGGGCTCCGTGCGCAAGGTGGTGGTGGGTGCTCCCGCCACGGCCGGCGACCTGGTGGGCAACGGCGTGCTCGGCTTCCTGCTCGGCTTCAAGGGCCTGTACCTGGTGCTCCACTTCGCCGAGGCCACGTCCGATCCGCAGGGTTTCCTGCTGAGCGGCACGGGCTCGCTGGTGGGTGGCCTGGTGGGGGCCGCACTGCTGGCCTACCTGAAGTGGCGGGAGAAGAAGAAGGTGCAACTGGCCACGCCCAAGGTGGAGGAGGTGCGGATGCTCCCGAGCGAACACGCCAACAACATCACCATGCTGGCGGCGCTGTGGGGCATCATCGGCGCGAAGCTGTTCCACTGGCTGGAGAACCCTGACGAGTTCATCGCCTTCGTGGAGGATCCGGGCGGCGACAAGATCTTCAGCGGGCTCACCATGTACGGCGGCCTCATCGTGGCGGGCGCCATGGTGATCCGCTACTTCGTGAAGCATGGCATCGCGCCGTGGCAGGGTGCTGACAGTGCAGCCCCGGGCGTGATGCTGGCCTACGGCATCGGTCGGATCGGTTGCCAGGTGAGCGGCGACGGTGACTGGGGCATCGTGAACACCACCTTCCTGGGACCCGGCCCGAAGTGGCTGTGGCAGTATGACTACCCCAACAATGTGAACAGCGTGGGCGTGCCGCTCACCGACGGCCGGCCGTGCTTTGACGGCTACTGTACGGTGCTTCCGGAGACGGTCTTCCCCACCCCCCTGTACGAGACGGTGGTGTGCGTGGGCTTCTTCTTCCTGTTGTGGAGCCTGCGCAAGCGCCTGACGCCCCCCGGCATGATCTTCTTCCTGTACCTCTTCCTCAACGGACTGGAGCGCTTCTTCATCGAGAAGATCCGCGTGAACGTCCATGTCCTGGGCACCATCACCCAGGCCGAGATCATCTCCACCCTGTTGATGCTGGCGGGCATCGGCGGCATGCTGTGGCTGCGCAAGCGCACCTCCACAACGACCGCCTGACCGCTGCACGAACCAACTTCCAAGCGCCCATCCCCCATGGACCTGAAGCACCTCACCGAACAAGTCGCCGACCTCTGCGTCGACATCGCTGCCTTCATCCGCACCGAAGCCCCGAAGCTCACCGAAGCCGGCGTGAGCAGCAAGAGCGCCAACAACCTGGTGACCCATGTGGACCACACGGCGGAGGACCGGATCGTGGAGGCGTTGGAGAAGCTGTTGCCGGGGGCGGGCTTCATCGCCGAGGAAGGCAGTGGGGAGCAGGGCACCGGCCTCAACTGGGTGATCGATCCGCTGGACGGCACCACCAACTTCGTGCATGGCGTGCCGTGCTACTGCATCAGCATCGCCCTGCTCGATGGCACCGAACCCCTGCTGGGCGTGGTGCACGAGGTGACGCGCGACGAACGCTTCACCGCGTGGAAGGGCGGCGGTGCCTACCTCAACGGCCAGCCCATCCGTGTTTCGGCGCGCAAGGAGCTGCAGGACAGCCTGCTCGCAACGGGCTTCCCGTACGACGACTTCGGCTATGAGAGCGAGTACATGGACCTGCTGCGCGAGCTGATGCACCGCACCCGTGGCATCCGCCGCCTGGGCAGTGCGGCCGCCGACCTGGCCTATGTGGCCTGCGGACGCTTCGAGGCCTTCTACGAGTACGGCCTCAACAGTTGGGACGTGGCGGCCGGTGTGCTCTTGGTGCGCGAGGCGGGCGGCAAGGTGAGCGGCTTCCTTCCCAGCAAGGACCCGGTGTTCGACGAGGAGATCGTGGCCAGCAACAGTGCCATCCACACCGAGCTGCTGGAGGTGATCGAGCGGAACTGGCAGCGGCAGTATTGAGGAGTTCCCATCAAGCTCGCCGCCGCAGCAGCAGCAAGCCCATGAACGTGATCGCAGCGTTCACCAGCAACAGTTCGAACCCGAACGTGTAGCCGCCGAAGAGCAGCACCGAATAGCGGTCGAGGGCAAAGGTGAGCACCGGGGACAGCACCGCCACCAGCGGCACCCAGCGGTCCTTCACACCCCAGCGGGTAAGCATGCCGAAGGCGAAGAGCCCCAGCAAGGGCCCGTACGTGTATCCCGCCACCTTGAAGACCGTCTTGATGACGCTGTCGTCGTTCAGCAGCTTGAAGAGCAGGATCAACAGCACCATCACCACGCTCATGATGAGGTGTACCCGTTGGCGCAGGGGGAGCCGCTCCGCCTCGGGCCTGCGATCGATCTCCAGCACATCCACGCACACGCTGGTGGTGAGGGCGGTGAGCGCGCTATCGGCACTGGAGTAGGCGGCAGCGATGAGGCCCAGGATGAAGAGCAGGCCCACCACCAGCGGGAGCGTTCCGCCCGTGGCCAGGAACGGATAGATCTGATCGGCCTTCGCGGGTAGTGCGATGCCGAAGCGCTCGGCATAGAGCACCAGCACCGCACCCAAGGCCAGGAAGACCAGGTTCACGAACACCAGGACAAGACTGAAGGAGACCATGTTCTTCTGCGCCTCCCGGATGTTGCGACAGCTGAGGTTCTTCTGCATCATGTCCTGATCGAGCCCAGTCATGGCGATGGCGATGAACATGCCGCCGAGGAACTGCTTCCAGAAGTAGGTGCCGGGCTTGGGGTCATCGAAGAAGAAGACCTGGCTGAGCGGTCTTTGCTGCACCTGTTCCACCAGCTCGCCCAGCCCCCATCCCATCCGTTGCCCCACCATCAGCACCGTGAGCACCACGGCCAACAGCATGAACAGTGTCTGCAGCGTATCGGTCCAGATGATGGTGCGCATGCCACCGCGGTGGGTATAGAGCCAGATGAGCGCGATGGTGAGCACCACGGTGAGCCAGAAGGGCACGCCCCAGGCATCGAAGAGCAGGAACTGCAGCACCACCGCCACCAGGTAGAGGCGTGCGGCGGACCCCAGACTGCGGCTGAGCAGGAAGAACCACGCACCGGTGAGGTAGCTGTGGCGTCCGAAGCGTTGTCCGAGGTACCCATAGATGGAAGTGAGCTGCAACCGGTAGTAGAGCGGCATGAGCACGAAGGCGATGACCGCATAGCCGGGCAGGTAGCCCAGCACCATCTGCAGGTAGCTGAACTGGTCGGTGCCGACCATGCCCGGCACGCTGATGTAGGTGACACCACTGAGCGATGCGCCGATCATGCCGAAGGCGATCACGTACCACGGGGAC
>CAYZBO010000147.1:0-3670 GCA_964476665.1 uncultured Chryseobacterium sp. | reverse complement strand
CCGGATGATCCCTTCCTGAGCCTCCTTTCGGATTTGAACCGAAGACCTGCTCATTACGAATGAGCTGCTCTACCGCTGAGCTAAGGAGGCCAATGCCCCGCCGGTGGTGTCCCGACCGACGGGGCGGCAAATGTATGCAGTCGCCTCGAACTGGATCACTCCTTGGTGAAGCGCGCCACGCCCCGGCCCGGCACATCCACCGTGTACACGCCGGCGGGCAGCGTCGCCACGCTCACCACGGTGCGCTCCTGCGTGCTGCGGCTCGGCTGCTCCAGCACGGTGCGTCCGGTGGCGTCCAGGATGCGCAAGAGGCCCTGGGTGGCGATGCCGGTGATGGTGAGCTGGTCCTGTGCGGGGTTGGGGAACACGGCCAGTTGCACGCCGCTGCGTTCGGCCACGGCCGTGGTGCTGCGGATGTCCAGGGCCAGGTTGCCCGGTGCCACACCCACGGCCACAGTGCTCTGCACCTGACCGCTGAGGCTGAGCACGCGCAGGTCGCCGGTGCTGAAGTAGTCCGTGGTAGTGCCGTAGAGCACTCCGTTGATGGGATCCTCGATGAGTCCGTACACGCTGGGGCTGCCGGTGAGCGTATCGGCCACCAACGCGCTGGCGAGGTCGTAGCGGGCCAGTTCGCCCTGATCGTACTCCATGTAGTAGACCTGCTCGGTGGCCTCCACCAGGGCCGAGGCAGCGCAACCGGAGTTGAGGGAGACGTTGTTGGTGTAGGTGAGCGTGCCGGCATCCACGGCGATGCGGCTGATGCTGCTGCCCGTGAAGTCCTTGTTGTTGAAGGCCACGATGTCGCCATCATGCACCATGAGCCGTTCGGGGTTGCGCCCCTCCGGACCCAGGTCGATCTCGGTGCCGTACGTGCCGGTGGCGAGGTCCAGCACACCCACACGGCCCACCACGTTCTCCCAATCGAAGGAATTGTTCACGGCCAGGTAGGCCTTGTCATCGAGCACCAGCACGTCCTCCGCGGAATGGATGAGGCCATCGGCGGGGGTGACGGCGTACAGGAGTTCGAGGCTGTTCTTGTCGCGCACTTCGAGGTAATGGTCCAGCCCACCGAGCTCTCCGCGGGTCACCAGGAGCTGGTCGTTCCACACGGCCAACTTGCGGGCACCGGTCAGCAGCACTTCACCGGTCTGCACATAGCTGTCCGCATCGAAGCGCAGCACACGGTCATCGGCGGCCACGTAGATGCTGTTGCCGTCCACCAGCACATCGCTGCCGAAGCGCGGTCCGCTGAGGGTGGCCACAGTGGTATAGGTGCCGGTGGCGGGGTCGTAGCTGCCCAGCGTCACGGGCACCACCTGTTCGCCGGTGTCGAAGTAGTCGAAGAAGCCTTCGTTGAGCACCAGCACGCGGTGCACGTAGGACTGCGCGCCCGCATGGAGCGCAAGGGCCAGCAGGCCGGCCGAGAGGAATGAACGGTACATGGAAAATGGGGTTGGTGTGCTGCGTTCACCGCGCAGCGTTCTAAAGGGTGAAACCCCGGACGTGGTCAGGTGCCTGTACCGCAAGCGCCCTGGCCCTGTCCCGGGGCCATGCTGTGGTGCGCTGCGGCAGGTCTTCTGGCTCACCACCCAACCCTGGGCGCCTTCCCGCCCGCCTTCCGGCGGACAGTGGCACGATGCCCAAGGCTTCAGCGGTTCACAGCTGCGGGAACAGCTCCCGGTTCACACGGGATTCCCTCTTAGCCTTCGTTCCTGAACAGATGGAGCACCTGTGCGGGGACGACGGACCGAAGCGCCCGGCGAAGGTAACATCTGTCCGGTGACCGGTCAGAAGCGGAACGCCAGGGAGGCTTGCAGCGCGACACCGCGGGTGAGGAGCTCGGCTTCGTACAGGTCAAGCGGTATCTCGGAACCGTTGACGCGGTAGTCCTGGAGCGTGAGCCGGTTGGTGAGGTAATTGGCGTGCAGCTGCAGGCCGATGAGGTCGGAGAAATGGAAGGCCACTCCGGTACCCAGCCCAAAATGCCCACCGCTGTAGCGCGCTTCAGAGCGGATAAGGGGTTCCTCCCGATCGATCTGCAGGGCGCTGCCGCCCAGACGTAGGGAAGCCATCCAAGCGAAGCGGTCCTTGTTCACCAGGTAGAAGCGCGGCTGGAAGCCCACCATGGCCAGACCATTGGATTCGGTGGCGGAGGAATCGAGGTAGCTGCCGGGCTCCACGTACAGCCCCAGGCTGAGGAAGTCGGCCACCCCCACCCCCACTTCGATCGGCACGGTCACCGTGGCGGCCCCATCGAGCGTCTTGCGCGACAAGGGGATGCCGAGCACGGTGCCCGTCTCGGTGTATTCGGTTCCATGGGCGCCGGCGGCCAGGCCCACCGCCACATGGATCCGGCCGGGACCGTTGAGCTGTGCAGCGAGCAGCATGGGGGCCGCGGAAAGGGTTGCGGCAAGCAGAAGGGAGGTGGTGCGGGTGCGCATGGTGTGGCGAAGTTCGTGCTGTTCCTGACCGGGTGCGGCGGGGCTGCTCCCCAGGTCATCCCCCCCATGTCCAACGACCGTGCCGAAGGGCGTATGCGCGCGTTCGATGCGGGTTGGGATCCCCAGCGAGCGGGCCATCCGGGTGCGGGGCCTTGCCTTCTGGTGGCCCGGCGTTCTATCTTCGTCCCGCAGTCGAACCCATTGGCACAGTGCGCTGTTCCATAGGCAACGAGCAAGGAACCCATGGACCAGCACACGAACCGCTCGCAAGAGCCGGTGACCACGGCAGCGAAGGAAGAGGGCAAGGACGGCAACACCGACGCCTATGGCGAGTACGGTGCGGCCAAACTGGACTTCGACCCCCTCAAGGACCTGAACCTGCCTTCCAGCTACGACGAGGTGACCTCCCGTTTCCGCAGGTTGCAGGGTGACCGTTCGGCCTCGTTGTTGAACTGAGGCTTCCGCCTACCCCTTTCCTACCGGTACGAACGCGGGGCGACCTGCGGTCATAGCGCACATTCTGTTCCACCTGACGATCGCTCTTTGGCATCGGTCGGGCGCTGACGTATCTTCAACCCATGCTCCGCGCGTCCCGTTCCCGGTCGGCGTGATCATGAGCGGGACCTCCACGGTGGCATGTGAACCATGTCCCACCCAACCCCTGTCCCATCATGAACACCTACGATGCGAAGCACATCAAGAACATCGTTCTGCTCGGCTCCCATGGCAGTGGCAAGACCACGCTCGCCGAGACCATGCTGTACGAAGCAGGCCAGCTACCGCGCCGCGGCCGTGTGGAGGAGCACAACACGGTGAGCGATCACCACCCGCTGGAGCACGAGCGCGGCAGCAGCGTGTACAGCACGGTGCTGCACACCGAGTGGCGCAACTACAAGATCAACATCATCGACACGCCCGGCCTGGACGACCTGGTGGGCGAGGTGATCCCCGCGTTGCGTGTGGCCGACACCTGCGTGCTGTTATTGCACGCCAAGGACGGCGTGGAGGTGGGCACCGACCTCATCTGGGAGCGCATGCAGCAGTACCAGCGTCCGGTGATCATTGCGGTGAACCAGCTGGACCATCCGCACGCCGACTTCGACAGCGCGGTGGAACAGGCCCGTGCACACTTCGGTAACGCTGTCACGGTGATGCAGTACCCCGTGGAGCAGGGCGATGGCTTCCACCGCATCATCGACCTGCTGAAGATGACGATGTACGTGTTCAAG
>CAYZBO010000146.1:0-3688 GCA_964476665.1 uncultured Chryseobacterium sp. | reverse complement strand
CCTTCTCTTCCCCGATGAACAGATCGAAGCTCCTATCGCCCACGCTGGTGGTGCTGTTGTGCGCCGCGATCCAGCTGAAGTAGGCGTAGTCCCCTTTCAGATCCTCGGGAACAGCTGCCGTTTCCCACGCGATCGCCTTCTGCCCATCCGTCGCGCGTGTCAGCAGTGCCGTGGTGGCATGCTCCGGGTACACGCTGAAGTAGGAGAGGACCTCGCCCTCCACATCCTTCGCGTAGCCGTTGATCACCTGCTGGGTGCCGAAGACAGGCAGCTCCACCTGGGCGTATCCCGCCTGAAGCAGCAGGGTGGCCGCAGCAAGGATGAACGGTTTCACCCGAGCAAGTTAGGCGCGTTCAGAATGCGAAGCGCAGCCCCACGTTGGTCACTACGGAGCGTGTGAGCCCGTCGGGCCGTACTTCCCGCACCACCAAGGGCGAACCCACCGATGCCTCCAGCCACCAGGAGGAGCTGAGCTTGTACCGCATGTCCGCCGTAAGGTTGAGCGTGAGCCCTTCGGACCCATCGATCTCACGGCGCTGGAAGGGCCGATCCCGGATGAGGTCCAGTGTGTTCGGGTCTTCCGAACGGCTGTCCTTGCCCATGTGCAGAATGCCCAATAAGCCTGGTTGAACGATCAGCCGGCCGAACGGTGCGGCGTACTGGAGGCGGAGCACGGCATCATCCGCGCGCTCCAAGGCGAAGGACTCGAAATAACTGGCGGCAGCGGGTACATCCGCCCAATAGCGATGCAGGAAGGTGCTCTGGTTGTCCTGCTTCAGCACGTGCTGGTACGCGAAGGCAGCGCTGATCCGCTCATATCGATATTGCAGACCGAGCAGAAGGTCCGTGGTGCCCAGCCCGACCTGGTAGGGCATGGGTAGTGGGTGTGCGGTGGGACCGTAGGTGGCCTTTTCGAAGCTCTCCGGGACGAAACGCCCGGTGGGAACGCGCATCCCAAGGATCCCGGTGAGGTCCCGGTCGTCCTGCTTGATGAAGCGATAGCTCGCTGTAGCCACCAGATCACCGATCCCGCTGTTCTGCCCAAGATCGCCATCGGCCATGACGTATGGCAGCTTCGCTTGTACCGCCAGCCTTTCCGTGATGCCGATGCTGACTTCCGGCACCACCTGCATGATCACCACGCCCTGTTCACCGATCGCGTAGCTGTATTGCAGTCGCGCGAAATGCCGCTTGGGTCCACCCACGGCGCTGTCCTGCGGCAGGGCGGGTTGACCGATCGGACCTGCCGTGCACACACCGGCATCGCTGCAACCCTGCGCTGATGCACGGTCATGGTATATCAGCACGGGAAGAACGATCAGGAGGTGAAGGAGGTGGCGCATCATCGCTTCAGAACGCATCAGCATTGGCAATAGTGCATGGTCCGGTCCGGTGAATGTAGTTCCGTTGTCCGGTGAAGGTTGAACACCTGACGGATGGAGGTGGTTCGGGCGCCGCACCTACTTTCGTGCCATGTCCCGCCGGAACCTCGCGCTGTTGCTGGGCTTGCTGCTGGTCTCGGGGCTGCTCTTCCTGCTTCACCTGGTGACGGGTGCGGTGCCTTTGAAGGTGGAAGAGGTGGTGCATGCCCTCTTCGGGGATGGGCTGGACGCGGTGTCCGCGCGGATCGTGCGCGAGGTGCGGCTTCCGGCAGCGTGCACCGCCGTGCTCGCGGGAACAGGGCTCTCGGCGTGTGGCCTGCTCATGCAGACGCTCTTCCGCAACCCGCTCGCCGGACCTTCCGTGCTGGGCTTGAGCTCCGGAGCCAGCCTCGGCGTCGCGGTGTTGATGCTCGCCCGCCCGCTCTGGGCCGCGCTTTGGCTGCCTGATGAGGTGGCGGTCGTCCTCGGCGCCTTCATCGGGGCCATGGGCGTGCTGCTGCTGATCATGATGGCCGATCGGCGCATGGGCGATGGCACCGGCCTGCTCATCGTTGGTCTGATGGTGGGCTATCTGTGCGGGGCCGTGATCGATGTGCTGCAGGTCGCGGGTTCCGAGGGGGCCTTGCGCGGCTTCGTGCTATGGGGAATGGGCTCCTTCCAGGAAGTGGTGGGATCAAAGCTCGGCTGGATGGTGATACCCGTCCTCCTTGGGCTGGTCGTTTCCCTGCTGCTGATGAAGCCCCTGAACGCGATGTTGCTCGGCGACGCTTACGCCCGCAGCCTGGGCATTCCCGTGATCGGTGTTCGGCGCACCATCCTATGGACCGCCGGTGTGCTGGCAGGGACCATTACCGCGTTCTGCGGTCCCATTGCCTTCCTTGGCCTGGCCACCCCGCATGTGGCGCGCGCGCTCTGTCGCACCAGCGACCATCGTGTGCTGCTTCCCACCACCATCGTCACGGGCGGCATGCTTGCCCTGCTCTGCGGCCTGCTGGTGAAGTGGCCCGGTCTCGAAGGACTACCGTTGAACGCGGTGACCTCCTTGCTCGGAGCACCGATCGTGGTATGGGTGCTTTGGAGCGGTGAACGTTGGGCCCGGACCTCATGAAAGACATGCTGCAGCTCCGTTCCGTTGATGTGGGCCATGGTGGTGATCCACTCGTCTCTGATATCCATCTGGGCCTCGACGGAGGACAATGTGTCGCGCTCATCGGTGTGAACGGTGGAGGCAAGAGCACCCTGCTGAACACGATCGCCGGGCTGCGTAAACCGATGGCCGGAGAGATGCTTCTGAATGGTGCCGATATCGTGCGGATGCGCAGTTCCGAACGTGCTCGTCAGGTCTCGATCGTATTGACCGGTCGACCGCAGGCCGGACTTCTGGACGTGCGCACCATCGTGGGGCTGGGTCGGCAACCATGGACAGGCCGTTTCGGTGGCCTGGTGGAAACTGACCGGGCCATGGTCGAGGAGGCGATGCGCGTCATGGATGTCGGTCACCTCGCTTCCCGCTCCCTGCAACACCTGAGTGATGGGGAAGCGCAGCGCGTGATGATCGCGAGGGCCATGGCACAGGACACACCGCTGCTCCTGCTCGATGAGCCCATGGCCTTCCTGGATCTCGTGAACCGCGTAAGGCTGCTTCGTACTCTGCGCGAGCAGGCCCAGGCACGGCACCGGTTGATCATCCTTTCCACCCACGACCTGCAGACCTCACTGGACCTATGCGATCGTGTGCTGTTGATCCACGACCGCAAGCTGTGGTCGGGGACCGTGGAGGAGGCCCGTGCCAGCGGAGTATTGGAACGGGTCTTCGCGGGGGAGGGGATCCGTTTCGATCCGGTGGCGGGTTCCTTCAGGCCACATTGAACGAAGAAGCCCCCGGCCTTGGCCGAGGGCTTCATTGATCGTTCGTACAGCCTATTTCTTCAACGCGTCCCTGATCTCCATCAGCAGCTTCTCCTCATTGCTGGGGCCGGGGGGCGGCGGGGCCGGTTCCGCCTTCTTCATCCGATTGACCGATTTCACCACCATGAACATGACGAAGGCAACGATGATGAAGTCGATCAACGCCGTCAGGAACATACCGTAGCTCACGGCCACTTTGGCCGTGGCAACGGCGCCATCAGGCCCGAGCACTTCTTCGCGAAGCACCCATTCCATCTGGTCGAATCGCACTTTCTCCGTCAACATACTGATGAGCGGTGCGACCATGTTCTGTGTGAACACCGTGACGATCTTGGTGAAGGCGGCGCCCATGACAAAGCCTACGGCGATGTCGACGAGGTTCCCCTTCATCGCGAACT
>CAYZBO010000145.1:0-3694 GCA_964476665.1 uncultured Chryseobacterium sp. | reverse complement strand
AGGTCACCGTGCTGCCGCAGGCGCCGCTCATGTCCATCAGGATCGCCACGTCCACCTGCTCGCGCAGGGCCCGGTTGCGCATTTCGTACGCGGCTCGCACCATGCCATCGGTCCAGTCCGTGCCATCCTCGGCCAGCGAGCGCGCCTTTCCGTCCAACACATCAAAGCCGTTGCCGCCGTGGCTGTCGGGCGTCATGCGCGGTGTGCCGAACGCGAAGTCCTCGGGGCAGAACTTCACGAGCCGCACTTCCGGGCGCACCAGCCAGGCGCGCAGCGGCGTGTGGTCGCCGTTGGTGCTGCCGTCCACCCCACAGTGGATGCCGCCGAGGCAGGCGCTCATCATCACCACCAAGGGCTGATCAGCCGTGGGGCGTGGCCGCTGGAAGAAGGCAGGGTCGGGGAGGTGGTGCGGTCTGTCCATCGCTCATCCATTCCAACCGGAAGGCCCGTCACGGGGTCACTTCGCCGGCAGAGGGCTGCCCACCGGCACGGCGCAATCGTGTCCGGGCTCCCCATGCGGCGGATTCATGCCCGGGGGCGTGCTGCCTGCTGCAGCTGCGGGTTGGGCGCTCATCTGGGGCATGGCGATCGGTTGTGTGGTCGGCATCTGGTCCATCGGACCCGACGAGGGTGGTGTTCCGGAGAGCGAGGCGCCTACCGGGATCTCGCAGCGGTGGCCGGGCTCTCCGTGGGGCGGGTTGGGGTCCGACACCGTGCCTGCGCTGGCCGATGGTGCTTGGGCATCCATGGGTGCCGAGGTGATCGTGGTGGTCGGTGCGGCCGGTGCGGTGGTCGCGGCCGGGGTAGTGGTGTCCGCAGCGTCCTCCTGCTGGGAGGAGCAGGCGGAAAGGGCGACCATGAGCGAGAGTCCGAGGAGGTGGATGGGTTGCATGATGAAGCCTCACCGGGATCGTGTTTTGGTACCGGGGAGCGCTACAAGGTAGGCAACTCCCATCCGGATGACCGCCGTGTGGCACCCTCGGATCACCTCACACGCTTGCCCTCCAGCTCCGCGCCTTGGTGGAAGGTGATCCGCTGCACGCTGCCATCCTTTTCCGGATGGAAGGTGATGCTCGCGTCGACCACGGTGAGGAAGAACTCATGCGGCGCGGAGCCGAAGACCTCGAACTCCTGCTGACCGGTGGCGCGCACGAAGAAGCGATCGCCATCGGCGCGGAAGGTGAGCGTAAAGCCTGGCGCCAGCTCGAATTCGCCCACGTAAGGCTGCAGATCGGCGTTCTTCAAGGCGATGGTTTCCCGCTTGGGCAGGGGTTTGTCGGTACGGGTCAGTGGTTCCTCGTTCATCCGCGACTGGAAAAGCGCGCCTGTCACCCGGCCATTGTTGCGCTGAAAGGTGAGGGTGACGACGTCCTGCACGAAGAGGAAGCGGTCGTCGCCCAGGTAGCGCAGGTCGAAGCGCGAGCCACCTTGCCGTTGCGAGTGCAGCCCTTGTGCGTCGGCGGTGATGTAGCGCTCAACGCCGTCCTTGTTCACGTAGACGCCGGTGTATTGCTGCGCCTGTTCTGCGGTCAGCGGCTGTTCCGCACCGCCGTAGGGTTTGCCAAGTGCGATAGCGGCCAGCTTCGGGGCCAGGTTGTGCGCATCGTCCGATTCGCGGTTCGCCAGCACCGCAACGTAGATGTCCTCTTTGGGCAGGTAGATCGAATTGCTCGTGGCGCCGTTGATGCCGCCACTGTGCTCGTGCGTGGGACTGCCCTGCACGTTCATGAACATCCAGCCGAAGCCGTAGTTGGAGGATGATCCGTCCGCGAGCGTGTAGGCGGTGAACGCTTTCTCACGCATGGCGGGTGTGAGCAGCGTTCCCTTGTGCACGGCTCGGTTCCATTTCCACAGGTCACCTGGGGTGCTGCGGATGGCACCCGCACCACGCGGCCACGCAAGGCTCACGGGGAAGGCTGGTGCCCAGCCATCGCCTTCGGGCTGGTAACCCAGGCCTGGCTCATTGGGCAGCAAGGCGCTGTTGATGGACGCGCTGCTCGCCTTCATGCCGGCGGGACCAAGCAGGTTCTTCTCCACATAGTCCGTCCACGTCATTCCAGACACCTTCTCCACGATCGCGGTAAGCAGGATGTAGCCGCTGTTGCTGTAGCTCCATTTCGTGCCCGGCTCGAACTCCAGCGGCAGGTCCTTGAAGTGCGCGATCAGATCGTCCAATGTGACTTCCTTGGCGAAGGCCTCGGGATGGTACAGCGGCAGGTCCGTGAAGTTGGGTATCCCCGAAGTATGCGACACCAGGTGCTCGATGGTGATCGCATGCTCCTTCTTCGGGAAGTCCACATACTGCTGGATCTCATCGCTCAGCTTGAGCTTGCCCTGCTCGGCCAGTTGCAGGATCGCCACACCCGTGAACTGCTTCGTCACACTGCCGATGCGCAGCACGCTGACTGCGCTCAGCGGCTGCTTGGCCGCCACATCCGCCATGCCCAATGCACGCTCGTAATGGATCTTGTCGCCCTGGGCCACCAGCACCACGCTTCCGGGCGCATCAGCGCTGAAGTGTTCTTCCACGGCGGCGTCCAGTTGGGCCTTCAGGTCGGTTGGCACTTGTGCGCAGGCGGCCAGCGGTGCGATCGATGCTGCGAGCAAGAGATGGCGAAGGGTGGTGGCGTTCATGGGCATGAACCTATGACGCCTCTGCGGGATACTGCGGTTACAATGGATGAGCGGTGGTGTAGGAGGATGGCTGCGCGCTCCTGTCTGCCGATCGGCAGGTGTGTCAGCTCCACCCTTCGCTGTGCACACCTTCATCGGTCAAGGCATGCGCGATCGTGTCACCACCCGCTCGCCAGCCACCATGAAGGTGCCGCTGCCCTCGTGGTGCAGCGTGCGGGGGCGTTTCACGGCGGTGTCGCGCCAAGCCTTCACCACCTCCAGCACGAAGAAGCAGTAGGCCCTTGCCAGGCGCTTGTCCACCACGCGGCACTCCAGGTTCGCGAAGCACTCGGTGATCAGCGGTGCGCCCACCATGGAGGCGGGCCGTGGCGTCAGTCCGAAGCGTGCGAACTTGTCGGTATCGCGTCCGCTGGTGTTCCCGCAGCCGACGACCGCATCCAACAGGTCCTTGGTCGGTATGTTGATCACGCACTCACCGCTGGCCTTCAGCAGGCCGTGGCTGAAGTCGCGGTCGCTCACCACACAGCCCACCAACGGCGGCTCGAACTCCATCGGCACATGCCAGCTCATCGTCATCACGTCCACGCGACCGCGGTGTGCGGTGGTCAGCAGCACCACGGGGCCGGGCTCCAGCAGGGCATAGACCTTGGCGAGGGAGAAGGAGCGCTTGGGCATGGTGCATCAGGTTCGGTGAGTGAAGGTAGGGCGCGCACTTCCGCCTGCCCTCAGGCTCGCCTGTGGGGTCTGGTCGGGAGCCTGTCGCTGCACTCGGCCGGTGCCGGGATCAGATCCGCACCTGGTGCGTCCTCCCGATCATCTCCACCTGTTTCGTGGGCATCGCCGCCTTTTTCGCAAAGGTCTTCCACTTCCGCACACCGGCCTTCACCTCATCAATGATCGCAGCGGCCTTCTTGATGTTCATCGCCTTCGCCACGGCCAGCAGGTCGTCGCGGGTGATGCCCGTGCGCTTGCCATTGATGCTCATCTGGTGCTGCCGCAGCCACAGGCTTTCCGGGTGGTAGGCGTAGGTCACGTCGTAGGCCGGTGCCAGGTGCCACGC
>CAYZBO010000144.1:0-3809 GCA_964476665.1 uncultured Chryseobacterium sp. | reverse complement strand
CCTTGGTCAGCTCGTTCATCAGCCCCACCTTGTTATGCAGGCGGCCGGCGGTATCGATGATCACCACGTCGGCGCCGCGGGCCTTGGCGCTCTCCACCGCATCGTAGGCCACCGCGGCCGGATCGGCGTTCATGCCCTGTTGCACCAGCGGCACGCCCACGCGTTCGCTCCAGATGCGCAGCTGGTCCACCGCGGCCGCTCGGAAGGTATCGGCGGCGCCCAGCACCACGCTGCGGCCTTCTTTCTTGAAGGCGTTGGCAAGCTTGCCGATGGTCGTGGTCTTGCCCACGCCGTTCACCCCCACCACCATGATCACGTAGGGCTTGATGGCCGGGTCCACCGGGGCGGGGTCCTTCATCAAGGCCGCCACCTCATCGCGCAGGATGCCGTTGAGCTCGCTGGTGCTGACGTACTTGTCACGCTTCACCCGCTCCTGCACCCGGTCGATGATGCGCAGGGTGGTCTCCACGCCCACATCGCTGCTCACGAGCACCTCCTCCAGGTGGTCGAGCACCTCGTCATCGATGGTGCTTTTTCCGGCGATGGCGCGCGTGAGCCGACCGAAGAGGCCTTCGCGCGACCGTTCGAGGCCGGCATCGAGGGCCTGCTGTTCGGCGGCCTCCTGGGCCGCCTCCTTTTTCTTACCGAAGAGTCCGAAGAACGCCATGGTCCGTATGCGTAGAAAGGCCTCCCCGACAGGAAAGGCCTTTCTGAAGCGGGTTGAGGGAGGTGGTTACTTGCCGCTGAGGAGCTTGTCCGCCTCATCGCTGGCCACCACCTGCTCCACGAAGGAGTAGCCTTTACCGCCATCCTTCTTCATCATGCGGATCACCTTGGTGTAGGTCTTGCCGCCTTCTTTCTTCAGGGTAGCAACGGTCTTCTTTGCCATGTTCCATGCGCCGCAGCGCTCATTTTCGGGTTAGCAGGATCGCGCGGAGCGCGGCTTACTTGATCTCTTTGTGGACCGTCATCCGACGCAGGATGGGGTTGTACTTCTTCAACTCCATCCGCTCGGTGGTGTTCTTGCGGTTCTTGGTGGTGATGTAGCGGCTGGTGCCGGGCAGGCCCGAGCTCTTATGCTCGGTGCATTCCATGATCACCTGGATGCGGTTGCCTTTCGCTTTCTTGGCCATTGGAGCAGCGTGTTACGGGTTGGATCAGGCCGTGAGGTAGCCTTTGGCCTTGGCGCGCTTCATCGCTTCGGCCAGACCGATCTTGTTGATGGTGCGCAGCCCGTTGGCGCTCACGCGCAGGCTCACCCACTTGTTCTCCTCGGCGAGGAAGAACTTGCGGTCCTGCAGGTTGGGCGCGAAGGTGCGCTTCGTCTTGATGTTCGAGTGCGACACCTTGTGGCCGGTGATGACCTTCTTACCGGTGATCTGGCAGACCTTGGACATGGCGGAACTGATTCAGGGGCGCAAATGTAGGGGAATTTTCTGAACGATGTGAACATCCCTCAATTCGCCCCCCGCAGCCCCGCCCCCCCGCCGGCATCACGCGCGTAACAGCCCCAGCCTCAGCATGTTCAGCGCCGCCAGGGCACTGCGGCGGATCACCAGGTCGCGGCTGCCGGGGTAGAAGCCGCAGTGCGAGCGCACCCCCTCCGGACCCGCCACCGCCATCCACACCGTGCCCACCGGCTTCTCGGGCGTGCCCCCGTCCGGGCCCGCCACCCCGCTCAGGGCCACGCTCCAGTCGGTGCGCAGGGCTTCGCGCACCCCCACGGCCATGCGCTCCACCACCGGCTGGCTCACCGCACCGTTCAGCTCCAGCATGTCGCTGGGGATGCCGAGCTCCTCCATCTTCACCGCGTTGGCATAGCTCACCACCCCGCCGGTGTAATAGGCCGAGCTGCCCGGCACCCCGGTGATCAGGTGGCTCACGTAGCCGCCCGTGCAGCTCTCCGCCAGCGACAGACTTTGCCCACGCTCCTTCAACAGCCGACCCACCACCTGCTCCAGCCGCTCCTCCCCCTCGCCGAAGATCAGCTCGGGAATGAGCCGGTAGAGCTGCCCTGCCTTCGTGGCCACCCGCGCGGTCGCCGCCGTGGGGTCGTTGTTCGCATAGGTGCTCAGCCGCAGCTTCACCAACCCCGGACTGGGCAGGTAGGCCAGCTTGATGTCGTCGGCAGCCAGGCTGTCCTCCCACGCCGCGATGCGCTGTGCCAGGTGGCTTTCCCCCAGCCCGGTGGTGAGGATGGTGCGGTGTACGATGGTGGGCGGTTGGAACGTCTCCCGCAGCTCGGGTAACACGTGCTTCTCCATCATCGCCTTCATCTCATACGGCACCCCCGGCATGCTCACGAACACGCGCCCATCGCGCTCGAACCACATGCCGCTGGCCGTACCCCGGTCGTTGGGCACCACCTTGCACGCCTCCGGCAGGTCCGCCTGGGCCAGGTTCACCTCCAAGGGTTCACGGCCAACGCTCCGGAAGAAGGCCGCGATCGCCGCCTCGATGTGCGGATGCCGCACCAGCTTGGTATCGAAGTAGCTGCACAGCGTGTGTTTGGTGATGTCGTCCTTGGTGGGTCCCAGCCCCCCTGTGATCAGCACCACGTGCGCCTTGCTCGCATCCAGGGCCTCCAGGATGGCCGTGCGATCGTCGCTGATGGTGAGCACCTGTCGTGCGCGGATGCCCACCAGGGCCAGCTGCTCGCCCATCCACCCCGCGTTGGTGTTGATGGTCTGCCCGATCAGCAGCTCGTCGCCGATGGAGATGATATCGGCCGTAATGTCCTTGGTCATGGGTACAAAGGTCGGGAGATGGGGCGTTGGGGAAGCGCCATGGACCCGGCCAACAGCCAGCGCCACTTCCTCTTCACCATGGACGCGCAGAACAACCCCTACTACAACGTCTACGACCGCACCCTGCCCGGCAACGGCAGCATCGGCGCCATGGAAGCCCCGCTGAACCGCCCCTTGTTCATACCCGGGAACGGGGTGAACCATGCAGCGTGCATGGCCGTCATTGACGATCGTACAGGCGCTGCGCCGCCGGTGCTCTACCTCATGCGCCGAGGCAGCACACATTCCCAGCTGGTCGCCATCCGGTTGGACGACCTGGACAATGTGCAACCCGTTCCGCTGCACACCTTCTCCGACTTTGGCGCCGGCACCATGGCCGAAATGCAGGTGAGCCCCGACGGGCAATACCTGGCCGTCTCCAGCCGGGTCACCAACTCGGGCTCCATCTTCCCTGCCCTGGAAACCTACAAGATCATCCTGTTCCGCATCGATCCGGACCACCTTGGCCTTACGGAGGTCGGTACCCTGGCGGTGCCCAACACGGTGCGCATCTCCAGTTTGGATTTCAGCCCCGAGAGCGCCTACCTTTACTTCGTGCGCACCATCAGCGAAGAGGGACACCGCTTGTACCGCGTTGCTGTACCGGGCTTCAGCGCCATGGAGGCGGTGAACACCGGTGCGCGCATCACCGAAGTGCGGCGCATCAAAGGGGACCGCATGCTGCTCACCAACGTTACGGCGATCAATGGTGGCCAGCGCAACATCTACGCCCTGCACACCCCCAATGCGGCCACGGGCACCCTGGCAGGGGCATCGGCAGGGCTCATCTGGTCCTTCAACTCCACCTCGCCCTACATCACCACCGCACTTTCGCCGCACCTGGCCCTGCAGCCGCTCATCATCCACACGGAGAACCCCATCTACACCCGCACCGTGGACCTCAAGCGCTACGAGCTCACGGACCACCTGGGGAATGTGCGCGCCGTAGTGAGCGACCGCCTGCTGGCCGACTACGATGTAACCACCAATGCCGACCCCACCAACTTGCGGGCACGGGTGTTG
>CAYZBO010000143.1:0-3848 GCA_964476665.1 uncultured Chryseobacterium sp. | reverse complement strand
TGCCGCTTGTAGCGCGCCACGATGTCGCTGGCGATGTAGCCGAGCGGGTGCCCCACGTGCAGGCCCGCACCGCTGGGGTAGGGGAACATGTCGAGCACGTAGTACTTGGGCCTGGACGGGTCGTTCTCCACACGATACGTGTGGCGCTTGCGCCATTCATCCTGCCACTTCTGTTCGATGTTCGTCGGGTCGTACTGCATGTTCCTCGGCTCCGGAGCGCGAAGGTAGAAGAGCGGATGGAGCGAGGGGGTGGTTGCGGCCATCGCCCTTACTTTCGCGGCCACGGATGAGCAACGAGCGCTACTTCAAGGCCCGCACGCGGAGCTCCAACGTGAGCACCATCATCGGCATCGCGCTGGTGCTGTTCATGCTGGGGGTCCTGGGCTTCCTGGTGTTGAACGCGCAGGCGCTGGAACGCTACTTCCGCGAGAACGTACGGGTGGAGGTGTTCCTGAAGCGCGACGTGAAGGAGGTGGACCTGATGCAGTTCCGCAAGGAGCTGGACAATGAGCCTTACACCAAGGAGACGCGTTACGTGACGGCCGAGGAAGCCGCCGCGCAATTGAAGGAGGAATTGGGCGAGGATTTCCTGGGGGTGTTGGGCGACAACCCGCTGCTGCCCTCGGTGGAGTTGAACCTGGATGCGCGCTATGCAGCGGGCGACAGTGTGAAGTGGATCGCAGCGCACCTGCGGCAGGACCGGCGGGTGGACGAGGTTGCCTACAATGCGGCGGTGGTGGAGAACATCGACACGAACATGCGCAAGCTCACGCTCATCGTACTGGGCTTCACCGGCCTGCTGTTGATCGTGGCGATCGCGCTGATCAACAACACCATCCGCCTGTCCATCTACAGCAAGCGCTTCCTCATCCGCACCATGCACCTGGTGGGGGCCACACAATGGTTCATCAAGCGTCCCTTCCTGGGGCAGAGCCTGTGGCAGGGCTTGTTGGGTGCGGTGCTGGCGGTGGGGCTGATGGTGGGACTGCTGCAGCTGGTGCGCCACTACATGCCGGACCTGCTGGCGTTCACCGATGTCCTCACCCTGGCGATGCTCTTCGTCGGAGTGCTGGTGCTGGGCCTGCTGATCTCGCTGGTCTCCACCTGGTTCGCCGTGGGCCGCTACCTTCGCATGAATTCCGAGGACCTACACTGGAGCTGATGGCCAAACAGAACCACTTCAACGACCTGCCCTTCACCGGCACCAACTACAAGCTGCTGCTCATCGGGTTGGCCGTGGTGGTGGTGGGCTTTCTGCTGATGGCAGGCGGCGGCAACGGCGATCCCAATGCCTTCGATGCCGATGCCATCTTCAGCCCGCGTCGCATCACACTCGCCCCCATCGTCACCCTGGTGGGCTACCTCTTCGTGGTCTATGCCATCCTGAAGAAGGATAAGGGCAGCGAGGCAGGGCAATGACCGTCGTCCAGGCCATCGTCCTCGCCATCATCGAGGGCCTCACCGAATACCTGCCGGTCTCCAGCACGGGTCACATGATCATCGGGTCCACCATCATGGGGATCCAGCAGGACGAGTTCGTCAAGCTCTTCACCGTGGCCATCCAGTTGGGGGCCATCCTTTCGGTGCTGGTGCTGTACTGGCGGCGGTTCCTGCGCTCCTTCGACTTCTATACGACGCTCTTCGTGGCCTTCCTTCCGGCGGTGGTGGCCGGGCTGCTCTTCAAGGACGTGGTGGACATGCTGCTGGAGAACGTGCTGGTGGTGGGTGTGATGCTCTTCCTGGGGGGACTGGTGTTCCTGCGGATCGACCAGTGGGCGCCGGGCGGCAAGCTGGGTGCGGCGGAACCGCTCGGCTTCAAGCGTGCGCTGATCATCGGGGTGTGGCAATGCCTGGCCATGGTACCGGGCGTATCGCGCAGCGCGGCCACCATCATCGGGGGCATGACCCAAGGGCTGGACCGCACGCGCGCCGCGGAGTTCAGCTTCTTCCTGGCGGTGCCCACCATGTTCGGCGCCACGGCCAAGAGCCTCTACGACTACCTGAAGGACGGTGGCGCCTTCACCAGCGAACACCTGCAGCTCTTCGCAGTGGGCAACCTGGTCGCTTTCGTGGTGGCCATCATCGCCATCCGGGGCTTCATCGCCTTCCTGGCGCGCAATGGCTTCCGTGGCTTCGGCTGGTACCGCATCGTGGTGGGTGGCGCCATCATCCTGCTCTATCTGCTGGATGTTCCCATGCAGATGATGTGACCGCACGTGGAGGCACCCGTACCCAGCAGCGAACATTTGTTCCGTCCGGTCGAAGGCGGGATCATCCTGGTGGACAAGCCCCTGGGATGGACCAGTTTCGACTGCGTGAACAAGATCCGCGGGGCGATGCGCAGCGTGGTGGGCCGGCGCAACTTCAAGGTGGGGCATGCCGGCACGCTGGACCCCCTTGCCAGCGGGCTGTTGATCATGGCCTACGGACCGCTCACCAAGCGGTTGATGGAGCTCACGGGCCTGGAGAAGGTCTACACGGGCACCATCACCCTGGGGGGCACCACGCCCAGCTACGACCTGGAGACGGCCGTGGTGCCGGGGGGGCCGTGGGAGCATCTGGACGAAACCGCCATCCGGGCCGCCTTCGCGCGGTTCCTCGGGCGGATCGAACAACGGCCGCCCAGCTACAGCGCCAAGCGGTTCGAGGGGGAACGGGCCTATATCGTGGCGCGCAACCTGGGCAAGGCGCACGAGGTGGAGATGAAGCCGATCACGGTGGATGTGAACCAGCTGGTGGTCACGGCCGTCCGGGGTGCGGAGGTGGACTTCGAAGTGCACGTGAGCAAAGGCACCTACATCCGCTCGCTGGCGCATGACATCGGCCAGGTGCTGGGGTGCGGGGCCCATTTGAGCGCGTTGCGCCGCACGGCCATTGGCGATTTCCGGGTGGAGGACGCCGAGCATCCGGTGACCTGGTCCCAGCGCATCGCCCCCCTGCCGACCCGACCGGACCTTCCGCAGCAGGGATAAGCCACTGGCTATCAGGATCTTTTTGAAGAAGCTTAACGCTCCGTTGACCATCGCTTCGTGGTGAACGTATCTTCGGCGCCCTTTTCAACCCCCGGAGCGGGCCCGTAAGCCCTGAGCGAACCATGAAACTGACCGCCTTCAAATTCGACCTTCCCAAGGAACTCGTCGCCCTCTACCCCACCAAGGACCGCGACGGCAGCCGCCTGATGGTGCTGCACCGCAAGACGGGTAAGATCGAACACAAGAAGTTCAAGAACGTGATCGATTACTTCGATGACGGGGACACCTTCATCCTCAACAACACCAAGGTGTTCCCGGCGCGGATGTGGGGTAACAAGGAGAAGACAGGCGCCAAGATCGAAGTGTTCATGTTGCGGGAACTCAACCGCGACAGCCTGTTGTGGGATGTGATCGTGGACCCGGCACGGAAGATCCGCATCGGCAACAAGCTCTACTTCGGCAAGGACGATGAGCTTGTGGCCGAAGTGATCGACAACACCACCAGCCGTGGCCGCACGCTGCGCTTCCTGTTCGACGGCACGTACGAGGAGTTCAAGCGCACCATCACCGAGATGGGCGAGACCCCGCTGCCCCGCTACATCAAGCGCGAGACCGAGGCCAGCGACGCGGAGCGCTACCAGACGATCTACGCCAAGGAGGAGGGCGCAGTGGCCGCTCCCACGGCCGGGCTTCACTTCAGCCGTGAACTGCTCAAGCGCATGGAGCTCAAGGGCATCAATTTCGCAGAGGTGACCCTGCATGTAGGCTTGGGCAGCTTCCGTCCCGTGGAGGTGGAGGACCTCACCAAGCACAAGATGGATAGCGAGCAGGCCATCATCACCAAGGAGGCCTGCGACATCGTGAACCGTGCGAAGG
>CAYZBO010000142.1:0-3862 GCA_964476665.1 uncultured Chryseobacterium sp. | reverse complement strand
GTGGCGAACACAGCGGCGATGGCAACAGCTTGGAGCAGGGTGCGGTACTTGGGTTCCATGGTCTTGGGATTTCGGGTTGGGAACATGGTTACGGGCGCCGATCGGCCACGTTGCAACGATCCGACAGAAAGCCATCCGACCCGACGAACGAACGTCAGGTATCGACCAATAAGGGCTCAGGGCAGCGCCCCCCCTCGGCCGACCAGCGCTTCACCAGGCGCCCCTGCAACAGGCCGGCAACACCCATGATCACAGCGGTGGCGGCGCCCACCAACAGCCCGAAATAGGCACCTGGACGCTCGGGAAGGCGCACCAGTACTTCCGATGCGAAAGCGGCGTACAGGCCCACCACCGACCAGTACATGAAGCTCATGTGCGTCGTATACCAGTGCTTCGGTCGCGTGCGCAACAGCACCGGGCGCATGCCTGCCAGCAGCGTCAACAGGCTCACGATCGCTGCAATGTGGAACGGGCCGAAGCCACCGAAAAGTCGGTAGATGCCGAAGGCAGTGGCGTTCACCACCAGCATGCTGATGGCATAGGCCCGACCCATGCGGCGGTGGCGGCGGTCCCCTTTTTGAACGATGAGCACCCAAGCCCCAAGGATCAGTGCCAGGATGCTTGCGGAGATGTGCAGTGTGGAAAGAGCCTGTGCCATAGCCATCCGATCGCTATTGAAGGTATCCTTTGATCGCTTTCACGTACTGCTCGAAGGCCTTGATCCCCGCCTTGGTAAGTCGACAGCTGGTATTGGGGTAGTTGTCCTTGTAACCCTTGGTGATCTGCACGTAGCCGGCCTCCTTCAGCTTGGTGAGCTGCACACTGAGGTTGCCGCGTGTGGCGCCGGTGCGTTCCAGCAGGTAGGTGAAGTCCGCCTCGTCCACAGCGATCAGCAGGCTCACCACGGCCAGCCGCAGCTGGTTGTGCAGCACGGGGTCAAGCGGCGCGAAGCCCATCCTCGTGGCGTTTGAGCAGGATGCCGGGAACGATGTAGCCCAACAGCATGGAAGCGCAGTAGAGCACCAGCGTGGCCAGCGCACTGTGCAGCACCAGCATGGCGATACCGGCCACCCAGAAAAGCACCCCGCCGAACTGCAGGGGTCTGAATCGCATGATCTGGCCGGTGAGGAAGGTGGGCAGCCCGGTGAGCATGGTGATGGCCACCGTGGCGTCCGAACGACCCACCACCGTGAAGGCGATCAGCAGCAACATGGTGATCACGAAAGCGCCCCACAGCCAGCTGATGGTGCTGTCCATGGGGTTGGACACCTGTTCGCGCCTGCTTTCACGCGCTCCATGGATGGCGCTGATGATGCCGCCGAGCGCACCGGCCACCCCCCACGGCGCTCCGTTCTGCCAGCCCTGTGCATTCTCCCGCAGCAGGTAGGCGGCGATCATCGCACCGATGAGCAGCACGCCCCACAAGAGGAAGTAGAAGCTCATGCGGCTGAAACTGCGTCGGGCATGGCCGATCATGCTTTCGATGAGGCGAAGACTTTCCTGGGGTGTGAGTTCTGTGTTCATCATAAACTTGTTTACGCTGCAAACATAATACGATCGATCGCGATCGTCAAGGGACTACCTTGCGACATGGCCAAGACCATCCTCGTCGCCGGTGCCACCGGACTCATCGGCAGCACTGTACTTCAGCAAGCCCTTTCCGATCCGCGTTTCGGGCGGGTCATTGCCGTGGCGCGCACTCCCCTGCCCCAGCACCCAAAGCTGGAACAATGGGTACATGCCGACCTGCTGAAGGCCCTGCGTCCGCACCATGTGGATGCCGTGCTCTGCTGCCTGGGCACCACCATTGGCAAGGAGGGCGGCGACCAGGCGAAGTTCATCCATGTGGACAAGGAGCTGGTGGTGGGCCTGGGGCGCTGGGCCAAGGCGCAAGGCGTGCCGGTGATGAGCGTGGTGAGCGCCATTGGGGCGGATGCGAACTCGCGGGTGTTCTACAACCGGGTGAAGGGGGAAATGGAAGAGGCGATGAAAGCGCTGGACCTGCCGGCCCTGCACCTCTTCCAACCGTCTATCCTCACCGGTCCGCGTAAGGAGGTGCGGGTGGGTGAACGCATCGGCATCGTGGTGGCACGTGTGGTATCGCCGTTGCTGCCCGCACGCTATCGCCCCATGCCGCACGATGTACTGGCCACCGCCTTGCTGCGCAGCGTGGACCGCAACACCAGCGGCACCTACGACAACGCCGCCATCCGGGCGCTTTAGGGCGGATCAGAAGAGCACCTCGCGTCCGGCCCGCAGTTCGGCCAGCGCTTCATCCAGGTCATGCGCCAGGGTATCGCGCACGCGCAGGAAGGCTGGCATGTGGTCCTGTGCAAGCGGCTCTGCGCTGGGGAACTCCTCCCGCAGGTGGTCCACCTGCACACCGTTCTTCCAGAAGCGGAAGCACACGTGCGGACCCGTGGCCAACCCCGTGCTGCCCACCTCGCCGATCACATCGCCCTGCGCCACGCGCTGCCCCTGCTTCACGAGGATCTTGCGCATGTGCAGGTATTGCGTGCTGTAGGTGCCGTTGTGACGGATCTTCACGTAATTGCCATTACCGCCGGTGCGACCGGCCTTCTCCACCACGCCATCGCCCACGGCGAGGATCGGTGTGCCATAGGGCGCGGCATAGTCGGTGCCCAGATGCGCCTTCATCACCTTCTGCACCGGGTGCAGGCGGCGGCCGCTGAAGCGGGAACTGATCCGGCTGAATTTGAGCGGCGCCTTCAGGAAGGCCTTGCGCAGGCTTTGTCCATCGCTGTCGAAGTACTGGCCACCATCGGCGCGGACGTAGCGGAAGGCCTCCCGCTCCGCTCCTCCGGTGATGTAGCGCGCCGCCAGCACCGTGGGGCTGCCGTAGGCCTTGCCGTCCACCGTGCGCTCCTCGTACACCACGGCGAAGGTGTCGCTCTTCTGGATGCGGTACATGTCCACGGTCCAGGCGAATACATCGGCCAGTTGCATGGCGAGGGCGGGATCGGCACCGGCGCGTTGCAGGTCGTTGTACAGCGCACCCGTTACGGCGCAGGCGATCTCATGTTGGGCCGTGTGCACCGGTCGCTCACCCACGCGCACCGAGGGGCGGTCACCCACGTCGAACACCAGGTAGCGCACGGCATCCTCCTCGTAGATGAAGTAGGCCGGTGTGCGGCTGCTGTCCTCGGCGAAGATGAACGCATAGGGGTGGCTGGTGCGGATCCTGGTGACGTTGAAATGGGGGCTTGCGGCCTCCACCAGCTCGTGCACGGTCCCTGGGTCCACACCGTGTCTGGCCAGAAGGCCACCAAAGGTGTCGCCGGACCGCACGGTGCCTTTCTCCAGCACGAATCCCGACATGGGAATGCCGTATGCATCGGGGGGCAGCAGGGTGCTGTCCATCTCCTGTGTACCGCCATCCTCCACGTACTCTTCACGGGGACGCACATCCACGCCAATGAGCACATACCCCACAGCCACCAACGGCAATGCCAAGGCGGTCCACTTCAACCACGGCTTCATGGCGGCAAGAAAGCACAACGGTCCGTGCCTGCGCACGGACCGTTCGAAAGGATCACCACGATGCGTGGTGGATAACCCTCAGAGTTTCGCGATGGGGTGTACCAGACCCTGGTATCCGCTGAGCTCCATCTTGATGGAACCCACAAGCACCTTGGCCTGCGCGAGCACCGGAACGCGGTTGCCATCGTCGGTCACCCACACGTTCAGGTCGTCGTTCCCCTTGAAGATACGACCTTCCTGGACCACGGGCTGGAACTTCAGGCAGCGGTACTTGCCGTTGCGCAGCTTCACCGTCTCCTTACCCATGTAGCGCATGCGCAGGGGCCACAGCTCGTTGTCCAGGAAGGTGTCGATCACGAAC
>CAYZBO010000141.1:0-3875 GCA_964476665.1 uncultured Chryseobacterium sp. | reverse complement strand
CCGACCTCCGTTCAGCGGAC
The DNA here is from genome assembly GCA_964476665.1 of uncultured Chryseobacterium sp. Classification (GTDB taxonomy): domain Bacteria; phylum Bacteroidota; class Bacteroidia; order Flavobacteriales_F; family PHOS-HE28; genus PHOS-HE28. Next base: position 3,855 of record CAYZBO010000141.1, on the reverse strand, counting down.
GGATATGACCAACCCAATAACCGCGTCCGGAGCGCATTCATGGGCACATGCCCAAATGAACACATGCGCACATGAACACATGGGCACATGAACACATGGTCACATGCCCTTATGTCCACATGGGCCCTGGGACCTAAAAGGCCGCCAGCAGAATATCCAGGTCCTTGTAGGGCAACTTGAAGGCCTCGCCGAGGATGGGACTGGTGATGGTGCCGTTGTAGCAATACACGCCGTGGCGCACGCCCAGGTCCTGCTTGATGAGGTCCTCGAAGCCGCCCACATCGCCCATGCTCAGGAGCATCGGTCCGAAGATGTTGCTGAGGGCGGTGCTGGCGGTGCGGGGCACACGGCTGGCGATATTGGGCACGCAGTAGTGCACCACGCCGTAGCGCTTGTAGACAGGGTCGGTATGGGTGGTGACCTCGCTGGTCTCGAAACAGCCACCACGATCGATGCTCACATCCACGATGACGCTGCCGCTCTTCATGTCCTTCACCATCTCTTCGGTGACCACCATGGGGGTGCGGCCTTGTTCGGGGCGGAGGGCTCCGATGGCCACATCGGCATGCTTGAGGGCCTTCTTCAGTTCCTCGGGCTGCACCACGCTGGTCCACACGCGCTGCCCCAGGTCGTTCTGCAGGCGGCGCAGGCGGTAGATGCTCTTGTCGAAGACCTTCACGCTGGCGCCCAGTCCCAGTGCGGCGCGGGTGGCGAACTCGCCCACGGTGCCGGCACCGATGACGACCACCTCGGCCGGTGCCACGCCGCTGATGCCACCGAGCATGAGGCCCGGACCACCCTTGTCTGCACTGAGGTATTCGCTGGCCACCTGCACGGAGGTGTTGCCCGCGATCTCGCCCATGGCCCGTACGATGGGGTAGATGCCCTCGCGGTCCTTGATGAAGTCCCAGGCCACGGCCGTCATGCGCTTCTCCATCATGCGCTTGAGGGTGTCCTTGGGCTGCACGGTGAGCTGCAGGGCGGAGATGAGGATCTGTTTGTGGCGCAGCAGCTCGATCTCGGCGTGGGTGGGCGGGGCCACCTTCAGGATGAGGTCGGCCTTGAAGACCTGTTCGGGGCTGTCCACCACCATGGCGCCGGCCTCGCTGTAGTCGCTGTCCTGCCACTGGGCGGGTTGTCCCGCGCCGCGTTCGATCACCACCTCATGTCCACGGCCCACGAGCACGGCCACCACGGAGGGCGTCAGGGGCACGCGGTGTTCCTGGAAGGTGATCTCCTTGGGGATGCCGATGAAGAGGCTCTTCTTGCGGCGGCCCACGGTCATCACCTGTTCCTGGGGGAGCATGACGGACTGGCGGGCCAGTTGCTTGAGCAGATCGCCGGAGGAGCTCATGGGTGTGGTGGTGGGAACGCGAAGGTATGGAAGCGGGCAGCGCGGGGAAAGCGCATCCCTGTTCGCGGGCCGGTTATAACCAACGTTCTATTGCAGCGGGCAGCAGCGGCTGGCAGCTTTGCCACCGATCCAACCACTACCGACATGCGCATCTCTCTGGCATCCGCTGGCACGCTGCTCGCCCTTCTGCTCAACACACTGACCGCCCAGGCACAGGGATACACCTGGACCAGCAGTGGTGGTGTGGCCGGCATCGCCAACTCGTTCTCTGGCGCGTTGGACCTTGCCCGCGACCCACAGGGCAACCTGTTCCTGTTCAACGACGGCAACACGCCGCAGCAATGCCAGGGCGACACCGTATCGCCCAGCGGTGGTCCCGGCAGTGTGAACGCCTTCGTACACAAGTTCAACAGCGCGGGCGAGCTGCAGTGGATCCGCCCGGTGGGGCCGCAATTCCAGCCCTTCAGCATCCGCGCCGACGAAGCGGGCAACGCCTATTTCCTGGGCCGCACCCTGGTGAACACCCTGATCGTGAGCGACAGCACGCTGAACGTGACCGCGTCGCGCAACTACCTGTTGAAGTTCTCACCGGATGGGGAATTGGTATGGGCGCACAACACCGGCATGCCTTCCACCGGGGGACTGGCCCGCACCACCCTGCTGCACTATGCGGGGGGGCGGCTCTACTTCCAGAGCGCCGACCTGTCCATGGCCAGCATCGATACGACAGGCAACGGGCTCATCACCCTCACCGCCACCTCCTATGCACCGCAGACCGCCTTCACCAACCTGTGGTTCAAGAACGCTGTGAGCCTGAGCGATGGCGATCTGATCATTGCCGGGGAACACCGCGGTGAGCTTGGATTCGGAACAGCGCCGAGCCTGCCGGGCGATGCCTCCGCGGCGGCACTGAACCGTTACTTCTTCCTGCGTTGCAGCGCCGACCTGGATTCCATCCGTTGGTTCCGCTCCCATGGCCACTTCCGAGACCGCTTTGAGCACAACATTCCGCTGGCGACGGACCCGTCTGACAACATCTACGCCTGCGCCACCCTGGGCTTCAACACGCCGATCCCCTTCGGGCCTGATGTGATCACCAATACGACGCTCGTGAACGGCATCGATGCCGTGCTGAAGATGGACGCCGATGGCACCCCGTTGTGGATGCGCCAACTCAACTCCACGGTCGGCGCGTTTGCTTACGGCCTCACCGTGAAGGACGATGGCAACAGCGTGTACCTGTGCGGGGAGCACGGTTCCTCCACCCTCACCTTCGGCAGCACGGTGATCACGGCATCGGCCACGGGCAAGGGCTTTATCGGTGAGATCAACACGGAGGGCGAATACCTTACCGGTTTCCACACCGGGTTGCCAGCCCAACTGCCCAACGCATTGCAGAGCTTTGCCTACGCAATGGTGAGCCAGGGTGATGGCCGCTACGTGGTGTGCGGCCAGTTGAACACCCTTTCGCCCTGGGAGCTGAGCTGCGTGGAGCGCATCCAGAACAGGGGCTTCTTCGTCACGGAATTCACCGGGCTGCCGGACGAGGTGCCGCAACCGACGATCACGCAGGACGGCATCACGCTGATCGCATTACCTGCCTTCAGCGGAACGATCCAGTGGTTCCTGAACGGTGAGCCGATCGAAGGGGCGAACGGCCAGAGCTATGAACCCACGGAGAACGGTTCGTACAGTGTGAGCTACACCAGCGAGCAGGGCTGCGAAGGCACGGCCACCTCGGAGGTGCTGGCGGTGATCAACACGGGCCTTGACGCGTTGGTCGCGGGGAAAGCTGCCGTGCACGCCTGGCCGAACCCCACCGATGGCATGCTGGTACTCGACACGCCGATGCATCGCCCGGGCACCCCGATCACCATCACGGATGCCATGGGCCGCAGTGTCCTTCAGTTCCGCACAAGCACAGAGCGGAGCACCCTTGCGCTGTCAGCGCTGCCTGCCGGTATCTACCTCGTGCAGGTGGGCACTGGCCGGGAGGCCCAGCACGTACGTGTTGTGAAGCAGTAATGGGCGCAGCTACGCCCGCAGCTCACCACCCGATGCGCACCAGGCGTTGCCCGTCCGGGAGCAGGTCGATGCGAAGGTGCAGGGTCTCTGTTGGAAGCAGGTCCTGCGCCAGTTCGGGCCACTCCAGGAAGCAGTAGTATCCGCTGTCCACGTACTCGGTGAAGCCGATGGCATCGAGCTCGCCCGCATCCTTGAGGCGGTAGAGGTCGAAGTGGTACACCGGATCACCCGAGCCTGCGCGATACTCGTTCACGATGGCGAAGCTGGGGCTGCTGGTATGGTCGTTCACACCGAGCACCGCGCAGAAGGCCTTGATCAGTGTGGTCTTGCCCGCACCCAGCTCACCGTGGAAGGCGAAGACGCGCGCTGCGGGATAGCCCTGCAGAATGAGTCGGGCGATCTCCGGCGCTTCGGTGGGTTTGCGGAGGGTGAGGGTGGCGATCACGGGGCGAAGATCAGATGATCGGGCGATCAGA
>CAYZBO010000140.1:0-3910 GCA_964476665.1 uncultured Chryseobacterium sp. | reverse complement strand
TGAGCTTGTCCGTGCTGGGCATGATGCCATTGAGGCAGTTGAGGTTGGTGCCCAGGCCGATGATCTCGATGCCCGGCAGCTGGAACACCTGGGCATAGAATTCCGTGAGGTGTTCACCCATGACGCCTTCGCGCAGGTCACCCATCTCCACCATGATGATGACCTTGTGCTGGCGGCCCTGCTTCACCGCCTCATCACTGAGGCCCTTGATGGTGGTGAGGTCCGTGTTGAAGCTCACATCCGCATAGCGTACCACGCTGGCCAGGCTGCGCTTGGCGGGTGGCTTGATGTAGACGGTCTGCACCTGGGGCGCGATGGATTTGATCGCCTTCAGGTTGCTGATGCGCGTGTCGTGCATCTCGGTGATGCCCAGATCGACCAACTCCTGCAGGTAGATGCGGTTGCCGCACAGCAGCTTGGTGACCACACCCCATTCGATGCCGTTGTCATCGAACCACTTCGTCAGCACCGCGTGGTTCTTCCGCAGCTTGTCACGATAGAGCTTCAGATAGGCCATGGTCAGGGAATGATCGTGCGGGGGATGTCGCGCGGGAGGCGGGTGAGCAGTTCGTAGTTGAGCTGTTCGCTGAGCTCGCTGAAACTGGCCACGGTGATGCACTGGTCGCCCTGCTCGCCGATGAGCACCACCTCATCGCCCTTCTCCACCCCCGGGATGTCCGTGACATCCACACTGATGGCGTTCATGTTGACGATGCCGGTGATGCGTGCCTGATGCCCGCGCACCAGAACACGGCCGAGGTTGCTGAGCCCGCGGTCGAAGCCATGCGCGTAGCCGACAGGCACCACGGCGATGCGCATGTCGTGCGCGGCCTCGCTGCTGGAACCGTACCCGATGAAGCCACCGGCCTCCACCCCCGTGATCGCCATCACGCGGCTCTTCCAGCCGATGACGCGCCTGAGCGGATCGATGGAGGCACCGCTCACCGCGCTGTAGCGGAACCAGGTCTCCTGGTTCGGCCAGAAGCCGTACTGCATGATGCCGATCCGTGCCATGGGACCCACCGTATGCGGGTAGTTCATTACAGCTGCACTGCAAGCCTGATGCGCATAGGTCGGTTGCAGACCAGCCTGTACGCAGCGTTGTTGCGCATGCTCAAAGTGCGCCATCTGAGCGGTGACGCGTTGATCGTTGCTGCTGCTCTCCGCCCCGGCGAAATGGGTGAACAGGCCGACCAGGTCGATGTGCTCAACATGTCCGCGCACCAGCTCGAGCGCGGGACCCAGAGCGGCGCGGTCGAAGCCCGTGCGGTGCATACCGGTCTCCACCTCGATATGGATCCTCGCCTTGCGCTTCTGCCTTGTCGCGTGATGAATGGCCTGCTCGAGGCGGTCCAGGTCATGCACGCAGAACTCCACGCCGTGCTCCACGGCCCAGGCGAGCCCATCGCCTTCCACCATGCCCATGATGAACAGGTCCGGGCATTTGCGCAGATGCTCCACCACGTACCAGGCTTCATCGGCTGAGTACACCCCGAAGTAGTCGATGCCCTCCTCCATTGCGAGGGGGATGAAGGGGTCCAGACCATGACCGTACGCATTGCCCTTCACCACGCTGCACAGCCGCGCACCATCCAGTCGTTCGCGCAGGAACGCCAAGTTCCTGCGGAGCGCACTGCGGCTGATGGTGATGGTGGTGGGCTCGAACATTCAGGTCAGTTGGCGGACGATCCGCTCGAACACGGCGATGCCCTGCGGGATGAGGTCCTCGGGGAAATCGTAGTCGGGGTTATGCAGCGCAGGAGTTCCCTCGCCAGCCCCCAGCCCGAACATGCACCCGGGATATCGTTGCGTGAACAGGCCGAAATCCTCTCCGAACTTGAAGGGGTGGTCCGGCGTCCGGTGCTTCAGTCCGACCGCCTCCACAGCAGAGCGTACGATGTCCACCGTCGCGGCATCGTTCTGATTGGCGTGGAAATGCTGCGTGTAGGCGATGTCGTGCCGCAGCTTGTGCCGTGCGCTCACCTCCTGGGCAATGGTCTCCACCCCGCGCTGCAACGCATCCAGTTCCGCGTCGTGCCAACAGCGAAGTGTAAGGTGCACCTCTGCGCTGCCCGCACTGATGCCATAGTCCTTGCTGCCAAGGCGGGCGTGAACGGGTGTGACCACGCGCATGTGCGCGTCGGCCGGCACATTGTGGTCCAGCGCCAGGCTACGGGTAATGAGCTCTCCCATGGCCGCCGCAGGATTGATCCCATGCTCGGGCTCGGCGGCATGCGACGTCCTCCCCTTCAAGGTGATGATGATGCTGTTCACTGCCGCGGTGAAGCTGTCAGGACGCAGCATGACAGTGCCCTTGGGTACGCCGGGCAGGTTGTGCAAGGCGAGCACATGATCGAAATGCAGGTCCTTGATCCGCTCATCCGCCAGGACCGCCTCCGCACCCAGCCCGTTCTCCTCGGCGGGTTGGAACAGTAGCCAGGCCCGGCCGCTCGCAGGTCGCTCGGCGGCAAGCCGCTCGGCCAGTCCACAGAGGATCGCCATATGACCATCGTGACCGCATTTGTGCGAACGGCCTTGAATCGTGGAACGATGTGAGAAATCGTTCTCCTCTTCGATGGGCAGCGCATCGAGCTCACAGCGGAAGAGCAGTTCAGGCCCGGCTCCCCTGCCATCGAAACGCGCGAGCACACCCGTCCCGCCTACGTTCGTGAGCAGGGCATCGGGGGTCAACACTTCGAGGTAGCGCTTGATCCGGTCCGCGGTCCAATGCTCCTCCATGGCGGTCTCCGGATGGGCATGCAATTCACGTCGCAGGTAGATGAGCTTGCGCAAAAGGCCATCGTTCACCGGTGCGGGAATGTGTGCTTCGATCATCGGTGCAGGCGCATTTCGAGGTACTTGTTGGTGAAGCCGAGGGCCTCGTAAAGCTTGCGGGCCGGATTGTCCGGCTCAACATGCAGCGCCACGGCTCCTTGGGCTCGCGCCAGGGCTACCTGCATCAGCTGCTTCCCAAGGCCTTTTCCCCGAAGAGAGCGGTCAACCGCGATGTAGACCAGGATGTTCTCGGGGATGTAGCCGCCCATACCGGTCTCGTTCACCACCACTGCGCCTTGGACCGCATCGCCTTCCACGGCGAGCACCACGAAGCCACCGCGCCGGGGATCGAACACATAGGCCAGGCACTTCAGGATGTCCTCCCTGCGATCGCCGAACTGGTCCAGGTGCACTTCAAGGAATTGCGCTATGCGATCGTTGGAGAATTGCTGATGCGGCCCAGTGGCGCTGTCCAAGTGGATGAAGTCCATTCAGTTAGTGGAATTGTCGATAGCACGGCCTGGAACAAGGCGCGCCACCGTGATGAAACAAAGGGCCGATGCCGTGATGCCGAAGATGTTGGCGTCCAGTCCCAGCGGAAGCGGCACGGAGAGCGTGGTGAGCGCCAGTGTGGTGCCGCCCCCGATGATCATGGAGGCAAGGGCGGCCTGTGAATGGCGTTGCGCGAAGAACACAGCCGCCAACAAAGGCACCAGTAGACCACTGACCATGAAGGCATAGCTGTGCAGCATGAGCGAGAGCACGTTCTCCATGGTGCCCGCCAGCACCAGCGCCACCAGCCCGAGCACCAAGGTGAAGACCTGGGAGAGCTTGAGCTGGCGCTTGACGGACATGTCCTGACGTCCACGCAGTACGATGTCGGTGAGCAGGTTGCCGCTGGCCGCCATCAGGCAGCTGTCGGCCGTGGACAGTATCGCACTGAAGTAGGCGGCGAGCACCACGCCCATCAGTCCTACCGGCAGGATGGTCCGTAGCAACAGTGGCAGCCCGACCTCAGGGTCCATCTGCCCGGCACCAGCGGGGAAGAGCGCTGCGAACATCCCCTGTTCGGCCGCCACCCGCGCCAGCAGACCGAGCACCACCCCAAGGAAGGCCATCACCGGCCATTCGAACA
>CAYZBO010000139.1:0-3925 GCA_964476665.1 uncultured Chryseobacterium sp. | reverse complement strand
ACACGCTGCCGCCCACCTTGGATCCCGGCAGTTTCGATCTGCTGCTCACCTCGCACAACTGTACGCCGCAGCTCACCGGGCAGGGCGTGCTACGCTTCCTCTTCACCAACATCCAACTGCCCGACAGCAACATCAACGAGCCCCGCAGCCACGGGTTGGTGCAGTTCCGCATCCGACCGCATCTGCCCGTGCTGCCTGGCACCACCATCGAGAACATCGCCAACATCTACTTCGACTTCAACCCGCCGGTGATCACTGAGCCCAGTGTGCTGGTGGCGGAGTTCAGTACGGGGGTGGAAGCGGTGCTGCCATCCGAGCTTCAGCTGATGCCCAATCCGGCGGAGGACTTTGTTGCCATTTCCTGCAACATGGCCTTATCGGAGATCCGAGTCTTCTCCTGCGATGGCCGACTGGTGACCAGCCTGAATACGACCGGCGACCGGGTCGTGCTCCCCGTCAGCGCACTGAGGTCAGGAGCGTACATCATCGAAGCAAGGCTGCACAGCGGCGAGAAGCTGCGCAGGACATTCCTCAAACAATAGTCCCGACATGAAGCCATCAACGATAAGCCTGCTCCTGGTCCTCGGGTCCATCAACTCGGCCCAAGCGCTCTCCGTGCAGATCGAGGTGACCCATTCTTACTGCGGACAATACGCTGGTTGTGCCACGGCCGTTCCTTCCGGTGGTGTGCCTCCCTACTCCTACTCATGGAGCACGGGTGAAACGACACAATCCATCTACGACATCTCTTCCGGCCCCATCAGCGTACTGGTAACGGACTTCGTTGGGACCCAAGCATCGGCCAACGCCACTGTTGGCACGCAGCCGTGGCAATACACGCTCTTCACGCCAGCCTATTGTTCAACCCCGGTGCTCGCCTTATCCGAAGGCACATTCCTTTTCACCTTCGAACAGTGCGGCGACATGATCGATGTCGCAAAGCCGATCAACATCAACGGGTATCCCGGGGCCGCCGTACCTGTGGGACCGCCGGCGGAGGGAACATTCACGATCCATCCATTGACCGGCTTGCAGCCCGGAACGTCCTACGCGTTGAACTCCTTTGATGCGAACGGATGCCCTGGTATCCTGGACGTGGTCGTAGGCTGGCCAGTGGAGTTCCCGGAGGTGACCATCTCGAACGTATCAGGAAGCTGCACCGGCGTGTCCATCGGCGCCATCCAATTCAGCCACACGAACGAGGGGCACGGCCAGACGACCGCAGTCTATCTGCGCAACGCTGTCAGTGGACAGGTAGTGCAGTCCCAATGGCTCAGCGGGTCAGCAGGATCCGGATCGTTCACGGGCCTGGCTGCCGGCTCCTATTGGATGCGCCAGAACCTTCATCCGTTCTTCTCCGATCTCGGCGTAGAGAACCTGTGTGGGGATTCCGTTCTCATTGACGTGCCTGACCTGGGTGCCTGTGGTGTGCTCAGTGGGGGTGCCTATGCGGACAATAACGAGAATTGCATCCCGAATTCTGGCGAAGCAGCTGTGGTGGGCAGCATCATTGAAGTACTGCCCGGGCCCTACTACACCACCACCGCTTCCAACGGCACCTATTCCTTCGTGCTGCCATACGGCGCCTATACCGTGGAGCAGCAGAGCACCGTGTTCCAGGAGCATTGCACCGGAGGGCCGATCCCCTTCGAGCTTTCGCAGGCCATGCCGCAGGCCACGCGCAACATGCCCGATAGCAGCCTTGTGGCGATGGATGCCATGGTGAGCGTCGCCAGCGGACTTGCCCGGCCGGGTTTCACGTTCAGCTATGCCATGTCGGTCCGGAACCTGACCCCAACAGCCACCGGCGCCACCACGCTCACCTTCATCTTCGACCCCACGCTTTCCTTCATTTCAGCCACTCCCGCTCCCAGCAACGTCAGCGGCAACACCATCACGTGGAACCAAACACAGCTCGGGGCCTGGCAGGAACGCAACTACAGCCTGCTGTTCCAAGTGCCGTCGGACATCGGCCTCCTGGGCAATGAGCTGGTGGCCAACGCCACACTGGCAACAGTAGTGAACGACGGCGACCTCTCGAACAACACCGCGACCGACTCGCGCACCATCACGGCCGCATACGACCCCAATGACAAGCTGGCGCGCACCTCCTTGGGGAGCACGAGCACCTGGTACTTGGATGACGATGAGTGGATCGACTACACCATCCGCTTCCAGAACACGGGCACGGACACCGCCTTCAACGTAGTGATCACCGATACGCTGCCGCCCACGCTCGATCCAGGCAGCATCATCTGGGGCGCAGCCTCGCACACGCATACCCGCATGCTCGAAGGACAGGGCATCCTCCGATTCATGTTCCCCAACATCCTGCTGCCCGACAGCAACGTGAATGAACCGTTGAGCCACGGCTTCGTCTCGTTCCGCATCCGCCCACGCCTGCCCCTGCTGCCCGGCGATGAGATCACCAACACCGCCAACATCTACTTCGACTACAACCCGCCGGTGATCACCGAGCCGAGCGTGCTGGTGGTGGAGTTCAGTACGGGGGTGGAACAACCTGGTTCAGCCACATTGCAGTTGAGACCCAATCCGGCGACCGACCAGCTGTTCGTGACCACGGAGGGTACTGTCGAACGGTTGCAGGTCCATGCTTCGGATGGGCGCATCCTGCTGACTGGGAACGGACCATGGTCGAGTGGTGAGCTCGATATCAGCGGGCTGCCCTCAGGAGCGTTCATCCTGGAGGTCGTGATGGAGAGCGGTGCCATTCAGCGGGGCAGGTTCATCAAGCCATAGGTTGATATCAGCATGTGTTCATCCTTCGCAATGGAACTGACATGAGAAACGCTACGAACAACGACCGCGACATCATCCTGCAAACGATCGGGGGCACGGTGCCCACGGCGGTTAGGCTGCAGCAACTACCATGAAACGCACGTCCCTCCTTTTACTGATCGGCGCGGTGCCCCTCGTTCTTCGGGCCCAATGCGACATTGGCTCGTTCACGCTTTCGGCTGATTGTATGCAGCAATCACCGCTGGCGAACGTGGTATTGTCCGGGGGAACACCGCCCTATCAGCTGCAGTTCACTGGCATGAACGGGGCTTCGTGGAGCACCATGAGCTTACAGAACGGACCCTTCAGCACGATGCTGCCCACGGTACCGGCCATCCTTGAACCACCGGTGGCCCTGCAAGTGACCGATGCCCAGGGCTGTGTGGCCTTTTCCAGTGCATTCTACTTCATTCATGTGGCCATGTGGCCCGATGTATGGGTCGAGCATGCATGCGGCGGCAACGCTGTGGAACTGTATTGGAGCGGCACCTTCAACATTGCCGGTGCTTCGGGCAACGTATCCCCCTGTGGGTACGATAGCTACATGGTCACCGGTCTGCAGGGCTTCGAGCAAAGCGGCTCCCTGGCCACCGATTGGACGCTGGTGGCACCCGGTGTGTGGCGCTTCAATACACCACTTCCACTGGGTTCGTCCTACTCGGTGTGGATCTTCGACCCCAACGCATCCGGCGGCTGCTTTGGTGCTGCTGATGTGTTCCATTGTTCCACCGCGAGCTACATCGAAGTGGCAGGGAACCCAACGAGTTGTGGCGTATCCTTCACGGCACAGGCCGCATTGGCCGGCCCCTTGCCCAGTGGCACCTTGATGTCCGACGCGCTGCGCACAGCCAACCTCATCCCGCTCACAGAACCCTACACCGCACTCGGGTTTCAATTCTCCGGCTCGCCCACCAACCCTGCGATACCACCCACCACGCTGGCCGTCACGGGCAACAACGCGATCGTGGATTGGGTGGTGGTGGAGCTGCGTGCACAGAACGACCCTGGCACGGTCATCTATTCCAAGGCGGCCGTGATCCAGCGCGATGGCGATGTGGTGGAAGCCAACGGCACATCGAACTGGCTGCATGCACCCGTACCGGCAGGCAACTACCACGTGGCCATA
>CAYZBO010000138.1:0-4078 GCA_964476665.1 uncultured Chryseobacterium sp. | reverse complement strand
CCGCCAGCGTGAGGTCGCAGGCGTAGGCGATGTTGGCCCCGGCACCGGCCGCCACGCCGTTCACTGCGGCCACCACGGGCTTGGGCAGGCTGCGGATGCGTCGTACGATGGGGTTGTATTGCGTGCTGATGATCTCCTCGATCTTGGTGCCCGGCGCAATGGCCTCGGCCAGGTCCTGACCCGCACAGAAGGCCCGTCCTTCACCGGTGAGCAACACGGCCCGCACGCTGGTGTCGTGCTTCGCCTGGTCCAGTGCATCAATGGTCTCCAGCGCCATTTCGCGATCGAAGCTGTTCAGCTTGTCCGGACGGTTCAGCGTGATGGTGGCGATGCCGTCGATGACGGTGTAGAGGATCTTGGTGTAGGACATGGGGTAAAGATCAGAAGATCAGGCGATCAGATGATCAGATGATCGGGACGAACGTTCGATCCGAGCATGTGAGCCGGCTGACACTAACTTTGAAGCATGGCAACCACAAAGGACAAACTTACCCTGACCGTTCGGCGCGATGTTGCCCGGAAGGCGCGAGCCATCGGCAGGGCGCGCGGGCAGAGCGTTTCACGCATGTTCGAGGAGTGGGTGATGCGCCTGTCGGAATCGGAGGATCCCCTGCTCGCCATGGCCGGACTGTGGAAGGACCGTGACATCACCCTTGAGGAACTGCGCGCCAAGGCATGGAGCCGGTCCTGATAGACACATCAGTGATCATTGGAGTGCTCCGCGAGCATGAAAACGCGTTGCTACTTGCCGAGCGGGTGAAGGGCAGACCCAAGGCGATCACGGATGCGGTGATGGGCGAGGTGCTGGCCGGTGCTCGTGATAAGCGCGAGTTCTTCGCTTTGCACCGCCATCTTCAAGACAACTTCATCTGGCTATCGGCGAACGAGCGCTCTTCAGCTTTGTTCAGGTCAATACTGCTGCGATACGGACCTTACAAGGGAGTACACTTGGTCGATTTTCAGATCGCGGCGGCTGCCATGGCTTTCGACATCCCCTTGCTCACGTTGAATCGTAAGCACGTTCAGTTCATCGAGGGGTTGGAGATAGCCTGAGCGGGGCTACCGTACTGAGGCGCGTGCCTCCACGTACAATTCGATCGCTTCCTTCGCCATCGTGAGCGCATGGTCGAAGTTCTCTCCGTAAGTGATGCAACCGGGAAGTTCCGGAACTGTCACCGTGTAACCGCCTTCGGGCTCGGCAGAAAGCAGCGCGCGATAGGCCTTGGAGCCGATGCCCTCCGATATCATTCGCGTAACGGGCATTTCCATTTTCTGATCATCTGATCTTCTCATCATCTGATCGCTCACAAGCACTTGAACTGATCGAAGGGCTCCAGGCAGTCGTTGCACTTCCACAGCGCCTTGCAGGCCGTGCTGCCGAAGGCGGAGAGCATCACGGTGTTGGTGGAACCGCACTGCGGACACGCCACCACGGGTTGTTCGCCCTTCAGCGCGCGGATGTCGGCGGTCTTTTCGGGCGGCGCGATGCCGTATTCCTTCAGCTTGCGTTTGCCCTCGTCGGTGATCCAGTCGGTGGTCCAGGCGGGGGAGAGGCTCATCTTCACCTCCACCTCGGGCACGCCGGCCTCCAGCAGTTCCTTCTTGATGTCGGCCGCCATCACGTCCATGGCCGGGCAGCCGGTGTAGGTGGGGGTGATGGTGACGATGGCCTTTCCGCTCTCCTCAACCTCCACACCGCGCACCACGCCCAGCTCCAGCACGTTGATCACCGGGATCTCCGGGTCCTTCACGTAATCGAGGAGCTCGAGGATGCGGGCTTGGGTGATCATGGTGTTCCTTCCTTGTCGGCTATTATGGATTTGATCGTGCCGATCATCATCACGGTGTGCTCTCGTAGCCTGATAACCACTTCGCCTTCCACGCTGACGAAGTCGTCGTAGTCGCCGCTGTGACGCCGCTCGAACAACTCTGAATACGCCAAGCCAAGATCCTCTGGGATCTTCCCTGTGGACAGGAAGAGGATGCTGAATTGTTGGCGAACACCTTTGTGGGTTTTAGGGTGGATGCCTTGCGTGGCAAGCAGAGCCACGGCCGCATAGAACATAGCATAATAGAGCCTGTTCACGCTGCCACGCCACAGTTCCTGGTCCATGAGCAGCAAGGCCTCGGTCAGCGCTTCCTGAGCACGTTCCATCCGGTATCGAACCAGTTCGTCGCGCTCCTCGGGCTTCATAGTGCTACTGCTTCCCGCTGCACATTGTAAAAGAAGGGCGTGCCCTTGTGCCGCTCCAGCCACTCTTTGCGGGTGTAAACCAGCGGGCTGATGATCGTCCCGGTATTCCACTCCAACCGATACAGTGGCGATTTGATGCGCATGCCTTCATCGTAGCCCACCCGCTCGCCTTCGGGCAGCAGGATCAGCAGGTCGATATCCGAGTCCGGGCCTTGCTCTCCGCGCGCATACGAGCCGTACACCAGCACCTGCGCTTTGGGTTCCACCTCGGACACGCGGCGTTTGATCTCCAAGAGGATGTCAGGGGCGGTCATGGTGTTTCAAAGCTACGATGCGGGCAAGCCTCCATGCTTCGCCCTGACCTTGCGCATGTCGACCCAGTGGGTCGACGGCATGTGTGCGGACATCGAGGCTGTGCGTTGATCAACGGGGTCGAGACTGGCCGCTTGCCCACTCGCTGCTTGCCACTTCTACCACTCAACCCCCGGATACGCCCTTGTCACATGCTGCATCTCCGCCAGGATGAAACCCATGTGTTCGCTGTGCAGTCCCTTGCGGCCGCCGGTGGCCATGAAGCCGTCCTCGGGGCGCTTCAGGGTGGCTTCGGCCAGCACTTCATCCACGGTCCTGCTCCACGCGGCTTTCACGGCGGCCATGTCCGGTGCGATGCCTGCCTTCGTCATCTCCTCCAGCACAGGGTCGTTCTCGAACAGCTCACCGGTGAAGGTCCACAGGTCGTTCAAAGCGGTTTGGGCGCGCTGGTGGCTTTCCTCGGTGCCATCGCCGAAGCGGATCATCCACTCGCTGCTGGCGCGCAGGTGGTAGGTGGCCTCCTTCACGCTCTTGCCCGCGATGGCCGCGAGTTGCTCGTCCTTGCTCTTGGTGAGCGCCTGCATCAGTGGCAGGTGGTAGGCATCGAAGAGGAAGCTGCGCGCCATGGTGTGGGCGTAATCGCCCTTGGGCTGCTCCACCAGCTTCACGTTGGTGAACTGGCGTTCCATGCGCGTGTAGGCCAGGTCGTCATCCGTGCGTCCCTTGCCTTCCACCTGTCCAGCGTAGGTGAGCAGGTTCCGCGCCTCGCCCAAATGGTCCAGTGCACGGTTGGTGAGGGCGATGTCCTCCTCCAGGATCGGCCCGTGGCCGCACCATTCGCTCAACCGATGGCTGAGGATCAGAAGGTCATCACCGAGGCGGAGGGTGTATTGGAATAACGAGTTGCTCATGGTGAATAGGTCGGCCGGTCGTCGTTCTTCTCTGTTGGCAGATCGTTGTTCGATGTTCGTGGATCGTTCATCGTTACTCGGTCATCGTCGCTCGAGCGTCGAACAACGAGCTACGAACAACGAACATCGCGCAACGAACCTCTACCAACGCCATCAGATGTATTTCGCCCCCTCAGGCACGGTGTAGAAGGTCGGGTGCCGGTAGATCTTGTCGTCCGCCGGGTCGAAGAGGCTTTCGGCATCCTCGGGGCGCGAAGAGTGGATGTGCTCGCTCTTCACCACCCAGATGCTGTTGCCTTCCTGACGTCGGGTGTACACGTCGCGTGCGTTCTCGATGGCCATGTCCGCATCGGCGGCATGCAGGCTGCCCACATGCTTGTGGTCCAGGCCGCGCTTGCTCTGGATGAAGATCTCCCAGAGGGGCCAGTTGTTGGGGTTCTCGCTCATGTTGGTCCGGTGCTATCAAATTGGTAGGTCGACCCGGTGGGTCGACGCTACTTCGATCAGGCGGCGTGCTTCCGTTTGGCCTTCTTGGATGCGTAGGCGACCGCCGCATCGCGCACCCACTGTCCTTCGGCGTGGGCCTTGTTGCGGGCGGCGAGGCGCTCCTTGTTGCAGGGACCGTTGCCGGCCACCACGTTGTTGAACTCGGTCCAGTCGA
>CAYZBO010000137.1:2633-4283 GCA_964476665.1 uncultured Chryseobacterium sp. | reverse complement strand
ACGTGGTGGTGCGATGACCAGGGCCCATGGAGCACGGTTAGGACACCGCACAACGCAGGCGCGACAGGGCATACAGCCGGCGCATCGCTGGTGGTTCCATCCCATATAAGTGGCCAAATGTGGTTATGAAGAGGCACATTTGGCCACTTATAGGTTCATGCGAAGAGCGCATCCGCCAGCACCTCGCTCTCCACCAGCTGCTGGCGGTATGCGTTCGGCTCGATGCCGTACGTGGTGATGAACGTTATGAAGACGCTCTTGCGCGTACGTGTTGCGGAGGTGAACGCGGCGATCTTCGCGGCCAGCTCGGCAGCATACCCCCGATCGATGCGGAACGGCGCGTTGCTGAACTTCATCTCGCACAGGTTGATCACGTTGTCATCGCGATCGATGAGCAGATCCACTTGTGCGCCGCTCTCATCGCCCTTGCCCACCCAGCTGCCTTCCACGGAGCGCACACCACTGATGCCCAGCGCCTCCTTGATCGCATCCACGTGCTTCATGCAGATCGTCTCGAACGTGAATCCGGCCCAGGCCCGGTGCGCCGGCGTGGTGCTCAGTTTCTGCCAGGTGCCGCGCCGTCCCGGTCGCGTGCCCTCGACGTAGCGCAGGTAGAACTGGGTGTACTCGTCCGTGAGACGGAAGAGCGGGTCCTTCTTGCCATCGTACGGGGTATAGCGCTCGATGAAGCCGGACTGCTCCAGCTCGGTGAGGGTGGCGGTGAGGCGCCCGCCCGAGGGGAGCTTCGCCCTTGCCGCGACGGCATTGCGCGTGAGACCGCGCCGCACGGATGCCAGCGCGCGCACAACGGACTCATGGTTGTCCGAGTGCTCGAAGAGCGAAGCGAAGACGTTGTTGAACTCGCCGCGCAGGTAACCGTTGCGATCGAAGCAAAGCCGGTCGATGGCCTGTGCTACGCTCTCACCGCGCTCCACCAGCTGCAGGTAATGCGGTACGCCACCCAGGGCCATGTACAGTTGCAGGATGTCGTACCGGGTGTAGCGCACCTTGTTCCGTTGCAACAGCTGTTCGGTCTCGCCAAGGCTGAAGGGCGCCAGCCGGATGCGTTGCGTGACCCGGTTGTGCAGCCCGCCACGGTCGTTGATCACCTTCTGGATCATGTACGAGGCCGCCGAGCCGCAGATCACCACCACCAGGTCATTGCGCTTGCTGGCGTAGCTGTTCCACCAGTTGCTGAAGGCCGCCAGGAAGCGTGAACGTCGGGTGTCCAGCCACGGGAACTCGTCGATGAAGACGACCTTCTTCCCAGCACCGCGCTTCGTGGAGCGTTTGGGCAGCACCTCGTCCAGGTGCCTCGCCAGCTGCGCGAAGGCCTCCATCCAATCGGCGGGCACGGGAAGCTTCCGGCGCCTGGCGGGCAGCGCCGCATGGAAGTTGCGCAGCTGGTCCTTCAGCGTGCCGCGGTACATGCCCGACCACTCCAGCACGATGTGTTCCTTGTACAGATTGCGGATGAGAAAGGTCTTGCCGATCCTGCGCCTGCCGAACACCGCCACCAGCTCCGCACGCGGCGACCGCAGGGCGCGCAGCAGCAGCTCACACTCCTCCTTCCGACCGATGATCGCTTGCGGGCCTTCCATTTATAAGTGGCCAAATGTAGCTCCATAAAGGCACATTTGGCCACTTATA
>CAYZBO010000137.1:0-2533 GCA_964476665.1 uncultured Chryseobacterium sp. | reverse complement strand
TTGCGGATGCGAGCAGCGAGGAGGCGACCGCAGGAAGCCACCGCAGCGCCGCTGACGCTGGCCCTGCCAAGACGGCTACAGCGGAGCACGCGACCCCGGCTTCATTTGAGCCGGGGGCACGCCCAAGCATCGATCAGAAAATGAGATGATCAGACGATGAGCAATGCCTGCTGACGGTATCCAGGCACTCCATTTTCTGATCCTCTGATCGACCGATCATCTGATCATCACTTCCCCTTCATCTCCCCGCCCGTCTGCCGGCTCCGCTCCTCCTGCATGGGGTTCGGCCGGCGCCACTCACGCTCCTTGAAGACGTCGAAGCGCGTGGGCACCATGCGCGGGGGCCAGTTGTTATTGTTGAGGTCGCAGTCGGCGGTCTCAAGGAAGGGATCGAGGGTGACGCTCTGCACCTCCTTGCGCTTCACGAAGACCTTGGTGACCTCGTCGCTGGTCTTCCACAGTTCGGCGGGGATCCGTTCCACCTCGGTGGTACCGTCGGCGTAGGTCCATTCCAGGATCACGGGCATCACCAGTCCACCGATGTTCTTCAGCGCGAGCTCGTACAGGTGCAGGTCCTGGCCCAGCAACGCCTGCTCTTCCGCGGTCAGCCCGGCCTTCCACTTCTCGTAGGCCGCCAGTTCGCGCTCAGTGGCCTTCAACGGATCGAAGCGGTTGTAGAAGTCGCGGGTGGTGGTGTCGCGGTCCACCACGAAATCCAGCTTCGCCTCGATGTTGCGCTGGCGGCTGAGGTCCACCGGCTCGGCAGCCTTGTCCTGGCGCTTCAGCTCCTTGGCGGCCAGGGGGTCGCGCGGGTCCATGCGCTTGTACTTGAGGCCGGTGATGGCGATGTCCACGTGGTCGGTGGTGTAGAACCAGCCGCGCCAGAACCAGTCGAGGTCCACACCGCTGGCATCCTCCATGGTGCGGAAGAAGTCGGCGGGCGTGGGATGCTTGAACTTCCAGCGTTCGCAATAGGTCTTGAAGGCGTGGTCGAAGAGCTCGCGGCCCATCACCGTTTCGCGCAGAATGTTGAGCGCCGTGCAGGGCTTCCCGTAGGCGTTGTTGCCGAACTGCGTGATGCTCTCGCTGTTGGTCATGATGGGCTCGATGCGCGCCTTCACCTTGTCCGGCGCGGCGTTGGGGTCGCCCTTCATGTAATCGACGATGTTGCGGGGCTTGCCGCGCCAGCTGGGGTAGTCCTTGTCCCACTCCTGCTCGGTGAGGTACTGCACGAAGGTGTTGAGGCCCTCGTCCATCCAGGTCCACTGCCGCTCGTCGGAGTTGATGATCATGGGGAAGAAGTTGTGCCCCACCTCGTGCGTGATCACGCCGATCATGCCATACTTCGTCCGTTCGCTGTAGGTGCCGTCCTTCTCGGGCCGCCCGCCGTTGAAGCAGATCATCGGGTACTCCATGCCGATGCGGTCGGTATGCACACTGATGGCCACCGGGTAGGTGTAGTCGATGGTGTACTTGCTGTAGGTCTTGATGGTGTGCGCCACCACCTTGGTGCTGTACTGCTCCCACAGGGGATTGCCTTCCTTGGGGTAGAAGCTCATGCAGAGCACGTTGTTCTTCCCCACCGGCTGGTTCATACCGTCCCAGATGAACTTGCGGCTGCTGGCGAAGGCCACGTCGCGCACGTTCTGTGCCTTGAACACCCAGGTCTTCTTGCCTGATGCCTTCTTCTTCTCAGCCTCGACAGCTTCTTCCGGTGTCACGATCATCACGGGCTTGTCGGCCTTGCGGGCCTTGGCCAAACGCTCGCGCTGCGTGGCCGTAAGCACGGCACTTTCGTTCTGCAGCGTACCGGTGGCGCCCACGATGTGGTCGCTGGGCACGGTGATGCTGAGGGTGTAGTCGCCGAAGTCGAGCGTGAACTCGCCCTGGCCGAGGAATTGCTTGTGCATCCATCCGCTGTAGTCCATGTAGGCGCACATGCGAGGATAGAACTGCGCGATGGTGTAGAGGTAATTGTCCTCCTCGGGGAAGTGCTCGTAGCCGCTGCGGCCGCCCACCTTGTCGCGGTCGTTGATGGGGAACCACCAGGCCACCTTGAAGCTGTAGACCGCGCCGGGCGCCAGGGGCTTGGGCAGGTCGATGCGCATCATGGTCTTGTTGATGGTGTACTTCAGCTTGGCGCCGGCCGCATCGGTGACGCTGGTGATGCGGAAGCCGCCGTCGAAAGGCTGGGTCCAGCGCTCCAGGGTCTTCAAGCTCACGCTGTCGCCGATGGTGCCGGTACGGATGAGATTGGCGTCGCTTCCCGGTTCGAAGATGTTCTGGTCGAGCTGCAGCCAGAGGTACTCGAGCTTGTCGGGGCTTTGGTTGTGGTAGGTGATGGTCTCGCTGCCCGTGAGCTTCTGGCTCGCATCGTCGATCTCCACCTTGATGTCGTAATCGGCCTTCATCTGCCAATAGGCGTGGCCGGGGGCGCCGCTGGCCGTGCGTTGCTCGTTGGGCGTGGGCAGTTCCTGGTCGAGCTGGCGGAACTTGTCGCGGCCGTAGCGGGGGGAGTCCTGGGCGAGGGCGG
>CAYZBO010000136.1:0-4417 GCA_964476665.1 uncultured Chryseobacterium sp. | reverse complement strand
GCACGTTGAGCTTCTGCATGCGGTGCAGGATCTCGGCGGCGTGGGGTTGGGCGGGAGGGCGTTGGGCCGCTGTGGGAAGGATGAATGCCGAGGCGAGAAGGGTGAAGGTGACCGCGGTAAGGCGGAGTACACAGGAAGTACGAGAGGACATGGGGACCAAGGTAGCAAGGGTCACAGGCTACGAGCCATGGGTCCCGGGCTTCGGGCGGCTGGGAACCTCGAGTCCACCACTCCGAAGGCGGCGATGTGATTCTCCTTCCGCCAGAGGGGGGGATGCGAATGAGCCGCTCGAAGCCCGTGGCTCGTGGCCAAAGGGTGGCGCATGCTCACCTCACACCACCTGCTCCGCCAGCACTTTGGCGATCTGCTCCTTGTAGCTGCGGCCGCTGACGATGCGCTCGTTGTTGGCCATGCTGAAGATGAACTCGTTGTTGCCGCTGTAGCGCGCGTTGCGCACGTGGGCCATGTTCACGATGTAGCTGCGGTGGATGCGCAGGAAACGTGCAGGGTCCAGTTCGGTCTCCACGGTGTTCATGGTCATGCGATGCAGGAACTGGCGGTCCTTCAATTGCAGGCACAGATAATTGCCCTCGGCACGCAGGAAGAGCAGGTCCTCCACCTTCACCTTGTACTCGCGGCCCCGTTCCTTGATGACGAACTGTTCGGTGAAGGTGTTGTTCGACCGCATATGCTCGCGAACGAGATCCATGAGCTTGCCAGTGAGGCGGTCGCTTTGGCGGAGTTCGATGAACTTCCGGGCCTTTTCGATGGATGCGAAGAAGCGCTCATCGTCGTAGGGCTTCAGCAGGTAGTCCACCGCGTTCACGTCAAAGGCTTTCAGGGCATACTGGTCGTGTGCGGTGACGAACACCACGAAGGGATCGGGTGCACGATCACCTTGGAGGCGCAGTTGTTCCATCACCTCGAAGCCGCTCATGCCGGGCATCTGCACATCGAGGAACAACAGGTCGGGTCGGCACTTGGCGATGCAATTGAGCGCTTCGGCACCGTTGCGGCACTCGCTCACCAGCTCCACGCCGGGAGCCTGGTCCAAGAGGCGCGCCACACGGCTGCGTGCGGCGGGTTCATCGTCCACGATGATGGTACGGATCGGTTTCATGCGGGTTCGATGGGGAGGTGAAGTTCGACTTGGAAACCGCGGCCATTGGGCGAAGCGATGCGGAAGTGCGCCCGATCGCCGTAGAGCAGCTGCAACCTGTCGCGCACATTGCGAAGCCCGATGCCGCCGTGTTCCATTGCAGAGGAGACATCATTGCAGCCTTTTCCGTTGTCCAGCACCTGCAATACCAGGTGATCGGCGGCTGATGTTGCGGTGATGCGGATGAGCACCTGGTCACTGGTGGCATCCGGCCCATGTTTGATGCTGTTCTCCACCAATGGTTGCAGCACCATGCTGGGAACGGCCAGCGTGGTGGCGTTGGGGTCGATGGCATAAGCCACTTGAAGCCGGTCACGGAAGCGGATGCTCTCGATGTCGAGGTAGTTGGTGACGTGCTGCACCTCGGCCGCCAGGGAGACCTTGTCGCGCTGGGTGGCATCGAGCGTGGTGCGCAGCATCTGTGCCAACCGGTTCAGCACCTTCCGCGCATCCGGAACGTGCTCGTCCATCAGCGAGCTCACGGTGTTGAGGGTGTTGAAGAGGAAGTGCGGCTGCAATTGTTTCTTGAGCGCGTTCAGCTGCGTGGACTGCAGCTCGTGCTGCAGCCGCAACAGCTGCTCGTGCTCCACCCGTCGCAGACGCGCATGTTCCAGCGCCACCAGCACTCCCATCAGCACGCCATATTCCATGGTGCGGGTGAGGATGGCCGGCCACAAGGCATGCAAGGCCCAGTCCTGATAGCGGGCCTCGCTGAAGTCGATCTCTCCCACAACGTGGAGGATGCTGTAGTAGAGCGTGGAGGTGACCACCTCGTGCAGGGAGGCGATGAGCAGTGCAGCGCCCAGGTGGATCCCCAGGGTGCGTACCACCGGCCTGCCTTCCAGGGGCCATCGACGCAGCATGGAGTACACCAGCGGCGTGAGCAGTGCCCAGAAAAGGAAATTGAGGTAGGGTACCGGCGCTTCACGCCACCAACTGAAGGGCTGCAGGTCCTGCAGGTCCTGGAACACGCGGTGCTTCATGTAGGCCTGCAGCAGGAAGAGCGAGGCCAGGATGAGCGCCGCGAGCAGGATGGTGCGATAGCGCACCGGTGTGCGATGGAAATAGGTGTACACGCTTCACGAAACTAGGGGCGTGTCGCGGGCATCTCCGAGCGTGTCGTGATGAGCGGCAAAGCGTGGGACGGAACGTTGCGCGTGGCCATGTTGAACGGCGGATCCCCGCCGGCCAGGCAGGGCTTCCAGAGCAGTGTCGGCGGTCAACCGACGATGGTGAAGGTGATGCCGTTGATGGTGACGGTGGCGGTGCCATCGCAACTGCCACTGCCCCGATCCACCGTGCGTGTGGCCAGCGTGCCGGGCACGATCTCCATCACGCCGCTCACGATCCAGGGACAGCCCACTTCCATGCGCAGGGGCGTGGTGATGACCAGTGTGTAAGGAACGCCATTGCGCGTGGTTCCGCTGCCGCCGCCGCTGATGGTGTATACGTCATCGTTCCATTGTGGAGTGTTCTCACCAGCGATCCACGTGCGTGTGCGCTGGAAGCTGTGCGTGCTGGTCCAGCTGTTGTCCGGGGCCGTTACTGAACCGTTCACTGCTACGGTGAAGGTGGTCTGTCCTTGATCATTGGGGCCGGCGTTGGTCACCACCTT
This sequence comes from uncultured Chryseobacterium sp., assembly GCA_964476665.1. GTDB lineage: Bacteria > Bacteroidota > Bacteroidia > Flavobacteriales_F > PHOS-HE28 > PHOS-HE28. Next base: position 1,643 of record CAYZBO010000136.1, on the reverse strand, counting down.
GCTCCCTTGCAGCCGGTGGTCGTTCACGTAGTAGTCCTGCGGGGTGATGGTGATGGTGGTGCCTGGGGCGCGATAGGGTCCGGTGTAGCTCACCAGCAGTCGGCCGCGACGTGTGCGGCCATCGTCACTGGTACAGTTCTGCTCGCCGAAGTCGATTAGCATGCTGTAAGGTGTGCTGGTGGTATCGAAGGTGATGGATACGGCACAGGGCAGTTCACCGTCCTTGTTGGCCTTGTCGGCTTGCGCAAGGGCATCGTTGAAGAAGCTCTCCGCACGGTTATTGTCCAACGCAGCGGTCTGGTCGCGGTCCAGTGGAGCGGCCTCGTCCTCTCTGCGACAGGCGGCCAGGGAAAGGAACAGCAGGGTGGAGAGCAGGAGCTGTTTCATGGCATGCAGTGGTTGACCACCACTGGGACGCAAACCGGATGCCAAGGGTTTAACGGGACCGTTCGAGCACCACAAAGCTGAACGCATGGGCATGGCGATCATCGGCGGCATGATGAGTGCGTGATAGTTCACGCCAATCGCTGTGGTCCAACAGGGGGAAGTGGGTGTCTCCCGGCACATCGGCGTGTACGAGTGTGAGGTACAGCCGGTCCACAAGATCCTTACGCAAGGCTTCGGCATAGATCTGCCCGCCACCGATGACAAAGGCCTCGCTCTCACCGCTGGTCCTGGCCTGTTCCAAGGCATCTTCCAGTGAGCCCATCACCAGGGCCCCTGGGGCCTCATATCCGGCGTTGCGGGTCACCACGATGTTGACGCGGTCCTTCAACGGTCGGTACTTCGCCGGTATGGTCTCGTAGTTCTTCCGCCCCGTTATCACGTGATGTCCCCGGGTGGTGCGCTGGAAATATTTCAGGTCGTCGGGCAGGCTCCACGGCAGGTCACTGTCGCGGCCGATGGTGCCGTTGTTCGCCACGGCCGCGATGGCACTGATGATCATACCGCCACTTCGGCTTTGATGTGCGGATGCGGGTCGTAGTCCTTCAGCGTGAAGTGCTCATAGCGGAAGGTGAAGAGATCGGTGATGGAAGGGTCGATCTCCATCTTCGGCAGGGGGCGGCACGCGCGCGTGAGCTGCAGTTTGGCCTGCTCCAGATGGTTGCTGTAAAGGTGTACATCACCGAAGGTGTGCACGAACTCGCCGGGCTTCAGGCCGCATACCTGCGCGATCATCATGGTGAGCAGGGCGTAGCTGGCGATGTTGAACGGAACGCCCAGGAAGGTGTCCGCACTGCGCTGGTAGAGCTGGCAGCTGAGCTTTCCCTCGGCCACGTAGAATTGGAACATGGTATGGCACGGCGGCAGGGCCATGCGGTCCACATCTGCAGGGTTCCAGGCGGTGACGATCAGGCGGCGGCTGTCCGGGCTCTTCTTGATCATCTCCACCACGTTGGTGATCTGGTCGATCACACGGCCGTCCGGGGTATGCCAGTTGCGCCACTGATAACCGTACACGGGCCCGAGGTCACCGTTGGCATCGGCCCATTCGTCCCAGATGCGCACGCCATTGTCCTGAAGGTACTTCACGTTGGTGTCACCAGCGAGGAACCAGAGCAGCTCATGGATGATGCTCTTCACGTGCAGCTTCTTGGTGGTCACCAAGGGGAAGCCCTCGCTGAGGTCGAAGCGCATCTGGT
>CAYZBO010000135.1:0-4418 GCA_964476665.1 uncultured Chryseobacterium sp. | reverse complement strand
CGATGGGCGTGCTCTGCTTCTCGCCGGTGTTCACGCACAGCAGGATGTCGTGCGCGTTGCTGTCCTCCTGGTCGGTGTAGTGGCTGTCGTTGCTGGCGATGATGGGCACATTGTACTTCCGGGCCCATTGCACCAGCACGGCGTTCACCTTGTCCTGCTCGGGAATGCCGTGACGCTGCAGTTCGATGTAGTAGTCCTCGCCGAAAAGGTCCAGCCACCACTTGAACTCGGCTTCCGCTGCACTGAGATCGCCATCCCCGGCCCTCAGGATGGCCTGCGGCACACTGGCGCCCAGGCAGCACGTGGTGGCGATGAGCCCTTTGTGATACTGCAGGATCAGCTCCTTGTCGATGCGCGGGTACTTGCTGTAGAAGCCCTCGATGAAGCCCAGCGAGCACAGCTTGCTCAGGTTGCGGTAACCGGTGGCGTTCTTGGCCAGCATGAGCTGGTGGAAGCGCTTGTCCTTGTCGTCGCGGGTGAAGGTCTTCTTGTGCCGGTCGTTCACCACGTAGAACTCGCAGCCCACGATGGGCTTCACCTTCAGGCTGCCATCCTCGTTCTTGTGCTTGCCGGCCTCGGCCACGAACTTGAAGGCGCCGAACATGTTGCCATGGTCGGTGATGGCGAGCGCGGGTTGCCCATCCTTCAGGGCCTTCTTGAAGAGCGAGGGGATGCTGGCGGCACCGTCGAGGAGTGAGAACTGGGTGTGGACGTGGAGGTGGGAGAACTGCATCGGAAAACTCGGCAGGATGGGGAGGCCGAAGTTACCGGGCAGGGGTGGGAGGGGAGGGGATGAGTTATCGACGATCGATCTTCGACAGTGGCAAGGTCTTGAAGCTCAGCAATGAGGTGGTAAGGTCACCATTGCCTCGGAAGTTTCTCCGCTTGCTCCGGAGATCCCCAAGGGGGCCTCGATCGGTGTAAGTTCGCCATACACCAACACCCACCCCATGCACCTCCCCAAGTGGCTTGTGGCCCTCTTCGCCGTCCTGTTCATCGCGCAGTTCGCGGTGCTCACGCTCATCATGCAGGGTCGCAACCCGCTGCCCTTCCCGGACCATGGCTCGCGCATCTTCTCGGCCGCCACGCCCCAGGCCAAGCAGGCCGTGGTGGAACTGCTGGGCCAGTATGGCGTGCATGAGCGCTTCCAAGCGAATTCCGGCGGGGTGTTGCGCTCCATCTTCTACGATGGCACCATCATCAACCAGTCCTCGGAGGAGGTGCTGAGCAAGGTGGGCCATGTGTACTCCTGCATCGGCCTGGTGGCCGATGATCCCCTTGCCAGTGCCAGGTCGGCAGCTGCGTTCCTGCAGGAGCGGGGTTTCAGCTCCAAGGTCGTGGAGGAGATCGAGCCGGGCCTGCCCATCGCCTTCGTGCTCACGGATGCACTGCCGGGCACGGCGCTCAACTTCAGGCCGCACGTGACGAAGATGCCGAGGCTGGAGTAGGGGTATTCACGCCACTCGCACCACCGCCTCGCACCGCACCGGGAAGTTCACGCTCCGGGCGATGAAACAGTACTTGTGGACCTCGCCGTGGAAGTGCCGTGCCTTTTCCAGCATGCGTTCCTCTTCGACCACCACTTGGGGGCGCAACACCACCTCGGTGAAGTGCCCACCACCGTCCTTGGTGAGGAGCAGTGTGCCCTCCGCCTCGTCACGGTAGCTCAGCACGTTGATCCGCGCCCGGGCACAGAGGGCCAGGTAGGTGAGCGGGTGGCATTGGCTCAAGGCGGCCAGCAGCAGGTCCTCCGGGTTGTGCAAGGCGGCATCACCGCGGAATAGCGGGTCCGCCGTGCCACGCAGGTCGGGCTTGCCGGCGATGCGCACCACATGCTCCCGGGAATAGCCTTCGTAGGTGCTGGTGCCCGTACCCAGGTTGCCGGTCCATTCAAGGGCGAGCTGATAGCGATGTGTGGAAGGTGCGTGCATGGTGCGGAACAGAACGGGACCTTCGGACTTGGTCACGAAGGTCCCGCCAAAGTAAGTGACAGCCATTGCTGGCCGGTATCACTGCCCTTCGATCAAGAAGGGCGTGGTGCCGTCGGTAATGATCACCTTGGCGTTGGGCGAGCTGGAGAGGGATTTGAAGGCTTCGATGCTCTGGTAGCGGATGATGTTCTCATTGAGCCCTTCGCTCAGGACCCGCTGGGCATCACGGATGCCTTCCGCCTCGATCACCCGGCGCTCCGCCTCCTTGCGCTCCCGTTGCAGTTCGAACTCCATCTGCTGCGCGCGCTGCTCAGCCTCCAGCTTGTCCTCGATGGCTTTCGCCAAGCCCGGAGGAAGTTGGATGCTCTTCATCAGTACGCTTTCAATGATGAAGCCACGTGGATCGAGCAGCTTGTTCATGTGAGCGGCGATCTCCGCTTCGATGGCTGCCCGTTGTGCGCTGTGCATGTCCTTGGCGTAATACCGCGCACAAATGTCCGAGGCGGCGCTGCGAAAGACGCTTACGATGACCGCGTTCTCGTAACTGGTGCCGATGGTCTCGATGATGGTCGGTACCTGGTCCGGCTTGATACGGTACAGGATGCTGATGTCGCACTGCACGTTCAATCCCTCTTTGCTGGGCAGCGCCATCTGCACCTCGCGGTTCACGGTCTGCACCGGGATCTTGATGACGCGCGTGGTCAATGGATTCACACCCACCAACCCTGCGGTGATGATGCGGTCGTCCAGTTTGCCGAAGCGTTGTTTCACCCCGATGTTACCCTGTCTCACCGTAGTGCAACTGGTGGCGGTAGCCAGAAGAACGAGCGCCAGATAGGGGGTGGTACGGTACATGGTAAAGGGGTTTCTCATCAGAACATCAATTTGCATACCTTGTTCTGAGATCTTAACGATCCTTAGGGAACACGCTTCCGCACCTCGGTCCCATGCCGCTCCTCGACCCCTTCTATCAGGCTTTCGCTGCGCGCGACGCGGCTTCCATGAACGCATTGTATCACCCCGAGGCGCGCTTCCACGACCCGGCTTTCCGTACGCTCAACGCCATTGAGGTGCAGGCCATGTGGACCATGCTGCTCGCCCAGGGCCGCGACCTGCGCGTGGTCCATCGTGTGCTGCACGAGGATGCCAGCGGCGGTCGGGTACACTGGGAGGCACGCTATACGTTCAGTGCCACCGGACGACCCGTCCATAACCGCGTCTCCGCCGCGTTCACCTTCCGCGATGGGCTCATCCACACGCACCGCGATACGTTCAGCCTGTGGCGCTGGAGCCGACAGGCACTGGGCATCACCGGGCTGTTGCTGGGGTGGACGCCCCTCATCGCGAACGCCGTGCACCGCAAGGCACGCAAGGCCCTTGACCGGCAGTTGCAGCAGGTCACTTGACGCCCGGTGGCGGTTCGATGCCGGTCAGGGTTCTCGCTTCCCGACGCGACAGCTTGCGCAAGCCCACGTACCAGGCAGGGTCCACCTTCAGCCTGCTGCTCCGGCGGTACTTGCGCGTCGTGCTGTACAATGGCCATTGGGTGCCAAGCGGGGTGAAGAGCCCATCACCACCCACGTCCACACGCACCGGCAGTTGCAGCCCCGGCACCGCATTGCTCCAACGCATCCACAAGCGCCGCTTCACAAAGGCGTATTCCAACACAGGGATCTTGGTGCTGCGCAGGTATTGGTCGAAGAGAGTGGGATGCAGCAGCGAACGTGTGGTGGCGTTGTATCCAATGAGGAAGGCTTCCACCTGGGCGCTGGTGACCACGCTGTGCTTGAAGGCGGCGTTCATGTCCAGCAACATCGCCTTGAATATGCTGTCGCCCACGATGTGCCGGATCATGTGGAGGAGGTTGGCGCCCTTGTAGTACATGTCGCCGCTACCCTCTTCGTTCACTCCATAAGGACCGATGATGGGCTTGTCGTTGCGGATGTTCCTGCGCAGTCCGATGAGATACTCCTGTGCGGCATCGGGCCCCTGCTGGCACTCGGTGAAGATGGTCTCGGTGTAGTCGGTGAAGCCCTCGTGCACCCACATGTCGGCGATGTCGGCCGTGGTGATGCTATTGCCGAACCACTCGTGCCCGCTCTCGTGGATGATGATGTAGTCCCACTCCAGGCCATGCCCCGTGCCGCTCAGGTCGGTGCCGCGGTAGCCGTTCACAAAGCCGTTGCCGTAGGCGATCGCGCTCTGGTGTTCCATGCCCAGGTGCGGGGCCTCCACCAGCTTGTAGCCATCCCGGTAGAAGGGGTAGGGGCCCAGCCATTCCTCGAAGCAACGCAGCATATCGGGCACCTGCTTGAACTGTTCCCGTGCTTTGGCCTCATTGCTCGCGAGCACCCAGTAGTCGCACTGGAGCGGGCCATCGACACCGGCGTACGCCTCGTTCCAATGGGCGTATTTGCCGATGTAGGGGATGAGGTTATAGGTGTTGATGGGACTGCTCACCTGCCATTCCCAGGTGGTGGTGCCATC
>CAYZBO010000134.1:0-4461 GCA_964476665.1 uncultured Chryseobacterium sp. | reverse complement strand
GCGGGTGGCCTCGGTAGGCGTGCCGCTGGGGCTGATGCGCTTGAGGTTGCGGGCCATGGGCGCGGGTTCCGGTGCGGCTGTGCGGCGCTCCGGTGGGGGCAGGGGCGCGCGCTTCTCGCGACCGTACACGGGTTTGCTGCCGCGCTCCTCGGCGGGGGTGTCCACCGTGCGGGGGCGCTGCGCCCAAGGCGGTGTGCCGCGCGGTGCCGCCTGCTGTGCGAAGCCCGCGGAACGCTGGCCGCTCGACGGCATCTCCAGGTACTTCGGATCGATCTCGTCAATGAAGCGGCTGGGTTCGCTGGCCGTGAGGTTGCCCCACTTGTAGCGGCTCATCGCATAGCTCAGGGTGCAGCGCTTCTCCGCGCGGGTCAGCGCCACATAGAACAGGCGGCGTTCCTCCTCCAGATCAGCGCGGGTCTGCACGGCCATCAGGTTGGGGAAGAGGTCCTCCTCCAAGCCCACGATGTGCACATGCGGGAACTCCAGGCCCTTCGCGCTGTGGATGGTCATCAGGCTCACCCGATCGTTGTCGTTCGGGTCGTCGTTGTCCGCATCGGTGAGCAGGGCCACGTCGATCAGGAAGTCGCTCAGGGTGCGGGGAACATCGGCGCCTTCCGCATCGCGTTCGCTGAACTCCTTCATACCGGCCAGCAGTTCCTGGATGTTCTCGTAGCGGCTCACGCCCTCCGGGGTCTTGTCCGCGAAGAGATCCTTGAGGATGCCGGTGCGGCGGGCGATCTCCTCACCGAGCACCGCAGCGGAGTGGCTGTTGAGCATGGCCTGGAAGCCCTGGATCATCAGCACGAAGTCCGCGAGGGCCTTGCGGGTGCCGCCATGCACATCCACCAGCTCGGAGCGCTGGGTGAGCAGGTCCCAGATGCTCAGTTGGTGCGCTGCGCCCGCAACCAGCAGCTTGTCCACCGTGGTGGCACCGATGCCGCGGGTGGGGTAGTTGATCACGCGCTTCAGGGCCTCCTCATCGTTGGGGTTGCACACCAGGCGGAAGTAACTGATGAGATCCTTGATCTCCTTGCGCTGGTAGAAGCTGAGGCCCCCGAAGATGCGGTAGGGGATGTTGAGCTTGCGCAGCGCTTCCTCCATGCTGCGGCTCTGTGCGTTGGTGCGATAGAGGATGGCGAAGCCCTTGTTGGCCACCTGCTCCTGCATCTTGGTCTCGAAGATGCTGTGCGCCACATAGGCACCCTCTTCATTGTCGCTCAGGGCGCGGTGCACGCGGATGCGTTCGCCGTCCGCATTGGCGGTCCAGATGGTCTTCTTGATCTGGTCCTTGTTCTTCTCGATGAGTGAATTGGCGGCGCCCACGATGGTCTTGGTGGAGCGGTAGTTCTGTTCCAGCTTGAAGAGCGCGTGGTCCGGATAGTCGCTGCGGAAGTTGAGGATGTTCTGGATGTTGGCGCCGCGGAAGGCGTAGATGCTCTGGCTGTCGTCGCCCACCACGGTGAGGTTCTCGTGCCGCGCGGCCAGCGTCTTCACGATGTTGTACTGCACCAGGTTGGTGTCCTGGTACTCGTCCACCAGCAGGTATTGGAAGCGCTGTTGGTACTTCAGCATGGCCTCCGGATGGTCGCGGAAGAGCAGGGCCGTGTTGAAGAGCAGGTCGTCGAAGTCCATGGCGCCGGCGCGGAAGCACTTCTCCGCGTAGGCCTTGTAGAGCTCTCCCATCCGTTCGCGCCCCACGCTGGCGTCGCCGGCCATCAGTTCGGCGTTGGCCAGGTATTCCAGCGGACCGATGAGGTTGTTCTTGGCGATGCTGATGCGGCCGTGGACCTGGTTGGGCTTGTAGAGCTTGTCGTCCAGCTGCCACTCCTTCAGGATGCCCTTGATCACGCTGCGGCTGTCGTCCGTGTCGTAGATCGTGAAGTCCTTCGGATAGCCCAGCTTGTCCGCCTCGGCACGCAGGATGCGGCTGAAGATGCTGTGGAAGGTGCCCATCCAAAGCCCGGCCGCCTCGCTGCGCCCCACGATGCCCGCGATGCGTTCCTTCATTTCCTTGGCCGCCTTGTTGGTGAAGGTGAGGGCCAGGATGCGGTAGGGGTCCACGCCCTTGGCGGCCATCAGGTGGGCGATGCGGACGGTGAGCACCTTGGTCTTGCCACTGCCCGCACCGGCAATGACCATGGTGGGTCCATCGGTGTGCTCGGCCGCTGCGCGCTGGGCTGGATTGAGGCCGTCCAGGTACTTCATGGGGGCGCCAAAGGTAGCCGCAATGGGGGCGGGGCGGGGCCATCGAGTTATCCACCGGCGCAGTACCGTGTTGGTCAGCTGGCCCTGTACACCGCCGTGCGCACCGCGCCGCTCTTCTCCAATCGCCCTGTGCTGCTCGCTTCCATCAGGTCCCGCGTAGCCGTCGCCGTGCTTAGCTCGGGGTAGAAGTGCAAGTAGTCCTTGCGGCGGAAAGGCCGTGTGCCACGCTGTTGCAGGAACAGCTGCAACCGGTCCATTGGTGAACGCACGGGATCGGGCTTGTCCAGCACTTCGGCCAATGCCTCATCGATGCGCTCCAGCAGGTAATTGATGAAGCCGCCACAATCGCCGCGTCGGTCAGCATACTCCAAAGCGGCATGGTATGCGGGTTCGGCCCGGTGGATGAAGGCTTCGAAGGGTAGGTAGGCGAACACGGGCCACAGGCGCATGAGCATGCTGCGCTGCCACAGGCGGGCCAGGCGTCCATTGCCGGCGGTGAAGGGGCGCAGGTAGATGAGGCCGAAATGCAGTACACAGCTGGTGATCAGCGGTGGGAAATCGTCCTCCTCGGCATACCGCAGGAGGTCCTGCACCACGGCGGGCAGGTCGTGTGCGCTGGCCACGCGAAGGGGCTCCGGGTCGCCGTAGAGCACGTCCATGGGGCCGGTGCGGAAGTGGCCGGCATCCAACGCAAGGCCATGCATCAGCAGGGCGTGGGCCTGGCGCAGGTCGTGCGCGGTGAAGGGGTCCAGCTCGGGCAGGTGGTCCAGGGTGCGGTGCGTGTTCACCACTTCCTGGTCGGCCGGTCCACTGGCGCTGGCGGGCCGGTCGATGAGCCGGGCCACGGGCAGGTGGTCGAGCATACCGCCCTCGATGGCCATGTTGGCGTGCACGGCACTGACCCGGTACGCCGTGGACAGCTCCGGGGGGCTGTGCTGCAAATGGCGGGCATGCACCTCGCCCAGGCGATGGTGGATGGTGGCCAGCAGGTTCAACATCCGCGGATCGATGGAGTAGTAGGTGATGGTCCCGAGGTCCATTATCGGATCAAATGATCTGAACAAAGATACGGATCGGGAATTGATCACAGGTGGTCGGTAGCGGTAAGGGGGTGTTCAGGTAGGGGTGGTGGAGTGCTGTGGTTGGTGTTGTAAGTCGCTGATCGTCAATGATGAGATGGTTGATGATGCGTCGGGCATGATCGGACCGAAGGGCGGTCAGGGGGTGGGGCAGCTGGATTTTTCATCCCCCAGGGATCGTTGATAAGGTGGATCTGCCTACCTTCGCAGCCCGTTTTCGCCAAGGAGTGTGCGGAAACACCTGAAAGCCAAGAGATAGGAGCTCATGCCAACGATCCAACAGCTCATCCGTAAGGGCCGCGAGAACCCTGAGTACAAGAGCAAATCCGTTGCCCTTTCGCGCTGCCCGCAGCGTCGTGGGGTCTGCACCAAGGTGTATACCACCACCCCGAAGAAGCCGAACTCGGCCCTTCGCAAGGTGGCCAAGGTGCGCCTGGTGAACGGTTACGAAGTGATCGCTTACATCGGCGGTGAAGGTCACAATCTCCAGGAACACAGCATCGTGCTCGTGCGCGGTGGTCGTGTGAAGGACCTGCCCGGCGTGAAGTACCACATCGTGCGTGGGGTGCTCGATACCTCGGGCGTGGAAGGCCGCAACCAGCGCCGCAGCAAGTACGGCACCAAGCGTCCGAAGCCCGGAGCTGCCCCCGCCAAGAAGAAGTAGTTCTCCTCGTAGCTCGAACCGACCGCAGAAGGAACTAAGCCATGCGCAAGAAGACCGTAAAGCACACCATCCTGCCGGACCCCAAGTTCGGTGATGTGCACGTGACCAAGTTCGTGAACAACCTGATGTACGACGGCAAGAAGAGCAAGTCGTTCGACATCTTCTACAACGCCATCGACATCGTAGCCGAGAAGAGCGGTGAGGACGGTCTGGAGGTGTTCCGCAAGGCCCTGCAGAACGTAACCCCCCAAGTGGAGGTGCGCACCCGCCGTGTGGGTGGTGCCAACTTCCAGATCCCGCAATCGGTGCGTGAGGAGCGCAAGCGTAGCCTGGCCATGAAGTGGCTCATCGGTTATGCCCGGGGCCGCAACGAGCGCAGCATGGCGGTGAAGCTGGCCAACGAGATCCTCGCTGCCAGCAAGGAGGAGGGCGCCGCCTTCAAGAAGAAGGAAGAGGTGCACAAGATGGCCGAAGCGAACAAGGCGTTCAGCCACTTCCGCTTCTGATAACGAC
>CAYZBO010000133.1:0-4839 GCA_964476665.1 uncultured Chryseobacterium sp. | reverse complement strand
CCAGGGAGAATACACTTCTCCCGGACACCGAGCCGGGGGCCTTCTTGTACCGCGTGGCCCGCAACAAGTGGCTGGACCATGTCCGGTCAGCAGCACACAAGCACATGCGCGTGGTGCACGATGAACGGCAGCTGGAACAGGAGGTCGAACTGGACGATGGCGTGGAGGAGCGCCTGGCCCGGTTACGCGCTGTCTATGACACCCTGGATGAGAAATGCCGCACCGTGCTGGACCGGTTCTATTTCGAGCGCAAGGACCTTGCGGCCATCGCCACCGAGCTCGGGGTCAATGAAGAGAGCATCCGCACCATCAAATACCGCTGCATGATGAAGCTCCGCGCTTTCCGCAAGAGCATCACCGGTGAAGACCAGTACAGCAAATGAGCAAGGGCGCTTTGGACCGCAACACCTTCGAGACCATCGAGTCATACGTGCTTGATCGCATGAGCTCGAAGGAACGGGCCTCCTTTGAGGAGCGCATGGCTGCGGACGCCGAGCTGCGCCGGGAGGTGGATCTGCAGCGCGACCACATCCACGCAGTGGAACTGGGTGGCTTCCTGCGCACCCTTCAGCAGGTCGGTCGGGCACAGGCCGCTCCGACCGGGGGCGGACACTGGACCAAGCTCTGGCGCTATGCCGCCATGGTGGCGGTGATCCTCGCGGCTGCGGCGTGGTGGTTGGCACGCACCCCGGTGAACGAACAGCTCTACGCCGAGCACTTCCGCCCTGACCCCGGGCTGCCCGTGGCCATGGGCCTGACGAGCGACCCCGTCTTCGCGGATGCGATGGTGTCCTACAAGGAAGGCAAGTACGCCGAAGCACGGGCCAAATGGTCGCCGCTGTTGCAGAAGGAACCCATGAACGATACGCTGCGCTTCTACATCGCCAGCGCATGGCTCAACGAAGGCCGCGCGGTTGAAGCGCTTCCGATGCTGGAAGGGGTGGCCGCCGAGGAGGCTTCCGCCTTCCGCGATCGGGCCCGGTGGTACCTCTTCCTGGCACGCATCCGCACCGGCGCCACGAGCGAAGCACTGGCCATGCCCTTGGACGACGACCCGGTGTACGGGGAGCGCGTACGCCGCATCAAGCAACGCCTCGCACCATGAAGCCGCGGGTCCTCCTGGGGGCCTTGCTGGCCCTGTGGGCACTACCGTTGTTCGCGCAGGAGGATCGCCTCGCCAAGCGACATGCGCTCATCAGCACATTGTACGAACAGGAGCGCCATGCCGACCTGGTGCGCGAAGTGGACCTGCAGGTGAAGGAGTCCGTAGGGACCACATGGGCTGATTCGCTGCATCGTTACCTCTACAAGTACGGCTACGCGCACCGCAAGCTGAAGGGCGCCGCTGCCGGCACCGCCGCCGCGGAGGGCATCCTGACCAAGGTGCAGGCCCGGGGCAAGGCCGCGCACGAGTTGGAAGCGCTCTTCGACCTGAGCTGGACCTATTACGAAGTGGGCGAGCTGAAGCAATGTGCCCGCGTGGACTCCATGGCCGTGGCCGTGGCGGACCGCGATCCGGCCATCTCCCGCGCCATGCGGGGTCGGGCACGCCAATACCTGGCCTTCGACCACGGTGTGCTGGGTGATCACCGCAGGACCTTGCAGTGGGCACTGGCCGCGATCGAACAATACGAGAACGGCGTGGACGTACCGGTCACCCAATGGGCTGAATCGTACACCGCCGCCGGTTCGGCCCACTGGCATCTGGGACATATCCGCGAGGCGGAGCGCTACTACCGCCGGGCATTGGACAAGCTTGGGGACGGCGACAGTGAGGCGGTCCTCGCGCGCAAGGTGAGCGCCTACGGCAACCTGGGCGTGCTCTGGCAGAACGCCGGCGATCTCACCCGCGCCAAGAACGACTACCAGCAGAGCCTCCGGTACAGCGACCGCATCATCTCCACCACGCAGGACCGCTTCATCCGCGACGAGGCCATCGTGAACCGCTCCCGCACCTACCTGAACCTCGCCACCGTGTACTTCCAGTCCGGTGATGATGGTCGTGCGCGCATCCTGCTCGACCGGGCATGGAAGGACCGAAGTGGGGTGCTCCAGCCGGACGACCCGCAGCTGATCGCCGTGAAGGAACGCATCGCCGACATTGAATTGAACGCGGGGAACCTGGACAAGGCCCGGGAAATGCTGGGCGACTACGTGGTGGCCTGCGAGCGGAAGTTCGGCCGCCACAGTGAGGAATACGTCCGTGCATCCTCCAAGCTCGGCGACGTGATGGCACGCCAGCATCGGCATGCTTCAGCGGACTCGCTGTACACCCTGAGCATGACCGCCGGCAGGGTGGTGCTCGACGAGGCCACCGATCAGAACCTGGTGCGCACGCTGCAGGGACGGGCACGGCTGCGCATGGCACAAGCCCGCTGGGGCGACGCCATCGAAGACCTCGGACGCGCACGTTCGCTGTTGGTCCGCCTCTATGACAGCAGCCACTACAAGGTGGCCCAGATGGATGTGCTCCGGGCGGAGGCGGCGTTCTTCCAAGGCGACATCCCCGCCGCCGCCGGGCATGCCCGGGAAGCCCTGCGCATCCTGGACGACCGCATCCGCGCCCTCCGAAGCAGCACCCTGCCCAAGGCGTTCCACGAGCCCCACCTGCTGCCTGACGCGCTGTACTGGAAGGTCCGCTGCGCGCATGCGTTGGCGGGTGCGCAACCTTCGGCGGAACAATGGCAGCAATGGCAGGCGGACATCGACCTCGCCATCACGGCACTGGCGCGCAACAAGGCCGCCGTGGAGGACGAGGCCTCCAAGTTGTTGTTGGTGGCCGCGCAGGAACGACTGTTCGACCTGGCCATCGACCTCGCTTACGCCTCCCGCGAACAGCTGGGCATGCAGGCGGCCTGCGCACGCTTCCTCGCCATGTCGGAGGCCGGGCGTTCCACCTTGCTCAAGGCCCGTTTGGGCGCCTTCAAGGGGATGCGTTTCGCCGGACTACCCGACTCGCTCGCCGCCCGAGAGCAGGAGCTGATCGCCGCGCTGAACGCGAACACCACCAGCCCCCAACGGATGATGGACGAAGAGCGTGCCTATGCGGACCTGCTCGAACGGCTCCAACGCGATCATCCGGTGTATTTCGCCATGCGCTATGGCGAAGCGGCCATTGGCTTGATGGATGTGCGCAGACGTCTGTTGTCACCCGGCCGGGCGCTGGTGGCTTATGCCGCCACGTCGCAGGCCCTTTACGCCTTGGTGATGAACGATACCGGTGAGCAGCTCGTCCAACTGCGGATCGATGATCTGCCACACCGTGTGAGCACGCTGAACGCCGCCATCGCGGAGCGGCGCACGAACGACCACCTCGATCAAGCACACACCTTGTACCAACAGGTGTTCGCCCCCCTGGCACCTCAGTTGTCGGGTGAGGAACTGCTCATCATCCCCGATGGTGCGCTCCACTTGTTGAACTTCGAAACCTTGTTGACCGCGCCTGCAACGGCGACCGACTTCAAACGGCACCTGCTGGTCCAGCGGCATGCGATCGCCTACCTGCTGAGCGCCACCACTGCGGTGCAGTTCGCGCAGCTGGCCCGGGAACGTGCCAGCGGTGCCCTGGCCCTCGCGCCGGGGTTCACCGATGAGGTGAAGCAACGCTACCTCGCCCTGGTGAAGGATAGTGCACAGGTGGACCACAACTTCCTGGGACATGTGCGCCAACCCTTCGCCCTGCGCACCGCCGAGGACCTTGGCGGTGTGATGCGCGCACACCTGCTGCTGGGCGCCGATGCCACCGAGCGAGGCTTCCGCCACGATGCCGGGCGCTTCGGCATCCTGCACCTCGGGACACATGCCGAAATGAACGCCACGGACCCGATGTACTCGCGCCTGGTGCTGAGCAAGGATGGTGCGGGTGTGGATCCCGATGCGGATGGTTATCTGCACGCCTACGAGATCTATGAACTGGACCTGCGCGCGCAACTGGCCGTGCTCACCGCCTGCCGCACCGGCGCGGGGCGCAGCGATGGCGAGGGGGTGCGCTCCCTGGGTTACAGCTTCGCCTATGCGGGCTGTCCCAGCCTGGTGATGTCGCTCTGGAACATCGATGAACAGGTGAGCTCGGCCATCATCACCCGGTTCTACGAACTGCTGGCGGACGGACTGCCCAAGCACATGGCCCTGCGCAAGGCGAAGTTGGATCATCTCGCCAATGCCGACGAAGAACTCGCACTTCCTTATTACTGGGCCGGGCTGGTGCTGGTGGGCGATGTGGAGCCGGTGCAAATACCTCGATCACATACAGCGTGGTGGCTTGCCGTTATCGCCATGCTATGCGCAGGAGCGATATGGTGGCGGTTCCGGCGAAGGAGTTGAAGCGCCGCCGCTCAGCCCTGGCTCATCCTTGGCAGCATCAACAAGGCTGAAGATGACCATTGCTCTGGTGATCACTGCAGAAGCCGTCTCAAAATGGTTTTTGTCCCGAGGCCTCGGGAGCGAGCCGGAGGAATTTTGCGGCCAGCCGAGACGCGAAACCTGCCTACCGGCCAGGCAGGCCCGCGCATAGCTGGACGCTCTGTAAGGGTTGAGCAACGAAGGATGGCTGCATAAGGCCCCTGCACAGCCCGAAGGATCATTTTGAGATGGCTCCAGGTGGACGAGCCGTTCGGGATGGCCTTCAGAGCCGATGTTGATGCTTGCCGTGCACGGTCCGTAGCGACGTCGAACAGCTGCACAACGCGGCCAATGGACCGTCGCTCGTAGCGCTCATGTGCGCTGGGTGCTGAGCCTCAACGCAGAACGCCCCGAGCCTTTCGACCCGGGGCGTTCCCTTGAATGATGCGTTCGTCCTTACGGCTGGATCACCAGTCGCTCGGTGAAGGTGGTGGTTCC
>CAYZBO010000132.1:3204-4992 GCA_964476665.1 uncultured Chryseobacterium sp. | reverse complement strand
CCATCCTCTGCGTCTGCGAACGAGTTGCTGCCCAGCGAGCCGATGGTCGCTCCGCCGGGGTGGATGCCGATGCCATCGATGCCATAGCGCGAATCGATCACTTCGAAGGCACGAAGCACTTCATTGTTACCCAGGTCCGCATCGCTCGCGTTCTGGTCGCTGGTGACCGAGAAGGTTGCGTTGTAGAGGCCATTGGCCAGGGCGGGCACCGTGGCGAACTCCTCCATGAAGACGGAGGTGTTGGCAGGGATCGTACCCAGGGAGCTGCTGGCGCTGAAGGCTTCTGCATCCGATGCATCGCGTACGCTCATGTTGGCCAGAACTCCCGTCTGGTCGAGCGAACCGTCGTTCTTTACCTCACCTCCAACGAGCATGGTGGGGTTCAGCTGGCTGGCGGGGATGCGGTGGTACTCCTCGCCTGTGCCGGTGTGGGACAGGAAGGAGCTCATGGCGATTAGGTCGTACTGGAACTGCTCAACGATGCTGATATTGTCCACCTGCCAGCCGTAGTCCCACGTGGAGGTGTAGCGGAAACGCAGCTTGACGAACGAGGGATTGGCCGCCACCCACTCGGAAATGTTCACCTCGATCACTTCGGGGTTCGGACGGCCTTCGCGACCCACACCGGCATTGATCTCCACCTCGTCCCAGGTGGTGCCATCGTCCGTGCTCACACCCACGAAACAGGCTTCGGCCTGGAATTCCTGGAAGTACTGCTCGAAGCGCACCCGCAGGTTGGCCGGTGCGGCGGACAGGTCGATGGGAGGGGAGATCAGGGAGGCGTCGGTGGATTGGCCACCCACACCGTCGAAATCGTCATCGATGATGGCCCAGCCGCTGGGTGTGCTCGTGGCCAGGGGCGGCACGGGGTAGGTGGAGGAGGTGGGGCCGGGGCCGCTGTTGGTCCATTTCCAATCGACCACACCCACGGTCGTCTCGGCCGACCAGCCGTTCAGACTTTCATCGAAGGTCTCCGAGTAATAGCTGATGCCCTTGGCGTGACCATCCAGCCGGGGAGCGTCCTGGAACCGGGCTTGTTGGAGCTGTGCATCGGCGGCCAGTGGCGCCAGCAACAGGAGTGCGGAGTATACGTGCTTCATGCGATGAGGGATTGTGCGACGAATATAATGTGAACACGGGCACGCTGCACAGAGGGCGGCAATGAAAAAGGCCCCGGCAGCGCCGGGGCCTTTTCATGCGTTCGATGTACGATCACTCGATGGTGATGCGCTCCACCATGCTGCCTGCCTCGTTGAAGACACGCACCATGTACACGCCCTTGGAGAGTTCCGAAAGGTCGAGGGTCGTGCTACCGGCGAAGCTGGTCTGACCCACCACTGCGCCCAGGACATTGGTCACTTCCACATTGTGGGTGCCGCTGTTGCTGGTACGAACGTTCACGATGCCGTTGGTCGGGTTCGGGAACATGGTCACTCCCTCCAGCGCCTCGTTCTCGTTCACGGCCACCGAGTTGGAGAGGAGCATGCGGATCGAGGTGCCGTTACCGTTGGTGTAGACCTGGTCGCCGGGGATGTAGATCAGCGTCATGGCGTTCGGCTGGGGTACCGTGGCATCATCGAGGATGCGAATGCGGCCCGCGTTGTTGTTGCTGTACAGGGTGACAGCAGCGTAGTAGGCGTTGGGGCTCAGGTTCACGGGGCTGTCGAACAACACGCGCACGCGACCGGCAGCGAGGTCAGCCTCGGTGAGGTCGTAGGCAACGCTCTCGGCGATGGGGTTGGTCACGATGTCCAGGAACACATCGGCCGTGTCCAGCAGGCTCACCGT
>CAYZBO010000132.1:0-3104 GCA_964476665.1 uncultured Chryseobacterium sp. | reverse complement strand
TTGATCACCACGTTGGTCTGCTCATCGCTACCGGAGTTGGTGATGGTACCGCCCATGAGAATGGTCTCCTGCAGCTGGGGGTAGGGCATGCGGCCATATTCCTCGCCGGTGCCGGTCTGGGTCGTGTAGCCATCGTTCATCGTGAGGTTGTTCGGGAACAGCTCCACGATCTGCACGTCATCGATCTGCCAGTGGTAGTGCGAAGCCGTGGGGTTGTGCTGGAAGCGGAACTTCACGTTGCTGGCGTTGCCGGCGATGTCGTTGGAAATGTTCTGGCGGATCTGGGCCGAGTTGTTGTCGTCATTGGCGTTGAACACACCATTGATCGTGTAGCTGATGGGCCAGGTGGCACCACCGTCCAGGCTCAATTGCAGGGCGTGCGGCGAGGTCGCCTGGCAGCACCAGCGGAAGCGGTGGGTGAAGACGATCTCCACGAAGGGCGAAGCGCTCAGATCGAGCACCGGGCTCTCCAGTGCGGCGTCCCATTCAACAGGAGCACCCACGATCACCGGAGGATCGGCATTGAAGTCCGTGTTGGCGGAGTCGCCATTGAACATCATGAAGCCGTTCGACGCGGTGGGAGAGTTGATGCGCTGAGTGGGGGCGGAGAACGCACCCACGGGACCGGTCGTGGACCAGCGCCAGATCGCAGCGTTCGGTCCGGTCACTTCCCAGGAGCCGAAACCGTTGTTACCGTCGATGCCGTTGGCGAAGTCCTCGGAGAAGACCACATCGCGCTGGGCACCGAGGTTCATGGTGTTGGCAGGACGGCTCACCTCGGCGCCAGCCTTTTCCAAACGGATCGGCTTGACCACTTGTTGTGCCATGCCCGATCCGGCGATGGCCGCAGCCATCATAACTAGAGTGTAGCGTTTGTTCATTGTTCGCTGATTTGTTTGCTTGAACAGGAGTGCCGAAGTTAAGAAGGAAGTTGGGACATTCGGTTCGCTGGTGGATAAAAGGTGATCCCCAGCCCCCGGCAGAAGCGCTGCCATTCTTTGGCACCTAACGCTCCCCACCCACTGCTATCCGCTGAGCGCTATGGCTTTGCGCCGTTCGGAGCTCCACCACGAGAACGCCGGTCCATGTCGGGCCCAGGGGAATGATAACCCGGTCCTGCCCAGCGACGATGGTACGCTCCAAGAGCACACGTCCGAGTGCATCGCTGATACGCACGATGCCAGGGCCGCTCGCATCCGCACGTTCCAGTTCCAATCTGCCCTGGACCAGGCGAAGGTGAAAGCCAACACCTGGCGATGCCTGTGGGACGATACCCACACCGACCTGCTCGAAGTGCAGGCGCAGGGCGGGCGATACAGTGAGGTGGTCCACGTCCAGGAAGATACCCTGCATGGTCAAGGCTGCACCCACGGGCGCCAGGCCGGCACAGCCCACCTCCAAGCGGTCCCCTTCACGCAGGCTCTGGATGCCGAAATACACATCACCGCCCAGGGATGAGGTGCCTTGGAGCGGGAAGAACAAGGGCTCTCCGGAAGCGATGCGTTGAATGTCCTCCGCCGTCAGCGTGCGCCGAGCGCTGCTGTCCAGGAAGCTCAGGTTGGCATCCAGCACCAGTGCCCGGACCGTGGTGCCCTCCGTAGTGGCGCCACCAAGCAAGGCGGTGATGCCCGTGGGTATCCGTTCCTCCTGGAGCAGCTCGGCACGTGCAAGGATGACGAAGACGCCTTCTCCCCCGACAGCACCCTGCAACTGGCCTGTGGCCGAGCCCATCGCTCCATAGCCATCCGCCCATCCCGGACCGGTGATGCGCATGGTGGCTTGTGCGCTGTTGTCCAATACGTCCTCATCCGCCGCCTGTGCTTCAGCGGTGTAGCTGATCAGCAGCTCGCCTGCTGCGGTGGGCGTCCAGCCCGTGGAAACGCGCAACACGGTCTCTTCACCGGGAGGCAGACTGTCCAGTACGGCCGTGGTGAACGGCCCAACGGGGACGCCGTTCTGTGTGATGTTGACGCGCACCCCTACTTGACGCGCCATGTTACGTCCGCTGTTGCGAACGCGTGCTGCCACCGTCAGTGCTTCGGTTTGCTGCAGTGGAATATCCGTGTAGCGAAGGCTGCGCACATTCGTGTTGAACGGCGATGGCTCCGGGTCATTCAGGAAGGCTTCCGCCAGGGTGAGGTCATCGTTCAAGCGACCGCGCACACAGATATCATCCAGCGCGATACCGCTGGCCCATTGTCCGTTGTCGCTCCAACTGAAGCGCAGCTGCACGCTGGTCGAACCATCATATCCGCTCAGATCAACGAAGCGGTGTTGCCAGGCTCCGATCACAGAGGGGATGCTATCCACCCGCGTCCAGGTGCTGCCATCTGTGCCGGCCTCCACCAGTGCCGGGCCACCGCCGAAGTTGCCGTCATGGAAGACCCGGAACTGCAGCGCCGCGCCGGTCACCGAGGTAAGGTCCATCGCCGGACTTGTGAGCGCCACGGTGCCCATGGAGCAATCGCAGGGTGGCGCATCGTCGTTGGCCATCACGAAGCGCCCGTTGAAGGGCTGGTCGGGCACCGGGAAATAGCCGTTGGCATTGGCTTCACTGGCGTTGGCCACCCGCCAGGCATCCGTTGTGGCACCTGCGCCGCCCACCACTTCAACGGGCGCCCCGATGTTCCAGCCTGCAGGCAGGCCTGCCTCGAAGTCCGCGCTGAGCAGGCAGGGGAGGGCCTTGTCCTGCGCGAGCAAGGCGGCTGTTGAGGATACGGCAAGAAGGGCGGCGGTCAGGAAGGAGCGTTCGCGGAGCATGGTAGGAGCGCGAAAGTACCGCATTGCCGCCCAGTATCCGTGAACGAACACCCCCGGCCAGCCGTGTGGCGGACCGGGGGTGCTGCGATCGGTAAAGGATCAGGCCTCGGCCGTGGCGTATTCCTCGATGGGCGGGCAGGTGCACACCAGGTTGCGGTCGCCGTAGGCATTGTCCACGCGGCTCACCGTGGGCCAGTACTTCCAGTCGCGGTTCACGCTTGAGGGGAAGGCGGCCTTCTCGCGGCCATAGGCATGGCTCCAGGCATCGGCGCAGACCTCGTCGCTGGTATGCGGGGCCATCTTCAGCACGTTGTCCGCCTTGTCGGCCTTGCCGCTCTCGATCT
>CAYZBO010000131.1:0-5012 GCA_964476665.1 uncultured Chryseobacterium sp. | reverse complement strand
CCTGGGCGCCGAAAAGTTCTTCGACATCAAGTGCCGCGCGGCGGGCCTGAAGCCCAGCGCCGCGGTGATCGTGGCCACGGTGCGTGCGCTGCGCTACCACGGAGGCGTGGACGTGAAGGAGGTGAACAATGCCGCGCCCGACAAGCTGAAGGTCGGCCTCGCCAACCTGGGCCGCCACATCGAGAACGTGTCCAAGTTCGGCGTGAAGGCCGTGGTGGCCATCAACCACTTCCCCACGGACACGCAGGAAGAGATCGACCTGATCAAGGCCTACTGCGCGGAGCGCGGCGCCGAAGCGGTGCTGGCACAAGGCTTCGCCAAAGGCGGCGAGGGCATGACCGACCTCGCCCAAGCCGTGCTGCGCGTGGTGGACGAAGGCAAGAGCGACTTCAAGCCGCTGTATGACCTTTCGCTGTCCATCAAGGAGAAGATCGCCACCATTGCCCGCGAGATCTACCGCGCCGATGGGGTGGACTACAACAACGATGCGGAAACGGCCCTGCGTCGCATTGACAAGCTGGGCCTGAACGGCGTGCCGGTGTGCATGGCCAAAACACAGTACAGCTTCAGCGACAACGTGGCCCTGCGCGCCGCGCCCACCGGCTTCCGCATCACCGTGCGCGACATCGAGATCAGCGCCGGCGCAGGTTTCGTGGTGCCCATCTGCGGCGAGATCATGCGCATGCCCGGCCTGCCCGAAGTTCCCGCCAGCGAAGGCATGGACATCGATGCGGAGGGAAGGATCACGGGGTTGAGCTGAGCACCGATAGCAAGCATCAACGCCGCCCTGCTTCCTCCAGAAGCATCGGGCGGCGTTGTCTTATTCAGTGGAGCTGATGGGAGTCGAACCCACGACCTCGTCATTGCGAACGACGCGCTCTGGCCAGCTGAGCTACAGCCCCTCGGTGCCTGCAAAGATGGGACGGGTGTCGCCGTATCCCGGAATGACGGCCGTCAGTCCGGACGTTACCACCGTGCGGTCCATGCATTCCGTTGGAACACCAACTCCGCACCGACCATGGCCCGCATCCTCCTCTTCACCGCGCTGCTCCTTGCCTTGTTGCTGACCCTGCGGTATTGCGCGCGGCGCTGCCCCGACGGTGGTCCGGAGGCCATGGAGCGTGGGCGTTGAGAGCGGGTGTTGGAGGGTCAGCCCTTGCGTCCGGAGCGATCGAGCAGGGCGGCATTGGCGTGGTAGCCGCGCTCGTCCGCGCTGTACTCCGGTCGCAGGCGTTCCACGAAATACATCTGTACCTCGCCCTTGCCCTTCACCTTGATGGGGCCACGTGGACGCACTTGGATGAACTCCATCACCTGAGCGTACACCGGTCCACTGATATTGAGCATGCCGGCCTCCCCGTTGCTCTCCATGCGACTGGCCACGTTCACCGTATCGCCCCAGATGTCGTAGGCGAACTTGCGTTCACCCACCACGCCGGCCACCACCGGACCACTGTGCAGCCCGATGCGGATGGGCCATTCCTGGAGGCCCTTGCTGCGGCGTTCCGCGTTGCTGCGCTCCACGCCATCGAGCATGCCCAGGCCCATCAGCAACGCATCCAGCGCGTGCGAGCTGCTCGGCTCTGGCAATCCCGCCGCGCACATGTAGGCATCGCCGATGGTCTTGATCTTCTCCAGGCCATGCCGCTCGCACAGCTGGTCGAACAGCCGGAAGTAATGGTCCAGCTCGGCCACCAACGTATCGCTGTCCATCCGACTGCTGAAGCTGGAGAAGCCTTTGAAATCGCTGAAGAGCACCGTGCAGTGCTCGTAGCGCCGCGCTTGGGCACTGCCTTTCTGCTTGAGCTCCTCGGCGGTGCTCGCGGGCAGGATGTTGAGCAGCAGTTGATCGCTGCGGTCCTTCTCGGTGGCGAGTTCGTTGGTGCGCTGGGCCACGGTGCGCTCCAGGCGCTCGCGGTCGCGGCGCAGGTTGCGTTCGCGCACCCGCACGAAGCCGAAGAAGGCCAGCAGCAGCGATACGCCGCCGCTGATGCGGAAGGTGTTGGTCTGCCAGAAGGGTGGCGCGATGCTGAAGCGGTAGCTCACCGGCTCCTCGTTCCAGATGCCGCTGGCGTTGCGGGCCATGACCTTGAAGGTGTAGTCGCCCGGTGGGATGCTGCTGTAGGTGACGCGCTGCGTGGCCGTGATCGGCGACCAATCCTGATCGTAGCCCTCCAGCATCCAGCGGTAGCGGACCTTCTCCGGGTAGGCCAGCGAAATGCCGGTGAAGACGAAGGTGAGGTGGTTCTTGTCATGGGGCAGTTCCAGTTCCTGCGGCAGCCCATTGCCCAGCTTGCCCTTGCACCACGGGCTCCAGTCGGGCCGCTCGTAGAACAGTTGCATGTCCAGCAGGTGCGTGGCGGGTTCCTGCGGATCGTCGATCACCGCGCGGGGGTCGTATCGGATGGCGCCGCGCACCGTGCCGAACCAGAGACTGCTGTCCCCATCGAGCAGCACCGCGCCCGGCAGGCTTTCGATGCCGATGAAGCCGTCCTCCGGCCCGTAGGCGGTGATGTCGATCACCTGCTCTTGAAGGACATCCAGCTCCACGTAATGCACGCCGCGCTTGGTGCCCAGCCACAGGTTCTCGTACGCATCGAGCAACACGGCCTCCACGGCATCGCTCTCCAGTCCCTGTGCCCTTCCGTAGCGGCTCACCTCGGTTCCCACCACGCGGAAGAGCCCCTGCTCCTCGCTGCCCAGCCATACGCCGCCCTTGCTGTCGCGCACCACGGCGTTATAGGCGATGCGCGGTGCGGGCAGCAGGTGTGGCACGCTGTTCGTGGTGGCGGCGAAGGCCCCGCTGTCCGTGGCGAAGCAGACGGTGGAAGGGTCAACGTGCAGCGCCGTGATGTTCCGCACTGGCAATGGGATCCTGGTCCAGGCATTGTTGGCGAGCCGGTGCGCTCCTTGGTCGGTGGCGATGTGGAGGCTGCCATCCGGTGCCAGGGCGATGCGGTTGATGCGGAGCGGCATGCGGGTACCGGGCACTTCCACGGGCTCGAAGCGGTCACCGCGCCAGCGATGCAGCCCATGCATGGTGGTGCCCGCCAGCAGGTAGCCCTGGGCATCCTCACCCAGACAGGTGATGAAGAGCGACGGCAGTCCTTCGGCCCGGCCCAAGCGCTGCATCGTGCGCCCATCGAACCTGCTGATGCCGCCGCCTTGCGTAGCGAACCAGAGCAGGCCCTCGGGACTGCGGTGGATGGCGCTGACGATGCGTGAGCCCAACCCATCGCGCTCGGTGACGTAGCGGAAGGCATCGCTGGTGAACTTGCTGATGCCGCCGAAGCCCGTTCCGGCCCAGATGCCACCGCTGCGGTCGCGGTGCAGGCAGCGCACCAGGTCGTGCCCCAGCCCATTGGCCTCGGCCATGGTGGTGAGCGTGGGCACACCACCCCGCTTGGTGATGTGGACGAGGCCCGCTGGTGTGCCCAGCCAGAGCGCGCCCTCCGCAGTGCGCAGCACACTGAGCACCACCGGATGGGGCAGGGTGAGCGGCTGGAAACCTGCGAACCGTTCCGCAGGTGGCAGCGGCTTCAGCTGTGCATCGAGCTCCACGTAGCCTTCGCTGGTGCCCAGCAGTGTACCCAGGCTATCGCACCAGATGCTCAGCACCCGACGGCCGCGGAGTTCACCGCGCAGCTCCACCGGTTCCCAACGTGATGTGGTCCACCGGTACAGGCCGCTGTCCAGCGCCGCGAGGAAGGTGCCATCGGGGTGCCGCGCGAGCTGGTTGATGCGCAGGCTCGGCAGTCCAGCGATCCGTTCGTCCAACACACCGGTAATGGTGTCCACGCACCACACACCGCCGCCGCGGCTGGCCATCCACAGCATGTTGCCGCCACCCGGAAGGATGCGTCGCACGGGGAACGCGGGCAAGGGTGTGGCGGTGCGCCATGCGGTGTAGCGCCCCTGCGTCCAACGCCCCAAGCTGCCGTTGTGGAAGCCCACCCACAGCAGGTTGTTGCCGTTGCGGTCCTGGGTGGCGAGCAGCGCTGTGGCACGCTTGCCGGGCGCCGCACTGTCGCTTTCATAGGCCTCGAAGCGCGAGCCTTGTCCACGGGCGATGCCGTTCTCGGTGGCCACCCACAGGAAACCGTCGGCATCCTCGCACAAGGCATTGACGCTCGCACTGGGAAGGCCCTGCTCCAGGCTGAAGTTGCGCAGGTCGTATTGCTGTGCCCGCGCGGCCGGTGCGGCGCAGAGCCCAAGCAGGACCGGGAGAGCGGTGCGCCACATGCTGCGAAAGATAACCGCCATAGCGAACACCGTGCCGGATCGATTTGGGATCCGCTCGTTG
The DNA here is from genome assembly GCA_964476665.1 of uncultured Chryseobacterium sp. GTDB lineage: Bacteria > Bacteroidota > Bacteroidia > Flavobacteriales_F > PHOS-HE28 > PHOS-HE28. The sequence goes on along the minus strand of CAYZBO010000131.1, from coordinate 709 downwards.
GTGGTGTAGTTTTAAGGCACGCTTCAACCAAACCTTCCCATCATGAACATCACCTTCAATGAGCTACGGCGGATCAAGGACCAACTGCCGGATGGGAGCATCCATCGCATTGCGCGGGAGTTGGACCTGAACGTGGAGACCGTGTGGAACTACTTCGGGGGCTATGGCCATGCGGCGGGCAGGCCCATGGGCGTACACCTGGAGAAGGGTCCCGACGGGGGCATCGTGGCGCTGGACGATACGCGCATCCTGGACCGTGCGCGGCAGATCCTCAGCGAGGAGCACGCGACCGCGTAGCACACGGATGGCCGTACAAGCGGCAGGGGAAGCGGCTCGGGGTTGCCCGGGCCGCTTTCGTGTTCATGGGTACGTCATCGAACGATCAGCAGGCGCTGGACCTCCGGAACTGCGTTCGCTCGGTGATGCATATGAACCAAATAGGGACCGGGCCGTAACGCCTGCACGTCCAACACGCCGTCATTTGCCAGGGGGCCTTGGTATACGGTCCGTCCTGTGGCATCGGTCAGACGCACCCAAGCACCTGGCTTACGCCGGGCAGGCTCTATCACGATCCTATCCCCAGCCGGGTTGGGGTGGAAGAGAGGCGGGTCCTCCACCAACTCATGCTCACCCACGCTCACCAGCGCCCCGCAACCCTCGGTATGGTCCCCGCCGGTCCAGCGGACGAAGCTGGAGGTCTCCTCGTTGC
>CAYZBO010000130.1:0-5085 GCA_964476665.1 uncultured Chryseobacterium sp. | reverse complement strand
GCGCCCGCAAGCTGGCCGAGACCGAGGAGATCGACATCCGCTTCTACTCCATCATCTACAGCGCCATCGAAGAGATCAAGCAGGCCATGGAAGGCATGCTTGCGCCCAAGGAGGTGGAGAAGGTCACCGGTACCGCCGAGGTGCGCGAGACCTTCCGCATCAGCAAGGTGGGCACCGTGGCCGGCTGTTACGTGCTCGATGGCAAGATCGAACGCAAGAACAAGGTGCGCCTCATCCGCGATGGCATCGTGGTCTACACCGGCGACCTCAACGAACTCAAGCGTTTCAAGGACGATGTGAAGGAGGTCACCCACGGTTACGAGTGCGGCCTCTCCATCAAGAACTTCAACGACATCAAGAACGGCGACACCATCGAGGCCTTCGAGATGGTGGAAGTGAAACGGACCCTCGCGGACTGATCACACGATCTGAACCAACGCTGAAAGGCCGTTCCACGCAGGTGGGGCGGCTTTTTTGCTGGGTGGAACTGACGTTGTTGTATCCGAAGGTCACACTGCCGATGCCGACCAAGGCATGGAAGCACGATGCAAGTGGACCGATCCCGGTGCCCTACGGTATGCGCGGCGGCTCGATGGCGTCCGGCACGATGTAGCTGCCGGGGTAGAGTGCCTTCAGTTCGTGCAGGAGATGCTCCGCCTCCAAGCGGGTGCGCAGGTCACCCACGCGCAGCCTGAAGTTGGGCGCCAGCCAGCTCAGGTAGGCCGGGGTATCGGGATACTTCAGCAGAAAGCTGCGCTTGGTATCCTCCGCTGTGCGTCGGTCGCCCAGGAAGATCTGCACCCGGTAGCCCTTCAGCTCGTGCTTCACTTCTACGAAGCGGTCCATGGTGCGCTGCACGGCAGGGTCCACGTGGTAGGTGACGCTGCCGGGCCCTTGGGGCGTGGCTGGCGCAGGTGCGTGGGGCTCGAACACGCGAACCGGCGGAGCATCCTGTGCCTGGAGCGTGCCGCAAGCCCAGTAGAGCAGGGGAAGTAGGAGGGACGAACGCATATCCGGACGCTGCCAAAAGTAGGCCGGAACGGGGTCTTTCGCTGGTCGAGGCACGCGCATTCGGACGCACGCCATTCTTTAGACTGGTTCTAAATAGTGACACCCGCGTGGCAAGCAGGTCATCTGCCTGCAACGCGATCGATGTGCCGTGTATTTTTGCCGCCGGTCCACGGGACCCTCCGTCCCTTCAAAACTGCTCGGAATGCCGCTTGTAGCAAGGATTTCCAAACGTTCCACCGGGCTTCTCCACGCCGCCTTTGCGCTCATCCTGACCCTGGTCTTCACCACCGCGCAGGCCCAACCTGCCGACCAGGCCTTGTATGACAAGGGCGAGAAGCTGTTCAAAGGGAACTGCGGTTCCTGTCACAAGCCTGACAAGGACCTCACCGGTCCGGCCTTGAAAGGTTCGCGCGCCCGGTGGGAGGGTAAGGGTGACATTTACGCGTGGATCAAGAACAGCTCCGAGTACCTGAAGACCGGCAACGCTTACGCGAACGACCTCTTCAACCAGTGGAACAAGAGCCCGATGACCGCCCAGGCCGTCACCGACGAGGAGATCGACGCCATCCTGTACTACGCTGACAACTACACGCCGCCTGCACCCAAAGGCGGCGCAGTGGCGGAGGCTCCCCCCACAGGTCCCACGGACGCTGGTCCGGCCTGGCCATGGTTCCTGGTGCTCGGTCTGCTGTTCCTCGTGGTGGCCATGAGCCTCAGTGGTGTGCGCAAAGGCCTCTCGCAGGCCGTGGCACAGGCCGAAGGTCGCCAGCCGGAACCTGAGCTGGGCACCATGGGCACCATCCGCCAGTGGGCCTGGAACAACAAGGCCTTCGCCAGCATCATCGGCCTGTTCGTCGTGGTCTTCATCGTCCTGAAGCTATGGGACGCAGCCTGGGTGATCGGGGTCTACGGCGGCGACGAGGTGGAGCATTACAAGCCGGAGCAGCCGATCCTCTTCAACCACACGCTGCACGCCGGAAAAGTGGAGGCGGGCAACCTGGCCATCGACTGCCAGTATTGCCACAGCAGCGTGGAAAAGAGCAAGCACGCCGGCATCCCCAGCACCAACATCTGCATGAACTGCCACACGGCAGTGGAGGAAGGCCGCAGCCCGGAAGGCACCAAGGAGATCGCCAAGATCTATGCCGCCGTGGGATGGGATCCGGCCACCAAGAAGTACACCGGCAACGAGGAACCTGTGAAGTGGGTGAAGGTGCACAACCTGCCCGACCATGCCTACTTCAACCACGCCCAGCACGTGGCCGTGGGCAAGATCGAATGCCAGGAGTGCCACGGCCCGGTCGAGGAGAAAATGGACGTGGCCGAGCAGTGGGCGCCCCTCACCATGGGCTGGTGCATCGACTGCCACAACCAGAAGGAAGTGAAGATGGCGGGCAATGGCTACTACGATGAGACCATGAAGCGCCTGCACGACTCCAAGCTCGGTGAGCGGGAGCTGAAGAACTACCTGGAGGACGACAAGATCACTGTGAAGGAACTTGGCGGCTGGGAATGCGCCAAGTGTCACTACTAAGAACACCGCGCTGCGCATGTCGAGCACCAAGCGATACTGGACGGACCTCGGGGACCTGCATCAGGCACCTGAAGTCATCAAGGGTAGGGAGAACGAGTTCCCCACGGACCTGGCCATCGATCAGGTCCTGGGCGACCGGAACTTCCAAGGCGCCAGCACCGGCCGCCGCGATTTCCTGAAGTTCCTGGGCTTCTCCCTGGGCGCCGCCACCCTGGCCGCCTGCGAGACCCCGGTCATCAGGTCCATCCCTTACGTGAACAAGCCCGAGGACATCACCCCGGGCGTCGCCAACTGGTACGCCAGTACCTTCTACGATGGGGAGGACTTCGCCAGCATCCTGGTGAAGACCCGCGAAGGGCGCCCCATCCACATCAAGGGCAATACGCGCTTCGGCATCAACCACAACCCCAAGGTGGGCAAGGGCGTGGTGAACGCGCGGATCAACAGCTCAGTGCTGTCGCTCTATGACAACGCCCGCCTGAAGGCCCCCATGACCAAGGGCGCCGCCGCCACCTGGGCTGATGCTGACACCGCCATCCGTACCCAGCTGGCCGCCACCGCACAGAGCGGAAAGCGCATTGTGGTGCTGACCAACACCATCATCAGCCCCAGCACGAAGCGCGCGGTGGAGGCCCTCAAGGCCACCTACCCCACGGTGGAGCATGTGCAGTACGACACCATCAGCTACAGCGGCATCACCGGTGCCAACCTGAAGAGCTTCGGCAAGCGGGTGATGCCCTCGTACGACCTCACCAAGGCTGACGTCATCGTAAGCGTGGATGCTGACTTCCTGGGAAGCTGGGGCAGTGCCACCGAGCACAGCTGGCAGTATTCCAACCGCCGCGATCCGGACGGTGCCATGAACAAGCACTTCCAGTTCGAGGCCCGCATGAGCCTCACCGGTGCCAACGCCGATGTGCGCGTGCCGATGAAGCAGAGCGAACTGCCCCTGGCGGTGATCAGCCTGCACGACCACATCGCCAAGAAGGTGGGTGGTACCCCTGTGGGAGGTAGCAACGCCACGGTGGACGCCGCCATGAGCGCCGCCGCCGATGCTTTGGTGGCCGCCAAGGGCCGCAGCGTGGTGCTGTGTGGCAGCAACAACGAAGGTGTGCAGGTGCTGGTGAACAGCATCAACAGCATGCTCGGTAACTACGGCAGCACCATCGACCTCGCAGGCCACACCTGGTTCAAGCAGGGTGATGATGCCGCCGTGGCCCAGCTGGTGAAGGACATGAACGCCGGTGCCGTGGGCGCCCTGCTCATCGCCGGTGTCAATCCCGCCTACAGCCTCGCCAACGCCGCCGAGTTCAAGGCCGGACTGGGCAAGGTGGGCCTCAGCGTCAGCTTCAGCGGCTATGCGGACGAGACCGCCAGCCTCTGCACCTGGACCTGCCCCGATCACCACTACCTCGAGAGCTGGAACGACTACCAGCCCAAGGTGGGCCAGTACGCGCTCGCGCAGCCTGCCATCCGCCACCTCTTCGACACCCGTCAGTGGCAGGAGAGCCTGCTGCGTTGGAGCGGCAGCGAGCAGTCTTACCACGACTTCATCCGCGACACCTGGACCGCCAACGCGGTGGGTATGGACTGGCACCAGGCCCTGCACGACGGTGTGTTCACCGCCGCGGCGATGGGTGCACTTCCTGAGCCCGCCGCACCCCTTGCCGCCGACCTGAACGCTGCTGTTGCACAGGCCAAGGCCGCCAGCACGGGCGCCGGTGAATGGGAGCTGGTGCTCTACACCACCGAAGCCATCGGCAACGGCCAGCACGCCAACAACCCCTGGCTGCAGGAGATGCCCGATCCGCTCACCAAGCTCACCTGGGACAACTGCGTGTGCATGGCACCGGCGGACATCACCCGTCTGGGTCTGAACATGTACCTCGGCGAGCAGGCCCCGGCCAGCCTCGTCACCGTGAAGGCGGGTAACAACGAGATCACCCTGCCGGCGGTGGCCGCGCCCGGTCAGAAGCCCGGCACCATCGCCATCGCCCTCGGTTATGGCCGTGGCGCCAATGGCGAGAAGGTGGGTATGGCCGCCTGTGTCACCGACCACGAAGGCAACTTCAATCCGGTTGGCCGCAACGCCTACCCGATGGTCAACTGGGCCCGCGGTGCGCAGCACTACGAGGTGCTCAACGTTACCATCACGCCCACCGGTGCCACGTATCCTGTTGGTCTCACGCAGACCCACATGACCCACATGGACCGTCACAGCGTGGTGAAGGAGACCTCGGTGGCCACCTACAAGGGCGGCAACAAGCGGGCCTACAACCACCCGCACGAGTTGGCGGTGCACGAGGATGTGAACGGCGACGGTGTAATAAATGCCCTGGACAAGAAGCCTGTGTTGGAGTTCGACCTGTGGGACGAGCATCCCGTGGAAGGCGTCGGTCATCGCTGGGGCCTGAGCATCGACCTCAACAGCTGCACCGGTTGCGGCGCCTGCGTGACGGCGTGCAACAGCGAGAACAACATCCCCGTGGTGGGCAAGGACGAGGTGCGCCGCAGCCGCGAGATGCACTGGCTCCGCATAG
>CAYZBO010000129.1:0-5146 GCA_964476665.1 uncultured Chryseobacterium sp. | reverse complement strand
CTGAAGCTGCCGTTGCCGCTGCCGCTGAGGGTCACACACTCGTTGTTGCAGGTGAACGTACCGCCGCCAGCTGTGGCGCCGGGCGCGGTGGTGTTCACGGTCACACCTGCCTGGTCGGTGCTGGTGCAACCGGTCTGCGGATCGGTCACCATCAGAACGTAGGTGCCGGCCGCGTTCACCGTGGGACTGGCGGAGCCAGCTCCGGAAACGATGCCGGGACCGGTCCAAGAGAAGTTCACACCCGGCGTGGTGCTGCTGCCGTTCAGTTGAACGCTGGCGCCCGTGGCGCAGGTGATCTCCATGTCATTGCCGGCATTCGCGCCGGGAGGCACCGTGCCCAGGATGATGACCGGAACCGTGGCTGTGCACTGGTTGAGGTCGGTGACCGTGACCGAGTAGGTACCGGCAGCAACGTTGTTCAGGTTCGGGCCTACGGCACCCGTGCTCCAGGTGTACCCGTAGCCCGGCGTGCCACCGATCCCGCTGGCCGTAGCCCCGCCGGTGCCCGTGTTGCACGCGTCCAACGTGGTGTTCACGTTGGCCGACAGCGGGCTTGGTTGCCCCACCGTGAAGGTGCCGACCGCCGAACAACCGTTGGCATCGGTCACAGTGACGTTGTATGCACCTGCGGCAAGGCCCACCGCCGTGGCTGCGGTCTGTCCATTGCTCCAGGCAAAGGTGAAGGGCGCTTGACCGTCCGCTGTGGCCGTAATGCTGCCATCGTTGCCGCCGGAGCAGGTGGCATCTGTCACCGTGCCGCTTACGCTCATGATCCGCACACGCACCACCTGATCCGCAGCACCCGCCAGGATGCAGGCATCACCGCCGATGATCCGGCGCAGGTAGGTGTCCTGCGTGATGGGGCCGATGAGCGAGCCGGGCAGGTCCTGACCGGTGGCCCCGGGAATGTTGGTCCAGGTCAGGCTGTCCGTGCTGGTCTGCCACTGGTAGCTGGCCGCATTGCCGAAGGAGGGGTAGCTGGAAGCGCTGTTGTTGCGCACCACGGTGGGGAGCACATAGCTCGGCAGGGAGCCGGTGATGTTTCCAGGCGTAGCGCCCGGGCAGATCGAGACCCCCTCGTAAGTGATGCTGTTCCCCAGCAGGTCGGGCGGGTTGGCCCACACCACCAGACCCGGCTCGTAGCGGGTGGTGCCGCTCACCTTGGTCGTATTGAGCGCACCCTGCGTCAGGGGGATGTTGTTGCTGCGGGCGGTGACGATGGTGTAGATACGGCAGTTGCTGAACTTGATGCCGCGCTCGCCCACCGGGTCATAGTCGTCGGCCGTGCCGCCGTAGTAGGTGCTGAACTCCAGGGCGCTGAGGTCGCTCTCCAGCTTGAAGAAGACCTTGTCATTGCTGCCCTGGTTGGTGCTTTGCAGCGGCACGTTGGGTGCCGTGCTCATCGGGAAGTTGGTGCTGTTGGAGTAGCCGAAGACGTAGACATCGTTGTTCTGGTCCACGTTCAGGCCCATCATGTTCACCTCGTTGGCGCTGCCACCCACGTAGGTGCCGCCCAGGTAGTTCTGGTCGATGTCCATCCGCGCCACATAGAAGTCGTTGCTTCCATTGTGCCCGGTGTCATACGCCCCGTTGGTGATGTTCGCGCTGTTCAAGCCTTCGGTCACGCCACCGAAGTAGAGTTGGGTGCGGTCGGCATTGAACTCCATGCACAGCAGGTTGGCATCATCGTTGGCATCGCTGCTGAAGTAGGAGGACCAGGCCGTGGCGGCCGTGGTGCCGTTCAGGCGCTGGATGAAGCCGGCGCTGGTGCCACCCCGGGTGCTTTGCCGCGGGCTCACCGTGGGGAAGTTGGTGCTGCTGGTGTTGCCGCCCACGAAGAGGTCGCCGCTCACAGGGTTGTGCAGCATGATGCTCGCGCGGTCGGTGCTGCTTCCGCCATAGTTGCGCATCCACACCAGGCTGCTCAGGTCCTGGTTGATCCGGAAGAGCAGCACATCGGCGCTGCCGTTGTTGGTGTTGCTGGCCCCGCTGCCGGGGTTCAGCGTTGATAGGTTGGTGCTGGTGGTGCTGCCGGCCACGAACACGTCGCCATTGGCCGCCAGGCGCACATCGTAGTTGTCATCCGAACCATTGCCACCCACCACGGCGGCCTTGATGCTGTTGCCTGCAGTATTGATCTTCAGCACGAAGACGTCGATACCGCTCTGGGCCTGTTGGTTGATGCTACTGCCGCTGAAGGCGCTGCCACCCAGCAGGGGGAAGTTGGTGCTGCTCGTCTGTCCGGTGATGTACAGGTTCCCGTCCGGGCCCTGTTCCATGGCGTAGGGGTTGTCGTCGCCACCGCCGCCGATGTAGGTCTGCCACACGCGGGTGCCGCTGCCGCCCACGGTGGAGGGCTCGAGGTACTTGCCCACGATCATCTCCAGGTTGCCATTGGCCGTTTCGTCAAAGGCTCCCGGAGTGATCTGGTCGGTGGTGCCCACCACGCGGGCCACCACGTAGATGGCCCCGTCGGTGGGATCCACCCAGATGCAGTGGCCGTGGTTGTCGCCGCTGCTGTTGGTGTTGATCCAGGTGGACCAGCGCATGGCGATCGGGTCGATGACCAGCGGGTGCTGCTTGTCATAGGCCCCCAGCTCGAAGCGAAGGGTGTTCGTCCCTTCGATCGCGTAGCGGCTGGCCACGGCGATCTCCTTGCCGTTGATGCGCTGGTACACGTAGGGCGCCGGGTGCGCCAGTTCGCCCAGCAGGGTCTCGATCAGCAGTTCGCCCTGCTCGTTCACGCGCATCTTGCCGATGCCGTCGTGGGCGATGGCGATGCGCCCGGCATCAGCGCCCGGCATCACGATCAGGTCATATTCCAACGACCCATCCTTGGCCGGGTAGTAGCGCACATCGATGCCCGGGTAGACATCACGGTACCACACTTCCTGGAAGCTGCGCACGTCGGTGGCCTGGCGGTCGCCCACGAAGTAGTTCGCTACCTCGGGGTGGGCATCGCGGCCCTCGGTGCGCACCGTGGCATTGCCGCCCACGAAGCGCAGTTGCCACGCATGGCCGCGGCGGCGCCAAGTGAGCTCGCGCGCCGGACGTCCCTGGCGCTGCTCCTCCTCGACCGCGAAGCCGTCCGCGATGCGCTTGTCCACCGCCACGGGGTCGAAGGCCGTTACCACCATGCCCTGGGGCGTGGCCACCGCCTGACCATAGGGGAAGTCCGCCCGGAAGAGCACGCCGGAGCTGAACTGCCCCTTGTTCTCCGTGAAGTGGATCTCCTGATCGTGGATGTTCAGGAGGGCACTGATGTCCGCATGCCCATGGTCATGGCCATGCTCCAGCGCGGTCATTGAGGCCTGTGGCAGCTGGGCTGACTGTGCCATGCCGACAGCGCTCCATAGAATAGCGCAGAACCATGGCAGGGTCTTACTTCGTCGTGTCATTGTTCTCATGATGCGAGAGTTGAGGGTTCAGGGGGAAAGGCATCGTGTGTTGACTCCACGAGCGATCTACTAAGGCCAGTTGGTCAACAGGTGGCCGACCACGATGACCGCCAGCAGGGTGGCGAGACCGATGAGTTCGACATCGAGTGGCCGTGTCTCGGCCACCTTGGGCGCGGTGAACGCCTGCCGGAGGGCTGGTATGTGGGGTCGCATGAGCTGTTCGGTGTTCGGTCCGAGCAGTGGTCCGTTGGTGCTGTCTGAAGAGCGACCCGTCGAGAAAGAGTGATGCGAACTTAGGGTGATGGTCGAAGTTTTGTCAAGTTCGTCTTTGAAAAAACTTCATTCATCTACGATAATGCCCCCTTGGTCTGTTCAATGAGATGGAGCCTAGGTTGCGGTCAAGGTGAGGTGGCCCGAACCCCCGGTCCGTCCTCCTGTTCAAAACTTTTTTTGCCGGGAAATTTGTCGGCGCCGATCGGATGTGCTTATTTGTGCGTCATCAAGTTGACGAAAAAAATGTCAATCATTCGTCGCGACGATCACCGTCCAGCAGTGGCGGTACTCCCTGTTGGTCAAGGCGCCTCACGTTCGGCGGCTGGTCCGGTAGCGGCAGTTCGACGGCCGAACCTCGTCGACCAAGGGTCGGTGAGCCTCAGTGGCCCTATCGTGGGCCTGGTCGGTTCAACCTTGGGCCCAGGCAGTGGGGCGGTCCTTTGCAGCGTAACTTCAACACCACAATAAGCACATGGCAACGGAGATCAACAAGGAGAAATTGAAGGCCCTCCAGCTGACGATGGACAAGATGGAGAAGACCTTCGGCAAAGGCGCGATCATGCGCATGGGCGACGATGCCATTGAACAGGTTGAGGTCATCCCCACCGGTTCCATCGGCCTCGACCTCGCGCTCGGTGTGGGTGGTTTCGCCAAGGGTCGCATCATCGAGATCTACGGCCCTGAATCGTCCGGTAAGACCACGCTGGCCATCCATGCCATCGCAGAGGCGCAAAAGAAGGGGGGCATCGCAGCCATCATCGATGCCGAACATGCCTTCGACCGCTTTTATGCAGAGTCCCTCGGTGTGGACACCGAGAACCTGCTGATCAGCCAGCCCGACAATGGCGAGCAGGCCCTGGAGATCGCCGACAACCTGATCCGTTCAGGTGCGATCGACCTGCTGGTGGTGGACTCCGTGGCTGCGCTCACCCCACGTGCAGAGATCGAGGGCGAAATGGGTGACAGCGCCGTGGGCATGCAGGCACGCCTGATGAGCAAGGCGTTGCGGAAGCTCACCAGCACCATCAGCAAGACCGGATGCTGCTGTATCTTCATCAACCAGCTCCGTGAGAAGATCGGTGTGATGTTCGGCAACCCGGAGACCACCACGGGCGGCAACGCACTTAAGTTCTACGCCAGTGTGCGTCTTGATATCCGTCGCTCCAACCAGATCAAGGAAGGGGAGAACGTCACCGGAAACCGGACCAAGGTGAAGGTGGTGAAGAACAAGCTCGCGCCGCCCTTCCGCAAGGCCGAGTTCGACATCATGTTCGGAAAGGGTATCAGCAAGACCGGCGAGATCATCGACATGGGCGTCGAAATGGGCATCATCAAGAAGTCCGGCAGTTGGTTCAGCTACGAGGACAACAAGCTTGGTCAGGGACGCGACATGGTGCGCCAACTGCTCGAGGACAATGCCGAGCTCTGCGAGGAGCTCGAGAAGAGGATCAAGGAAGCGGTGGCCAAGACCGAGC
>CAYZBO010000128.1:0-5361 GCA_964476665.1 uncultured Chryseobacterium sp. | reverse complement strand
CCGCCCACCAGGCCCGGCTGGAACTTGAGGAAGTTCCACTTGGTGCCCGCGGCCTCCAGCACATCATAGGTATTGATGCCCATGCGGTTGAAGATGATCGAGAGCTCGTTGATCAGCGCGATGTTCACGTCGCGCTGGGTGTTCTCGATGATCTTGGCGGCCTCGGCCACCTTGATGCTGGCTGCGCGGTGTACGCCGGCCTTCACCACCAGCTCATACACCTTGGCGATGAGCTCCGCGCTATCCGGATCGCAACCACTGCTCACCTTCACGATGCTCTCCAGCGTATGCTCCTTGTCGCCCGGGTTGATCCGCTCGGGGCTGTAACCCACCTTGAAGTCCTCCACGAACTTCAGGTTGCTCAATCGCTCGAGCAAGGGTACACAATCCTCTTCGGTGCAGCCTGGATACACGGTACTCTCGTACACGACGAAATCGCCCTTCTTCAGGACCTGGCCCACTGTACGCGTGGCGCCAAGCAGCGGTCCCAGGTCCGGGATGTTCTGGCTGTCAATTGGAGTGGGCACCGCCACGATGAAGAACTCCACGTCCTTCAGGTCATTGAGGTCGGCGGTGAAGTGGATGTCACATCCCTCGAACTCGGAAGCCTCCAGTTCATTGCTGGGATCCTCCCCGCGGCGCATCATTTCAACGCGCTTCTCGTTGATGTCGAAGCCGACCACCTTGATCTTGCGGGCGAAGGCCAGGGCGATCGGGAGGCCCACATAGCCCAGGCCGATCACGGCGAGTTTGGCATCCTTGCTCAGGAGCCGGTCATACAGACTGCTGCTCATCCCTTTTTTGGTAAATGCGTTCGATGATCTCCACCACTTTGAGGCCCTCCAGGGCATTGGTGGTCAAGGTGGAGCGCCCCTTCAGGGTGTCCACCACATTGTCGATGATGTAGCCGTGATTGTTGGCGCTTCCCTTGTAATGACCGTAATCATTGGCCGGGTTCGTGGGCGCCAGCTCCGGCATGGTGTAGCCGTCGATGTGGCAGTACTCCACCTGGTCCATGTACTGTCCACCCACTTTCACACTACCCTTGGAGCCGATGATGGTCATGCTGCTCTCCAGGTTGCGGTCCCACACGGCGGTGCTGTAGTTGAGACAGCCCATCCCGCCGTTGCGGAAGCGGAAGGTGACCAGCCCGCTGTCCTCGAAGGTGGTGAGGTCCTTGTGGTTGAAGTCGGCGAACTTGCCCTGGATGTCATTGATGTCGCCGAACAGCCAGTACATGATGTCGATGAAGTGGCTGAACTGGGTGAAGAGCGTGCCCCCGTCCAGGTCGGCCGTGCCCTTCCAGCTGCCGGGCTTGTAGTAGCGGTCGTCCCGGTTCCAGTAGCAGTTCACCTGCACCAGGTGGATCTCGCCCAGTGTGCCGTTCTCCACCACGTCCTTCAGCCACATGCTGGGCGGGCTGTAGCGGTTCTGCATCACGCCGAACACGGTGCGGTGTACCTGCAGGGCCTTGTAGATCACCGCTTCACAATCCGCCTTGGTGAGGGCCATGGGCTTCTCGCACACCACATGCTTGCGGTGCTCCAGCGCCTTCAGGCTCTGGGGCGCGTGCAGACCATTGGGCGTGCAGACGTTCACCACATCAATGCCGGGCACCTCCTTGAGCATGGTGTCCAGGTCCTGGAACACGGGAACCTTCAGATGGTCCACGCCGAGCTCGGCGGCAGGCCGGATGTCACACAGCGCTACGAGCTCACCCTCCGGGTGGCGGCTCACCATTTCCGCGTGACGCTTTCCGATGTGGCCGCAGCCGACCACGGCGAACTTGATCTTGTGTTCAGTGGGGAGAGCCATGGCGATCGGGCGAAAGGCGATCAGAAGATCAGAAAATGAGACGATGAGAGAATGGAAATGCCGTGTACGCGACCAACCGATGTCGAACAGTACAAGGGATGGCTTTCACCTTGGGGGTATTGGATCGTCTGATCATCTGATCGTCTGATTTTCTGATCAAGCAACGCGTGTTACCCGCCCATCGGCCAGCTTGTACTTCTGCCCGCTTTCCGGGCAGGTGGCGTCACCAGCCGCGCTGAAGGTCAATTTGTGGCCGTACTCGCTCATCCAGCCGGTCTGGCGGGCGGGATTTCCAACCACCAGCGCGAAGGCCGGCACCTCCTTGGTCACCACGGCACCGGCACCAATGAAGGCGAACTCGCCGATGTCATGCCCGCAAACGATGGTGGCGTTGGCACCGATGCTGGCACCGCGGCCCACCCGGGTCCTTGCGTACTGCTCGCGGCGGTTCACCGCACTGCGGGGATTGATCACGTTCGTGAACACCATGCTCGGGCCCAGGAACACGTCATCGCCGCACTCCACACCAGTGTAGATGCTCACGTTGTTCTGCACCTTCACGTTCCGGCCCAGGATGACGCCCGGACTGACCACCACGTTCTGGCCGATGTTGCAGCCTTCGCCGATGGTACAGCCCGGCATGATGTGGCTGAAGTGCCAGATGCGCGTACCTGCACCGATGGTGCAGCCTTCGTCAATGACCGCTGTGGGATGTGCGGTGAAGTTCATGTGCTCGAGCGGTGGGCCTGTCCTTCCACAGACATCTCCCCGACCGGGCTGCGAAGGTACCGAAGGGGTGCGATATGGCTTCTATCGCGCGGTTCGACCCGGTCGAAGGCCCGCTCACTCCTCCCCCATCAGGGTGATCGGTCCCTCCGAGCGCATCGGCACCAGTGACAGCTCGGCCAGGGTGTTCAGGAGATGCGTGAACCCTCCTACAGCGGGTGGAGCGACCGACCATCGTACATGCCCCAACCATTCCCGCGCCAACGCATCGCGGAATCCGGCGTTCTGCATCACCAACTCCACGGCGTGTGGATCATGTACCAATCGCTCCGCTTCGGCCCGCAGGACATCCAACGCATGGCCCACAGCAAGACGCACTTCCGGGGGCAGCCCCGTTCGGGCCACGATGACGAAGCCCGGCCAATCGCCACGCACCTCGTCCACGCGCCGCATCACGCCTGCATCCACATAGCGCGAGGTGACATAGGTCTCCCACAGGAAGATGAGGGGCTCCCCGGTGGCCATGCGCTGGGCCGCACCCTCCATATTATGCACCACAACGAGGTCGCCTGGTGCAGGACGCCATCCGATGCGGCGTGCATGGAGCATGGCCATGATGTGGCTGCCGCTGCCCAGCCTGCTGATGGCGTACGGGATGCCACGCAGGTCCTCCAGGCTCGTGAGCGCGGCACCGGCAGGTACATGCACGCCCCAAGGCAGGGGGCTTTCCACAAATCCGCTCACGATGCGGTGCGGACCCCCATGGAGGATGTCGCGCACAGCACCTTCGGTGACCAGAACGGCCATGTCGAGTTCGCCATCGCGCAGCATCTGGCACATGCGGCCGGTGCCTTCGGGAACGGTGTGCCAGTGCAGGTCGATACCCGCCTCCAAAAAACGACCCTTCTCGCGGCCCAGGTGCCAGGGTAAGTTGTAAGGCTCGGGAACGCCGGCCACGCGCAATGAGGTCATCGGGTGCGAAGGTGCGGAACTGTGAGGAACGGACGAACCCCGCGGATCACTGGACGGAGCGGCCGAAGGTGTACACGCCAGAAAAGACAAGGTCCCGGGCGTCTTGTTCACCCGGGACCATGGTCAGTGTGCTGCGGCGTCTATTTCCGCACGTATCCGTCGAAGCTGAAGTGCTCCTTCTCGTTGAGCTCTTCAGCACTGAGGCTCTTGAAGTAATCATAGGTGATCTTCAACCCTTCGGCGCGGCTCACCTTCGGCTCCCAGCCCAGCAGCTTGCGGGCCAGGGTGATGTCCGGCTGCCGTTGCATGGGGTCGTCCTTGGGCAGCGGCTTGTAGATCACTTTCTGCGTGGTGCCGGTGAGCTTGATGATCTCCTCGGCGAACTGCGCGATGGTGATCTCGCTGGGGTTGCCCACGTTCACCGGACCGGCGTAATCGCTCAGGAGCAGGCGGTAGATGCCTTCGATGAGGTCGTCCACGTAGCAGAAGCTGCGGGTCTGCGAGCCATCGCCGAACACGGTAAGGTCCTCACCACGGAGCGCCTGGCCGATGAAGGCGGGCAGCACCCGGCCGTCGTTGAGGCGCATCCGGGGACCGTAGGTATTGAAGATGCGCACAATACGCGTCTCCAGCCCGTGGTAGGTGTGGTAGGCCATGGTGATGGCCTCCTGGAAGCGCTTGGCTTCGTCGTACACGCCGCGTGGTCCGATGGGGTTCACATGACCCCAATATTCCTCGGTCTGCGGATGCACCTGTGGGTCGCCGTAGACCTCGCTGGTGCTGGCCACCAGGATGCGCGCCTTCTTGGCCTTGGCCAGGCCCAGCAGGTTGTGCGTGCCCAGGCTGCCCACCTTCAAGGTCTGGATGGGGATCTTCAGATAGTCGATGGGGCTCGCGGGGGAGGCGAAATGCAGGATGTACTTCAGCTCTCCGGGCACGTACACGAACTTGGACACGTCGTGGTGGTAGAACTCGAAATCCTCCAGCTTGAAGAGGTGTTCGAGGTTCTTCAGCCTCCCGGTGATGAGGTTGTCCATGCCGATGACATGGTAGCCCTCCTTCAGGAAGCGATCGCACAAGTGGGAACCAAGGAAGCCGGCGGCACCGGTGATCAGGACCCGTTCTTTCTGCTTTGCCATGGTGCTCAGGCGTTGGCCGTGGCCTTCACGTTCACCCGATCGCGGCCCACGCTCACATAGCCGAAGCCCAGGCGTTTCATCTCATCGAGGTCGTAGAGGTTGCGACCATCGAAGATGAGCTTCTCCTTCAGCAGGCTGCCCACCTTGTCGAAGTCGGGCGTGCGGAACAAGGCCCATTCGGTGGCGATGATCAAGGCGTCAGCCCCTCTCAGCGCTTCATACTCGTCCTTGGCGAAGGTGATCTTATCGCCCATGAGCTTCTTCACGTTCTCCATGGCCTCCGGATCGAAGGCGGTGACCGTGGCCCCAGCGGCCACCAGGGCATCGATCACATACAGAGCGGGCGCCTCGCGGATGTCGTCCGTGTCGGGCTTGAAGGCCAGTCCCCACAGGGCGAAGTGGCGGCCCTTGAGATCGTTGCCGAAGGTATCCTTGACCTTGGGGATGATGGAGGTCTTCTGTTCCTCGTTCACCTCCATTACGGCCTTGATGATCTGGAACTCGTAGCCGGCCTCCTTGCCGCTCTTGGCGAGGGCCTGCACATCCTTGGGGAAGCAGCTGCCACCATAACCGATGCCGGGAAAGAGGAAGCGCTTGCCGATGCGGCTGTCGGTACCGATGCCGATGCGCACCTTGTCCACGTCGGCACCCACGGCCTCGCAGAAGTTCGCGATCTCGTTCATGAAGGTGATCTTGGCCGCGAGGAAGG
>CAYZBO010000127.1:0-5529 GCA_964476665.1 uncultured Chryseobacterium sp. | reverse complement strand
GACCGGCAGGCAGGCGAGTTGGGGAGCTTGGGGGATACGAGCACCCTGTTGGATCCGGCGGTGGTGCAGGAGATCAAGGGGGGACGGGTGTGATGACCATGCCTCCCCCCGGCGGGCTCACCGAGGGTTCTGGGCAAAGTTGTATCGGTCTCACCTTTTGCGGTGGTAGTGGACCGGCGGCCGTGTTACCCTTCGGCAGACCCAACACGGGCGGCCTTCAATACCGATCCCTACGACCAAGCATTCATTCCCTCACTCCAACCCCACCACCACCGGCAGGTGATCGCTGAAGCCGCCCTTGTAATGGCCGCCGCTGTAGGTCTTGTCCGGCGATGGGCCGAACTTGGGGTGACGGAACAGGAGGCGTTGATCGGTGAGGGCACGGGCCTCGCGGCAGTGCGGCAGCAACGCCTTGCTCACGATGAACTGGTCCAGGTAGGCCCATTCACCCCGATACTGGTGGCTGCCCTCACCGGGCTGGCGATCCATGCACATCAGGGCATAGAGATCGGCATCATCCGCCGGATCGCAGGCTGCACCAAGACCCTCCTGGACGCTGCGGTCGGTGGGGTGGTCGTTGAGGTCGCCCATGATGAGCACGAGGGCCTGAGCGTCCTTTTCGAGGAGGTCGTTCACACGTTCGCGCACCACCCGGGCAGCGGCCATGCGCTTGGGTTCGCTTTCGCGCTGACCCTCACGGCGGCTGGGCCAATGGGCCACAAAGACGTGCAGGTCCTGCGGGCCGTCCACGTCCAGCGTAGCGTAGAGCACGTCGCGGGTGGCGTCTCCTGGCAGGTCCACGGCAAGGGCTTCTTCGCTCCGCACCCGGGCACGGTCACGGTCCACCAGCAGGGCCACGTCGATGCCGCGCTCATCGGGCGAATCGAAGTGGACCACCGTGTAGGGTGCTTGGGCGAGCGTGCCGGTGCGTGCGAGGTCACTTACTACGGATCCATTCTCCACCTCTGCCAGCCCGACCAACAGGGGCGGCCCTTCTCCAGCCCAGGAAATGGCATTGGAGAGCTGCTCCAGCTTGTGTCGGTAGCGTTCCTCGGTCCATTCCAGATCACCGCCGGGCAGGAAGTCCTGGTCGTTGGTGGTGGCATCGTCCTTCGTGTCGAAGAGGTTCTCCACGTTGTAGAACACCACGTGCGCGCCCTGCCAGTCGCCCAAGGGTGTGGACGCTCCGGGCTCCTCAACGTGGGGATCGTTGTGGGCTGGCACGCCACAGCCCAGCATCAGCGCCAATATGGGCCAGGCGGACCTCATCGGCGGCGGCGCGTGGTGGTCTTCAATCCCAGCACGCCGAGCAGGCCGCGGGCCAGTTCGCGGACCACGGTATTGCCCACCTGACGCACCATGGTGTTCTTGCTCATCTTCTCCAGAGTACTCACTTCCTTGGGCGCCGGTCGGGTGCTCTCCTTGCGAGGGGTCGGAGCAGCAGGGTCTTCCTCTGCTTCCCGGGTGTCCTGCATGCGCTTCTCCAGCAGTTCGAAGGCGCTCTCGCGATCGATCTCCTCATTGTACTTGCGCACCAATTCGGAACGGGCGATGAGGCCGTCGATCTCCAACGGGCTGAGGATGTCCATGCGGCTGGCGGGTGCGCGGAGCAGCGTATGGGCCAGTGGCGTGGGCGTACCTTTCTCGCTGAGCGCGGTAACGAGCGCTTCGCCGATGCCGAGGGAGGTGATCAGCTCCTCCACGTTGTAGAAAGGCGTGATGGGGTAGTTCTGCGCGGTCTTCCTGATGGTGGTGCGGTCCTTGGCCGTGAAGGCGCGCAACGCGTGCTGCACCTTGAGGCCGAGCTGGCCGAGCACGCCTTCGGGCACGTCGCCGGGGTCCTGGGTGCAGAAGTAGACCCCCACCCCCTTGGAGCGGATCAGCTTGATGATCGTCTCGATCTGCTCCAGGAGCGCCTTCGAGGCGGTGCTGAAAATGAGGTGGGCCTCGTCGATGAAGAGCGCCAGCTTGGGCTTTTCGGGGTCGCCCACTTCGGGCAGTGTGCTGTAGATCTCGGCCAGCAGGCAGAGCATGAAGGTGCTGAAGAGGCGCGGCTTGTCCTGGATGTCGGTGAGGCGCACGATGTGCACCACGCCCTTGCCATCGCGTGTGGCTAGCAGGTCGTTCACATCGAAGGAGCGTTCGCCGAAGAATTCCTCGGCACCCTGCTGCTCAATCTCGATGAGCTTGCGCAGGATGATGTTCACCGTGGCACCGCTCACCGAACCATAGTGCTTCTGGATCTCGGCCTTTCCCTCGTTGGTCACGAACTGCAGGATACGGCGCAGGTCCTTCAGGTCGAGCAGCGGCAGGCCGTTGTCGTCGCAGTACTTGAACACCAGGGCGAGCACGCTCTGCTGCGTATCGTTCAGTTCCAGGATGCGGCCCAGCAGCACGGGGCCGAACTCGCTGACCGTGGCACGCAAGCGGGCGCCGGGCTCGTTGCTGAGGCTCAGCAGTTCCACCGGGGCGCCCTGCGGGGTGTAGGGCTCGCCCACCTTGGTATGGCGTGCTTCGATCTTCTCGTTGCTGGTGCCCGGCGCCGCAATGCCGCTGAGGTCGCCCTTCACGTCCATGAGCAACGAAGGCACACCTTTCATTGAAAGCTGCTCTGCCAGGATCTGCAGGGTCTTGGTCTTGCCACTACCGGTTGCGCCGCAGATAAGGCCATGTCGGTTCATGGTGCGCAAGGGCACGCGCACCTGGCAGCCGGCCGGCACTTCGCCATCCATCAGCGCGCCGCCCAGGAGGATGCTGTCGCCTTTGAAGGTATTGCCCGCTGCGATGGTGGACTGGAAGTCGGTGATGGAGCTCATGATGGTGGCTTCAAAAGTAGGGCGAAGTGGTCGTGATGGAGACCCATGCAGGAACCACGCCGAAGGGCACCTGCACCAACGAAGAAGGGGCCGCGAAGCCCCTTCCACACGCGATCATTGTGGCCTTCTATTTGAAGAGCTTGCCCAGCATGCCCTTGGCCATATCGGCAAGGTCACCGCCACCGCCGAGGTTGCCGAGCATACCTTGGAGCGCGCCGGCATTGCCACCGATCTTGTCGCTGAGCAGGTTGGTGAGCACGGGCATCACCAGGTCCTTCACACTGTTGGCCTTGGCCGCATCGAGGCCCACCTGACCGGTGAGCTTGCCCAGGTAGTTCTGGCCCAGTTGGCCCAACAGGTCATTGGCGCCCGGGGTGTTGGAGTCCTTGGAGAAGAGGTTCAGCACAGTGCTCATGTCGATGCCCTTGCCACCGAGCAGCTCGGTGACAGTGGAGGATGCGGCGTTGAGGGCGCCATCGGTCTTGGAGGCGTCGAGGCCCACCTTGTTCATCAGATCGGCGCCGACCTTGTCCTTAAGCAGGGGAAGCAGATTGTCCAGCATGTTCGTCGAGTTTTGTAAGGGGTGAATGAGCAAGGCGCCCTCGTGACGCGGAACGAAGATACGGTCACCGGCAAGTAAGCCTGAACAACGGCACACGCACGCTGTTCATCGGAGGATGGAGCTATTCAACATCAGCTACAACGACCCCCGTGTGCGGCGCGTGGTGGAAGGCATCTGCGGCAGGCCTTACGGTTTCTGGGAAGGGGTTCGTCGGGGCGGCACAGGCTCGTACCGCTTTCAACTGCTCGATGCGCCAGCTTCCATCCTGGCGCGGATCGATCGGCTCGAAGACCGGCACTTCTGCAGCCTGGAGGTACGCCCAGGCGGGCTGTTGGTGCGCTTGAAGGACCGCTTGGAGACCCTGGCGGTGCCCTTCGCATGGGCCGACCTGCAGCGGGTACAACTGGGCAGCCCCGGCGGCGAAAGACTGGCGCCCCTGCAGTTCGTGCGCACCACTGGAGAACGCTTGGTGTTCGGGGTGCGCCGCGAGCAATGGGGCAGCATGGACCGGCTGCTACGCCGTTCACTGCCGGCCGAACGGTACCGCACCTCTGCTGCCAGCGACTGGTGAACAGCGCCGGGGTGTTGGCCGTTGTTCCGCCATGAGCTCAGCCCCATACCTCATCATCGGCGCTGGTCGTGGCATCGGCCGTGGCATCGCCGAACGCCTCATCGCACAAGGACACCCGGTGATCACGGTCTCGCGCACCAGCGAAGGCCCTGCTGGCGCAGTTGAGCACCTGCACACCGATGTGGTGACCGATGGCCTGCCGGTGGAACGCCTGCCGGAAGCACTGAGCGGGGTGGCGTATTGCCCGGGCAGCATCGACCTGAAGCCCTTCCGCAGCATCCGCGTGGAGGAGCTGCGGGCAGCACTTGAGGTGAACCTCGTGGGTGCGTTCCGCGCGGCACAGGCCACCGCCGACCGCTTGAAGCGCGTGCCCGGCTCGTCGCTGCTGCTGTTCAGCACGGTTGCCGTGGGACAGGGCATGCCGTTCCATGCCTCGGTGGCCACCGCCAAAGCCGGTGTGGAAGGCCTCGCGCGGAGTCTCGCCGCCGAATGGGCACCCACCGTACGGGTCAATTGCATAGCTCCCAGCCTTACCGATACTCCGCTGGCCGGGCGCTTGATGAACACCCCGGAGAAGATGAAGGCAGCTGGTGACCGTCACCCTTTGAAGCGTGCCGGGGCCGTGGCGGACATCGCTGCGATGGGCGCGTTCCTCCTGGAGCCCGACGCGGGCTGGATAAGCGGGCAGGTGATCGGTGTGGACGGCGGGCTGTCGCGCCTGCGCTGATCAACGGAACGAGATGCGGTCGATGGAGAAGCGTCCGCTGCCGGTGAACAGCAATGCAACGAAGGCGAAGAGGTAGACCAATGCGAGCTCCTTCTCCTTGAAGGCGGCATCGCCCTTCACCATGAAGACGATGACCGCCATGCCGATGATCAGCGGGATGAGCGCTGCACGTGTCCACAAGCCAAGGACCACCAGCGCTGAGCAGAACACCTCGGCGAAGACGATGAGCACCAGCGACAGGGTGCTCCCCAGGCCGAAGGGATCCGCGAAGGAATCCATGCGATCGGCGAAGTGCGTCAGTTTGGGCCAGCCGTGTTGCCAGAGCATGGTACCACCGGCAGTGACGCGCAGGATGAGGATGCCCAATTCCTCGTGAATGGCTTCGCTGTTGAACAACATGGATGCGGCAATGCGGGACCAAAGCTACCGGCGGTACCAAGGAGCGGCAGGTGCTGTTCGCCCGACTTATCCACCGCCCGATGCGAACATTCGGCACCGGATCGCGTACAACGCCGCGCATGAGAACATCCGCCCTGCTCCTCTCCGCTGCGCTGGCGATGCCTGCGTTTGCCCAGGAAGGCAATGCCGACATGCTCGCCGGCATGAGCGCCCTGCGTAAGGCCGACCACACCACGGCCGAACGCGCCTTCACGGCAGCCGCCACCGCCTCGCCCGACGATCCTCGCACGTGGTACTACCGCGCCGTGAACCGCCAGCAGACCGGCGACCACAGCGGTGCGCTGGCCGACCTGGAACGCAGCCTCAACCTCGATGCCACGGACGTTCACGCCTTGCTACGCCGCGCTGAATCGCACATCGCCCTCGGCCACGAAGCCCAGGCCCTCCCCGACCT
>CAYZBO010000126.1:0-5602 GCA_964476665.1 uncultured Chryseobacterium sp. | reverse complement strand
CGGCGCCCATGTCCTGCATGCCGATGATGGCATCGGTCTGCGCGAGCTCGAGCGAGGCCTCCAGGAGCAACTTCTCCATGAAGGGGTCGCCCACCTGCACCGCCGGTAGGTCGTCCATGCTGGTCTCGGTGATGTCCTTGCTGGCGAAGGAGGCGCCGTGGATGCCGTCCTTGCCGGTGCTGCTGCCCACGATGAACACGGGGTTTCCTTCACCATGGCTGGTGGCGCTGATCACACGATCGGTGCGCACGATGCCCACGCTCATGGCGTTCACCAGCGGGTTGGTGGTGTAGCAGGGGTCGAAATAGACCTCACCGCCGAGCACCGGAACCCCGAAGGCATTGCCATAGTCACCTATGCCCTTCACCACGCCGCGCATGTGCCAGCGGCTGCGCGCTTCGCTGCTGATATCGCCGAAGCGGAGGCTGTTGAGCTGTGCGATGGGGCGCGCGCCCATGGTGAAGATGTCGCGGTTGATGCCACCCACCCCTGTGGCCGCACCCTGATAGGGCTCGATGGCGCTTGGGTGGTTATGGCTCTCGATCTTGAAGGCACAGGCCCAGCCATCACCAATGTCCACCAGGCCTGCGTTCTCCTGACCGGCTTCGGCCAGGAGCTTGGGGCCTGAGCGCGGCAGGGTCTTCAGTTGAACGATGGAGTTCTTGTAGGAGCAGTGCTCGCTCCACATGGCACTGAAGATGCTGAGCTCCGTGAAGTTGGGCTGTCGGCCGAGGATCTGCTTGATGCGATCGAACTCTTCCGGCAGCAGGCCGAGCTTGCGGGCGGTATCCACGCCGGCGGGCGCGGTGTCGGGGTTGACGGTGGTGGTGGACATGGTGAGGCGCAAAGGTACCTCCGGGAGGTTGCATCGCTATCGCCCCCATGAGCGACCGTGTCGCTCTACCTTGGCGGCATGGCAGGAGTGCTCCTGGCGGCGGGCTACGCAGCCCTTATCCTCTTCCTACTTGGCCGCTGGCAAGGAGTGGCGGTGGAAGGGCTTGGTGTGCGGCGCGTGTCGTTGCTGTTCCTGTTGAAGGTGGGGGCCGGTGTTACCCTCTGGGCCATCTACACCTACATCTACCCCGACCGCGCATCAGCCGATCTGTTAAAGTACTTCGATGATGGCATGGTGATGTACCATGCCCTGCCCGGTGCCCCGGCCGACTTTGTGCGCATGTTGCTTGGCGCCGGGAGCGACACCCCCGCGTTCGACGCGCGGTACTACCAGCACATGAACAACTGGTACCGTGCGTTCGAGACGGGCTTTTACAACGACGCGCATACCATGATCCGCTACAACGCATTGCTCGGGCTGTTCTCCTTCGGGCATTTCGCGGTGCACGTGGTGTTGGCTGCGGGCGTCGCCACCTGGGGCAGCGTCCTGTTGTATCGCGCACTGATCAGGCTGGCGCCGCAGGGTGTACAGGTGCTTTTTGCGGGTGTCTTCCTACTGCCCACCGTTGTCTTGTGGTCCAGCGGTGCGCTGAAGGAGAATCTGCTGGTGGCAGGGCTTGGAGCAGCGCTGTGGGGCTTCTGCTCTGGACCGAACACGGCACCGGCGCGGCGGGCGATGGCTCTATTCGCGGGCATTGCGGTGATGCTCCTGGTCAAGAGTTACGTGCTTCTGAGCCTGCTGCCGGGCGCACTCACCTGGTGGCTCAGCCAAGGTCGCCGGAAGCACGTTTGGAGCTGGTTCGCCGTGATACATGGTTTGCTCCTCGTTGCGTTGCTGGTGATCGGTCAGAACACCTCGTTGAACGTGCCGGAGATCCTGTCGCGTCGGCAGACGGACTTCCTGAACATGGCACGCGAGGTCAAGGCGGGCAGCATGGTTGAACCACCGGCATTGGACGGCAGCTGGGAAAGCCTGCTGCTGACCGCGCCTCATGCGCTCTACATGAGCTTTCTTTCCCCGCTACTGATGGTCGGGCATGGAGCAATGGGAACAATGGCTGCGTTGGAGGGAGCGTTCGTGCTGGCCCTGGTGATCATCATCGCAATGCGCAGGCGGCACGCACCTCCGGACCTTCCATTGTTCCTTTGGTGCGCCTCCTTTCTGCTCCTGCTCGGGCTGCTGATCGGTTGGACAACGCCAGTGATCGGCGCGCTGGTCCGCTATCGGCTGCCGCTCCTGCCCTTCCTGGTAGTGGGAGCATTGGCGCTGCGCCCCACCCCACGGACCTCCTTATCATCTCCCCATGACACCTAGAACAACCTCCCGGGTGCTTTTATTCGTCAGTTCCCTGTTCCTCATCAGCTGCTCCTACCAGCAGGAACAGGCCGATCTGTTGCTGCACAACGGGCACTTCCACAGCCTGGATGAAGAGGAGCGCACACACCAGGCAATGGCCATCCGCAACGGGCGCATCGTGGAGGTCGGGGCGGAACGCCAGATATTGAACAAGTACAAGTCAGGACAAGTGGTCGACCTTGCCAATGCACACGTGTATCCGGGCTTCATCGACGGACACTGCCACTTCTTCGGTTACGGTTTGAACAAGCAGAAGGTGGACCTGCAAGGCACCAAGAGCTGGGAGGAAGTGCTGGACCGCACCGTGGCCTACGCGAGATCGCATCCGGAAAAGACCTGGATACTGGGACGCGGCTGGGACCAGAACGGATGGGCGGACAGGACCATGCCCGATCATGCGCAGCTGAACGCCCTGTTCCCCGACCGGCCGGTGCTCCTGCAACGGGTGGATGGTCATGCCGCCGTGGTGAACGAAGCGGCCATGCGCGCCGTGGGGCTCGACCCCGATGCATCCATCGAGGGCGGGCTGGTGGTGAAGCGCGACGGGCGTCCCACGGGATTGCTCGTGGACAATGCCGTGAGCGTGTTCCAGACCATCTTCGACGAGGCCGATGAGGCCACCAAACGCAAGGCCCTGATCGACGCCCAGGCCGACTGCTTCGCCGTGGGCCTCACCATGGTGGTGGATGCCGGTCTGGATGTGGGCACCATCGAACTGATCCGCCGCATGCAGCAGGAAGGCGTGCTGAAGATGCGCGTGTACGCCATGGTGGCCGATGCGCCGGAGCACCTCGCGCACTTTGCCAAGACGGGCCCCATCGCCGATGAACGCCTGTGGGTGCGCAGTGTGAAGGTGTATGCCGATGGTGCCTTGGGCAGTCGTGGCGCATTGCTGAAGGCGCCCTACAGCGATCAGCACGACCACTACGGCCTGCAATTGGCCAGCCGCGAGCACTTCGCCGAAGTGGCGCAATGGTGCAAGCAACACGGGTTCCAGATGAATACCCACTGCATCGGCGACAGTGCCAACAAGCTGCTGCTGGACGTGTACGCCGAGGTGCTGGGCGGCACCAACGACCTGCGCTGGCGCATCGAGCATGCCCAGGTGGTGTCACCACCCGACCGTCCGCTGTTCGCCAAGTACAGCATCATCCCCAGCGTGCAGCCCACGCACGCCACCAGCGACGGACCCTGGGCCGATGAACGACTGGGGCCCGAGCGCATCACCCACGCCTACGCCTACAAGGACCTGCTGAACACGCTGGGCCTGTTGGCCCTGGGCACCGACTTCCCGGTGGAAGGCATCGACCCGCTGCAGACCTACCGCAGTGCGGTGCTGCGTCAGGCGGCCGATGGCTGGCCCGAGGGCGGCTATCACCCCGAGAACGCGCTGAGCCCGTTGGAGGCGCTGCGTGGCATGACCATCTGGAACGCGCTGGCCACCTTCACGGAAAAGGACCTCGGCACCATCGAGGTGGGCAAGCGCGCCGACCTCACCGTAGTGGACCGCGACCTGACCAACAGCGGACCCGAAGGCTTGCGGAAAGCGAAGGTCGTGGCCACATTCGTGAACGGCGAGCGCGTGCATTGAACAGGACCATTCTTCGCACCGATGCATGTCTTGCTCATGATGGCGAAATACAGGAGCTAAGGGGTGTCCCTACAATGCGATCGGACGAGGCGCGGAACCGGAGCTGAGCGACCGTTTCCACAACGAAGCGTGGTCTGATACACGACGGACGCCAAGGACGCGCACAGAGCCGAATGCGTAGATCCCGCACAGGCTCTTTGTCCTACACGCGTTCCAGGGTGCGGTCTATCTGCAGGAAGTGCCGCTCTTGGTGAGCGATCGGGAAGCGAAAGGCATCGCCGACCTTGAAACGGATGATGGGGCCCAGTGTGCTGGTGACCTTCTCCCCTTCCAGACCGCGGGTGCGCGCCCGCTCCAGCAAGCCCATGAAGCCCTGAAGCATCTCGCGGAAGCGCAGCAGGGGCGCCAGCGCATCACCAGGAGACACCGACGCGGTGCGTGCGGGGTCGAACATGCGCATGGTCCGCATCCGCATGGGAATGTCGCCATTGGGCTTCGGGGCCATCGACCGCACGAAGTAGTCGCCCAGCATGCCCGGCACATAGACGGACCGGAACCGCAGCCCGTTGTTCTCATTGGCATAGAGCCGCTGAAGGATGCGGTAGTAATGCCCGCTGCTCAGGTTCATGTGCTGCACCACCTCCATCACGCTCCAGCGGTCTGCTGCGGGGCGCTTCAGCAGGCGGTCCGTTGGCAGGTCCAGCAGGGCGTCCGTGCGGGCCAATTGGCTGCGGAGCTGTTGTTGAAGCCCATCGATCAGGGTGCGGGTGTCCAGGGTCGGCATCGTGGTGCGAAACTACCCGGGTGCCCAAGGGCGGGCACTTGATCCATATCAAGAACGCTTACCGCACCTTCGCCCGCAGGCGGCTGAAGGTCTCGGGCGTCATGCCCAGGTAGGAGGCGATGTCCTTCTGCGCCACCAGTTGCAGCAGGTGCGGACTGCGGTTCAACAGGCGGCGGTAGCGCTCCTCGGCGGAAAGGGCCAGCTGTTCGATCTCGCGGGTGGCGCGTCCGGCGATGAGCTCCTCCAGAATGAGGCGGCCGAAGCGCTCCATGGCCGGGATGCGGTCGTAAAGCCGATAGAGATCGGCGCGCTCGATGCCCCAGAGCACGCTGTCGGTGACGGCCCGCACCTGGAACCGGCCGGGGCGCTGCGACACGAAGGAGTCGAAATCGCCGGACCAGCTGTGGTCGTAGGAGAAGCCCAGGCAATGCTCGTCGCCATCGTGCTCGAAGTAGAGCCGCTGCACGCCGCTCTCCACGATGTAGAACCTGCGCTCCACCCTACCCGCCTGGGAAACGCTCTCGCCCTTGGCAAAGATGTAGGTGCGCCAGCACGGCGCCACCTCAGCCCACTCCGCATCGGTGAGCTTCACGTAGCGTTCGATGGTGCGGCGCACGAGGTCCATGAGCGCAAGATACCGGCTTCCGCGGGGAGGTTACCTTCACAGCCCGATGAAGGACCCCACGCGCTTGACCGACGTATGTAGCCTCGTCCGGATACTTGGTGAATCGGTTCGACCAGGAGAATCGCGCACGCTGGACCTGCAGGTGGCAAGGCTGTACACGCGTACACGTGTGGAGATCCCCGTTGTGGTGCACCGGGCACCCAAGGATGGGCCGGTACTCATGCTGCTCGCCGGGGTCCATGGCGATGAAGTGAACGGCATCGATACGACCCGGCGCATCCTAACGGACCTACGCGAACGTCCGTTGGAGCGCGGGACCTTGGTCACCATACCGATCCTCAATGTCTTCGG
>CAYZBO010000125.1:0-5712 GCA_964476665.1 uncultured Chryseobacterium sp. | reverse complement strand
TTCGAGCAACGCTTCGGGCCCTACCGCTGGAACAAGGTGGGCTACGTGCTCACCAACCAGGGCGCGATGGAGCATTCCACCAGCATCCACTACCCCGCCTCCATCGCCGATGGCACCCTGGCCTTCGAGGCCATCATGGCCCACGAACTGGCCCACCAATGGTTCGGCGATCTGGTGACCTGCGAACGGGCC
Organism: uncultured Chryseobacterium sp.; assembly: GCA_964476665.1. Taxonomy (GTDB): domain Bacteria; phylum Bacteroidota; class Bacteroidia; order Flavobacteriales_F; family PHOS-HE28; genus PHOS-HE28. The sequence goes on along the minus strand of CAYZBO010000125.1, from coordinate 5,520 downwards.
GAGGAGATGTACATCAACGAGGGAGGCGCCGAATACCTCAGCTTCCTCTTTCTGGAAGCGGTGTACGGCAGGGCCCGGTACATGAACGAAGTGCGCCGTAACCACCGCGCCATGGTGCAACGCGCACACCTGCTTGACGAAGGCTGGTGGCCCCTCTCCGAAGTGCCGCAGGAATGGACCTACGGCGAACACTCCTACAACAAGGGCGCCGATATGTGGCATGGACTGCGCGGGGTGATGGGCGACTCCGCCTTCTTCAACGGGCTCACCTCCTTCCTGGATTCCTTCGCCTTCCGACCCGTCAATACCGCCCTGCTCGAAGCGCACCTCAGCACCTTCTCTGGCATGGACCTGCAGCCCTTCTTCGACGCACAGGTTCGCCAGGGTGGATGGGCTGCGTTCGAGTTGGATTCCATGGCGGTCCAGCAGAGCGGGGAGTCCTATGACCTGACCCTGCACATCGAACAGAAGCAGCGCGGGCCCGCACAGCCCCATACCGCTGTGCCCATGCCCATCACCCTCTACGATTCTGACGGGAGCAGCTGGACCGCGCCGCAACCCGTGCTCCTGGGTCCCGGCACCACCAGCGCCACCATCACCGTGCCCTTCGTCCCCAGCCGCGTGGTGCTCAACGACGATGAACGCCTCACCCAGGCCGTGACCGTGGATGTGGACACCCTCACCACCACAGGCAACACCTTCTACACCAACGCCGATCTGCGCATCACCGTGAACAGCCTGCCTTCGCCCCTACCGGTGCGCGTCGAAGAGTATTGGGTGGCGGCCGATACCGAAGTGGACCTGCCCTACGCCTGCCTGGTCTCGCCCGACCGCTGGTGGCGCATCCACGCCACACTGCCCGAAGGCGCTGCGCTCAGCGGCCGGATCCTGTACGATGGGAGAACGCAGCTGACCTCTGTGACCGACCCGCTGTTGATGCAGGATATCGGCGCCAACACCTTCCGCGAGGACAGCCTGGTGCTGCTCTACCGGCCCGATGCATCCTGGCCGTGGACGGAACAGCCGGACCACACCGTGAACGTGGTGAGCAACCCCACCGACCGCCAGGGCCGCATCGACTTCAATGGCCTGCTACCCGGCGATTACACGCTCGGTTGGAAGTTGAGCGCCACCAGCGTTGCTGGCATCAACACCCTGCCTGCCTTGCACTTGCGCCACGATGCTGCGCAGGCCACCATCGATGTGCTTGGTGCTGAGCCGGGCAGTGTGGTGCGCCTGTTGGATGCGAGCGGCCGCATCGTGCTCCACGCGCGTAGCGCGGGTCCGGTGGATGTGTCCGCCTGTGCGGCCGGGGCCTACCGCGTGCAGGTGCGGTCCGGCAACGGTGAATGGCGACTGGCGGGCAGCTTCGTACACGGGCGCTGAACGTAAGCGGGGCCGCCCCTTCCGGAACGGCCCCGCCAAGCTGTACCGAACGTTCGATCAGCGCACGTAGCGCAGGCGCCGGCCCGGGTAGGTGCCAGCGGCACCAAGCTGTTCCTCGATGCGCAGCAGTTGGTTGTACTTCGCGATCCGGTCGCTGCGGCTGGCGCTGCCGGTCTTGATCATGCCGCAGTTCAGCGCCACGGCCAGGTCGGCGATGGTGCTATCCTCGGTCTCCCCGCTGCGGTGGCTCATGATGCTCGTATAGCCCGCTCGGTGCGCCATCTCCACCGCTTCGATGGTCTCGGTGAGCGTGCCGATCTGGTTCACCTTCACCAGGATGCTGTTGGCGATGCTCTTGTCGATGCCTTCGGACAGGCGCTTGGTGTTGGTCACGAACAGATCGTCGCCCACGAGTTGCACGCGGTCGCCGATGGTCTCGGTGAGCAGCTTCCAGCCGTCCCAATCATCCTCGCTCATGCCGTCCTCGATGCTGACGATGGGGTAGCGCTTGGCCCAATCGGCCCACATGGCCACCATCTCCGCGCTGGTCAGCACATCGCCGGTGCTCTCCAGGGTGTAGCGCTTCTTCTCCGCGCTGTAGAACTCGGTGCTCGCACAATCCAGCGCCAGCACGATGTCGTCGCCGGGCTTGTAACCCGCCGCTTCAATGGCCTGCATCACCAGCTTCAAGGCCTCTTCGTTGCTGGGCAGGTCCGGCGCGAAGCCGCCCTCGTCGCCCACGTTGGTGCTCAGGCCCCTCTTCTTCAGCACCGCCTTCAAGCTGTGGAACACTTCGGCACCCATGCGCAGGCCCTCGGCGAAGTGCTTCGCGCCCACCGGCATGATCATGAATTCCTGCACGTCCACCTTGTTGTCAGCGTGCGCACCGCCGTTGAGGATGTTCATCAGCGGAACCGGGAGCGTAGCGGCGTTGACACCGCCCACGTAGCGGTAGAGCGGTAGACCGGCCTCGCTGGCGGCTGCCTTGGCCACGGCCAAGCTTACACCAAGGATGGCGTTGGCGCCCAGGTTGCCCTTGTTCGGCGTGCCATCCAGCGCCAGCATGGCCTTGTCGATCATGGCCTGCTCGGTCACCAGTGCGCCGTTCAGTTCGTTGTTCAGCGTGGTGTTCACGTTCTCCACGGCCTTCTGCACACCCTTGCCCAGGTAGCGATTCTTGTCGCCATCGCGCAGCTCCATGGCCTCGTGGGCACCGGTGCTGGCGCCGCTGGGAACGGCCGCGCGGCCCATGTGGCCCGTGTCGGTCCATACGTCCACCTCCACGGTGGGATTACCACGTGAATCGAGCACTTCGCGTGCCTGGATCTTGGCGATCAAACTCATTGCTGTGGGGTTAAGCTCCTGCCTTGCCGGCAGGCAGGTTCTGGGTTGAGGCGCGTTCTACGCGGCGCGCTTGCCGGATGTTCTCCACGAAACGGTCGAAGAGGTAACGGCTGTCGTACGGACCCGGCCCGGCCTCGGGGTGGTACTGCACGCTGAACACCGGCCGGTCCTTCAGCCGGATGCCCGCCACACTGCCGTCGTTCAGATGCACATGGGTGATCTCCACCGCCTTGTTCGCCTCCGCAGCGGCCCGCTTCACCACGAAGCCGTGGTTCTGCGAGGTGATCTCGTCGCGGCCCGTGGTCAGGTCCTTGATCGGGTGATTGATGCCGCGGTGACCGTGGTGCATCTTCTCCGTGGCCATGCCCAGGCTCTCGGCCAGCAGCTGGTGCCCCAGGCAGATGCCGAAGACCGGCAGGCCCGTATCCACCACCTCCTTGACCAGTGCCACGCTCGCCGGCATCGCACCAGGGTCGCCCGGGCCGTTGCTCAGCAGGATGCCGTCCGGCTTCCAGGTCAGCACCTCGTTCAGCGGCGTGTTCATCGGGAACACCTTCACCCGGCAGTCGCGTTCCACCAGGCAGCGCTCGATGTTGCGCTTCACGCCGAAGTCGATCAGCGCCACGCGGTGCTTCGCGTCCGCCGCGCCCACCTCGTAGGCCGCACGGGTGCTCACGCGGCTGCTCAGCTCCAGCCCCGCCATGTCGGGTGCCTCTTCCAACCGCGCGCGCAACACGCCCAGGTCCATTTCGGTGGAACTGATCAGCGCGTTCTGTGCACCGTGGTCACGGATATGCCGCACCAGCTTGCGGGTGTCCACATCGCTGATGCCCACCACGCCGGCGGCCTTCAGATGGTCATCGAGCGAACCGCTTCCTCCGGGACGGCTCCATACGTCACTGGACTTCTTTACCACCAACCCGGCGATGGTCAGTGCGCCGCTCTCCTCCTCGCCCACCTTCACGCCGTAGTTGCCGATGTGCGGCGAGGCCATGGTCATGATCTGCCCGGTGTAGCTGGGGTCGCTGAAGATCTCCTGGTAGCCGGTCATCCCGGTGTTGAAGCAGATCTCGCCCACCGTCACCCCCGCTGCACCGATCGCGCGGCCCCTGAACAACGTTCCATCGGCGAGCAACAGGACGGCTTCGGGGCGCTGGCTTACAAGCATCAGGAAGAGGGGTGTTCGTTCGGCGCCGCGAAGTTACCCAACCCCGCCCGCACCCCCTGCGGCGGATCATCCACAGGTGTTGATAACGGGGGCATGGTTCAACACCCAATGCCGCCGTTCAGGGCGGATCATGATCCGCCCCTACGTCGGCTGGTGCCTACCTTTCCCGCATGCCCCACGGCCTGCGACGCTTCGCCCTGCCCGCGCTCGGCGTGACGGTCCACCTGCTCTTCCTCGCCGTGCTCTACCGCCAGCAAGGGCTGCTGTTCGACAAGGAAGCGCTCAAGTACCTCGGCGCCGCACAGGACCTGCTCCACGGCGACACCACAGACCTGCTGGGCCGCTATCGGCTCTTCGCCACCTACATCCTGTTCCTCACCCCTTTCGTGGCCCTCGGCCTGCCCACGCTGGCCGTAGCCGCGCAGGTGGTGCTGGTGCTCTTCAGTGCGCGGGCCCTACACCGGCTCTCGCTGCGCATGGCCGCAGCGCCGGGCATCGCCTTGGGCGTCGCGGCCATCTACCTCCTCGCTCAACCCCTCCACACCTGGACCCTCAGCGCCTACAGCGAAGGGCTGTTCGTGCCGCTCGCAGTGCTCTTCCTGGAGCGCGCGTTGCGCCCCACTGCATGGGACCGTTACACGTGGCTGTTGGCGCTGCTGCTGCTCTTCGCACGGCCCACCGGCGCCCTCTTCATCGCTCCGCTGCTGCTCCTGCGCCTCACCGCGTCACTGCCCCAGCGCACCGCACTGCGCAGCGCCGGTGTGATCGCTCTGGTGCTGGCCATGCTGGTCCTGCCCGTGCTCAACCGCGAGCAACTGCAGGTGGTGGCAGGAGCGCCGGTGGTCTGCGGCTTTCCCGAACACCCTGAACTGGTAGGCACTTACACCAGCAGCCACTTGCTCGGCGCCCAGCTGCACCTCATCGATGCGCATGGCCTGGGCTATTGGGCCGGCCTGCTCGCGCGCCGCACCGCCTCGCTCCTCATCCCCTTACGCCCCTACTTCTCCCCCTTGCACAACGTCCTCAACATCCCCTTCGTGCTACTACTGCCGTTGGCGCTCTGGGGGGCCTTACGCACCTCCACCGACACGGCGCGCTGCATCACGCTCATCCTGCTGCTCAACATCCTGCTGGTGGCCCTCACCTACGATGAATGGGCCGGTCGTTTCCTGGCGCCGCTGCTGCCGCTGGTATTTGTGCTGGGAGGGGTGGGGGCGGAGCGGGTGGGCGGGCGCTGGGTGAATGAATGACCGCCCCTTGCTCCATCTGTTCAGGACCACACAGGTCCGGACCTCCGGATCATGCCGCCCAGGCGGTAACGTGTTCCCACAAGAACGCCGAAAGGGCGCCTCGCGGCGCCCTTTCGTACAGTGCTTGTCTCCAGCCTTACTCGGCGGCGGCTTCGCCTCCTTCTGCCTTGGGTGCCTTGGGAGCGGCGGCCTTCTCGCCAGCGGGGCGGCGGCTGCGGCGGGTCTTCTTCACCTCGGTACCGGCGGCCTTCTCCTTGGTATAGGTGGTGTTGAAGTCCACCAGTTCGATCATGGCCATCTCGGCGGCATCGCCCAAGCGGTTGCCCAGCTTGATGATGCGCGTGTAGCCCCCGGGGCGGCTGGCCACCTTCG
>CAYZBO010000124.1:0-6233 GCA_964476665.1 uncultured Chryseobacterium sp. | reverse complement strand
CCTTTTCCTCCTGCTTCTGTTGACGGCGCTTTTCCTGCTCGCGTTTGTTGAACGATTCGGCCATGTGTGTTCCGTGCGCCACTACCGGTACGGCGATGAACGGGAGCTGCCGGTTCCGGAATGGAAGGGGTAGCGCGGGTCCTGGGGCCGGGGAGGTGGACGCTACGAAGATACGAACTGGTGGGGAAGTGGGGCTCAGCGCATCCCGTAACGCATGGTCCTTCCGCCATCGAGCGTGTCAATGGGGTGGTTGCAGCGAATGTGCATTCCCAAACCGTCGCGAACCCCGGCAACACGTTCACCTGCACGTACGCCATTATGGCGCTGACACCCGAACTGTGCCTTGCCCGGTCTCCAAGCACTATTGAACGGCCCCTCTTCAGGACCCGCGCCCCGTCAAGTGGTAGGTCAGCCGCACGAAGGGCAGGTAGTTCGGGCGGAACCGGGCTTCCTGGCCCTCGTAGAGCGCGATCTTCTCCAAGCTCACCCGGAAGGCCATGTCCAAGGTGAACTTGTTGAACTCCAAGTTCGTGCCCAGCTGACCATAACCACCGAGCGAGGTGAGGGTGGGGGTCGGCGCATTGATGACCTCAGCAAGCCCGGGGCCCACTGTCTGGGCGCGTAGGATGCTGTAGGAAGCATCGCCGATGCGGAACTGGTTGTTGCGCACGCGGACCGAGGTGAGCATTGGGCCGAACTCCAGGTGTGCACCGAATTCTGAGGGTGCGCCCAAAGCCACTTGGTAGCCGAGGCTCAGGTTCATCCGGTCCTCTTCGCCGGTGATCTCGAAGCGCTCGAAGACCGGTTGAGAGAACCCGGTATTGTCGGGGTATTCGATCACGAAGATGCCGGCCGAGCGAAGCCTGGCGAAGTTCAGGTCCGCCACCACGGCGTGGGTCCAATTGAACTGGTATCTCAGATGGCCTCCGATGACAATTGCATTGTTGTACCGGTAGTCCTGCGGGTATTCGCTCAGCCGGTAGTTCGCGGCCCGATCACCAAGGGTGTTGATCACCTGGTCGCGGACGAACCACTGGCCCAGGAACGTATTCAGGTCCAGGAACCCCGGCTCCTTGGGCGTGCCATCGTAGAAGGTGGCAGGCTCGTCGTTGGGCATCAGGTAACCGATGTTCAGGCCGAACATGAGCCCCTTCTTTTCCGCTGGACCACCTGCTTGGCGTTCGTCATCCTGAGCGGTTGCGACCATTCCGTGGCACAGGCAGAACAGAACGAGGGTCAGCTTCTTGCTCATGACCGGTGAGGGAAGGTGGAGATCGGGCGGGCTGCTGCGACCCACGCTAAGTAAGTATGATCGAAGCCTTGTTGTTCGTATACGGGTGCAGGGCGATCATCGCCGATCATCGGAGAAGCTGCACGTGCACGTTTGCGAACTGCTTGAACGCCTTGTCGTTGGTCACCAACGTGTAGCCGCCCGCTCGAGCGAAAGCGGCCAGATAGGCATCCATCCAGAGCTTGGGCGACGCGGTGGTGGCCGCAGCGTAGTTGAACAGGCAAGATGCCTGTTCGACTATCCCTGCACCGCCGCGATCCCCGGCAGCACCTTGCCCTCCAGGTATTCCAGCATGGCACCGCCGCCAGTGCTCACATAGCTGATCTTGTCGGCCAGCCCGAACTGGTTCACGGCCGCCACGCTGTCGCCGCCACCCACCAGGCTGAACGCGCCTTTACCAGTGGCTTCGGCCACGGCGTTGGCAATGGCGATGGTGCCTTGCTGGAAGGGCTTCATCTCGAACACGCCCATCGGGCCGTTCCATAACAGGGTCTTGCTGCGGAGGATGGCAGCGCGGCAGGCCTCGATGCTCTTGGGACCGATGTCCAAGGCCATCCAACCGTCGGGCACGGCGTTGGCCGCGCACTGGTCGGTGTTGGCGGTCTCTGCGAAGGCATCGGCCACCACGGCATCGGTGGGGATGTGGAGCTTCACGCCTTTCGCTTCGGCCTCCTTGATGATGCCGCGCGCGGTGTCGAGCAGGTCGTCCTCCACGAGGCTGGCGCCGGTCTGGCCGCCCATGGCCTTCACGAAGGTGTTGGCCATGCCGCCGCCGATGATGAGCTCGTCGCAGGTGCCGATGAGGTTCTGCAACACCTCGATCTTGCTGCTCACCTTGCTGCCGCCCACGATGGCGGTCATGGGTCGCTGTGGGTTCCCGAGCACCTTCCCTACGCTGTCGATCTCGGCCTGCATGAGGTAGCCGAACAGCTTGGCGGTGGGGAAGAACTTCGCAACGATGGTGGTGCTGGCGTGGGCGCGGTGGGCTGTGCCGAAGGCGTCGTTGACATACACATCCCCCAGCTCGCTCAGGCTCCTGCTGAAGGCTTCGTCACCGCCCTCCTCCTCGGGGTGGAAGCGGAGGTTCTCGAGCACCAGCACCTCTCCGGGCTTCAGCGCTGCGGCCTTGGCTTTGGCATCGTGGCCCACGCAATCGGTGGCGAAGAGCACAGGCTTGCCGAGCAGACCGCTGAGGTGTTCGGCCACGGGCTTCAGGCTCATCGTGGGGTTCACCTTGCCCTTGGGGCGGCCCAGGTGGCTCATGAGAATGGCGCTGCCACCGTCATTGAGGATCTTGTTCACGGTGGGCACGATGGCGCGTGCGCGGGTGTCGTCCGTCACCTTGCCGGTGGCATCCTGAGGTACGTTGAGGTCTACGCGGACAAGGGCTTTCTTGCCGGCGAAGGAGTAGGTGTCCATGGTGAGCATGCCTGGTGTTCGGGCGATGTGACGCGATGCCGAACGCGGCGCGAAAGTACCGAGCGGGCGGAAGTTGTTACGCGTTCGTAGCGTATGCAATGCGTAACACGCAACCAGGCAACACACAACGCCCCGGATACCTGGCACGCTCCATCTACCTTCGCCCCGTGCTCTTCACCCAGGTCATCGGTCACGCCACGCTGAAGGCGAAGCTCATCGGCAACATCCGCGAAGGGCGCGTGCCGCACGCGCAGCTCTTCATGGGTCCGCGCGGCAGCGGCAACCTGCCGATGGCCCTGGCCTATGCGCAGTACCTGCTGTGCGAGCAGCGCGCCGAGGTGGACAGCTGCGGAACCTGCCCCAGCTGCCTGCAAATGGCCAAGCTGGAACATCCTGACCTGCACCTGGCCTTTCCCATCTTCTTCACCGACAAGGTGAAGGTGTGTGAGCCGTTCTACGGCGACTGGCGGGAGTGCGTGCTGGACGAACCCTACCTCGATGCGGAGGTGTGGCGTGACCACATCGAAAGCGAGAACAAGCAACTGCGTATGGGTGTGGAGATCGCTGCGGAGATCCAGCGGAAGCTCTCCCTGCGCTCCTTCCGCGGCGGCTACAAAGTGATGCTCATCTGGCTGCCGGAGCTGATGAGCGGCGAGGCGGCCAACAAGCTGCTGAAGGTGCTGGAGGAACCCGAGCCCAACACCGTGTTCCTGCTGGTGAGCACCGATGCCGATCAGTTGCTGGCCACCATCCTCAGCCGCGCCCAGCTGGTGAAGGTGCCCGCGCTTCGCCCCAAGGAGCTGGCTGCCGCACTGCGCGAAGAGGTGCCCGAGCTGGGCGAGGAGGAGGCCTTCGCCCTGGCCTTGCGCAGCGAAGGCGACCTGCTGGAAGCACTGGCCATGGCCGACAAGCAGGAGGAGGAGCTCTTCATCTTCTTCCGCGATTGGCTGCGCGCCTGCTACCGCAAGGAGGTGGTGAACGTGGTGGACTTCGCCGATGGCTTCCAGAAGCTGGGCCGCGAGCGCCAGAAGTCGCTGTTCCGCTATGGGCTGTTCCTCATCCGCCAATGTGTGCTGCAATGGCAGCAGGTGCCCGAGCTGGTGCGGGTGGTGGGCCAGGAGGCGGAGTTCGTGCAGAACTTCAGCAAGCTGCTCACCGACCGTAACGCCGACCGCATCCGCCAGGAGCTGGAGAGCGCCCATGTGCATGTGGAGCGCAACGCCAACCCGAAGGTGCTCTTCGTGGACCTGAGCTACCGGCTCATGGGGCTGTTGCGGGGGAAGGGGTAGCCTGTGATGGTCGCTATCGACCTCCGTTCCCACGCATCCCCCGCCCGCCCTATCTTCGCCCCAAGCCCCCCGGTGATAAGGGGCACAGGCACAAGGACATGGCGTGTACAGGATGCAGCAGTGGAGCGGATGGGAAACCCGCCGGGTGCAAGAGCAACGGGTATTGCAGCACCAGCGGCTGTAACAAGCTCGGGGTCTTCGATTGGCTCGCCGGTGTGCCCATCGCCGCCGGTCAGCAGCCCTTCGATGGGGTGGAGGTGCGCTTCAAGAACACCCGCAAGGCCTTCTACCGCAACACCAGCGGTCTGCAACTGATGCCCGGCGACCTGGTGACCGTGGATGCGGCGCCCGGATACGACATCGGCATGGTGAGCCTCACCGGTGAACTGGTGCGCGCCCAGATGGAACGCCGCAACGTGAGCGGCGAGACCTACGACCTGCGCAAGGTGCTGCACAAGAGCACCCAGGAGGAGATCGATCGCTGGCACGCCAGCCGCAAGCTGGAGGACGAGACCATGTTCGCCGCCCGCCAACTGGTGCGCGATGCCCGCCTGGACATGAAGGTGACCGACGTGGAGTACCAGGCCGATGGCACCAAGGCCGTGTTCTACTACGTGGCCGAGGAACGCATCGATTTCCGCGGCATCATCCGCACCATGAGCGACCGCTTCAAGGTGCGCGTGGAGATGAAGCAGATCGGTGCCCGCCAGGAGACCGGTCGCATCGGGGGCATCGGCAGCTGCGGCCGCGAACTGTGCTGCAGCACCTGGCTCACCGACTTCCGCAGTGTCACCACCAGCGCCGCGCGGTACCAGCAGCTGGCCCTCAACCCCCAGAAACTCGCCGGGCAGTGCGGCAAGCTGAAGTGCTGCCTGAACTACGAGCTGGACATGTACATCGAGGCGATCAAGAGCTACCCCAGCCAGAACGCCAAGCTCAAGACCGCACAAGGCACCGGCGCGCACATCAAGACCGACATCTTCACCGGCAAGATGTGGTACGGCTTCAAGATGCCCGGCAGCCCCTTCATCATGGCCGGTTTCCCGGTGGAGGTGGTGCGCGATATCCTGGCCCAGAACAAGGAAGGCATCATCCCCGAGGTGGACCTGAACATGGCCGATGCACCGGTGGAGGTGGAGAAGAAGCCCGACTACGAGAACGTGGTGGGTCAGGACGACCTTACCCGCTTCGACAGCAAGGTGAAGAGCGGCCGCAAACGCAGCAAGAGCAAAGGCCGCAGCGGCCGCGATGGCGATCGGCGTCCGCAAGGTGCTGCTGGTGGCCAGCAAGCGCGCCCCGCAGGCGACCGCCCCGCGCAGGACAACCGCCCCCGCCCCGAGCGCGGACCCCGGCCTGAGCGTGGTCCCCGCCCTGAAGGAGCCGGTGCGCCGCGCCCCCCGCGCCCACCCGGCGAACAACGGGCCGAAGGTGCCGGCGGTGACCGCCCCCGGCGCGATCGCGGACGTGGCAGGGGACGCGGACGCGGCGGTGACAAGGGACCCGGTGGTGCCCCGCCACCCAGCGCACCCCCAGCGGCCTGATGCGGTACGTGCTCCCCTTCGTGCTCCTCGCAGCGCTCCTGGGCTGCACTCCCGAGGGTGTGCTCTTCCAGGCCGATGTGCCCGTGCCCGGCGACGCGTGGGACCGCAGCTTCACCCCCGAGTTCAGCTTCGCAGTGACCGACACCGTGTCCCAGTACGACCTGGTGATCGACATCCGCCACACCGGTGACTACCCCTTCAGCGACCTCTACCTCTTCGTGGATATGTACGGTCCCGACGGTCGTCACGCGCGTGATACCGTGGAGTGCCGCCTGGCCGACCCTACTGGCCGCTGGTACGGCAAGGGCACGGGCTTCATCTTCGCCGGCCGCACCGTGGCCGCCCGGGTGCTCTACCGCCACGGCAGCCGCTTCCCCGCCGCAGGCGACTACCGCATCCGCCTGGAGCAGGCCATGCGCACCGAACGACTGGAAGGGGTGCTGGATGTGGGGGTGAGCGTGGAGCGGGGGGAGTAGCTGCTCACTCCACCACCACCTTCGCCCCCGCCAACCACCGTGCGCCATCGCTGAGGTGCAGGTGGTACAGGCCGGTGCTAAGTCCCGCCGGCAAGGCGGTGAGGATCACTTCCTGCTGCGTGCCTTGCCGATCGCGATGACCGCCTTCGCCGATGAGCTGCTCCCGCACCACCCGCCCCTCGCTGCTCACCACCGTAAGCCGCAGGGGGCCTTGGGG
>CAYZBO010000123.1:0-6516 GCA_964476665.1 uncultured Chryseobacterium sp. | reverse complement strand
GGCCGCGAGGCCGAGGTGAAGGCCATCTTCGACAAGTGGGACCTCAACTGCGTGGAGATCGGAACGGTCACCCGCGGTGGTAACCTGCGCTACTTCATGCACGGCGATCTCATTGCCGAGGTGCCCGCCGAAAGCCTTGTTCTGGGTGGCGGGGCTCCGGTGTATGTGCGTGAACAGAAGGAACCCGCCTACATCGCCGAGAACAAGCGCTTCGATGTGGCCGCCATCGCCGAACCGGACGACCTGCGCACGGTGGCGTACGAGTTGCTCGCCAGCCCCAACATCGCCAGCAAACGCTGGGTGTCCGAGCAGTACGACACCATGGTCCGCACCAACAACATGAGCACCAATGCACCCTCCGATGCCGGGCTCATCCTGGTGAAGGAGACGGGCAAGGGCCTCGCGGTGACCGTGGACTGCAACGGCCGCTACGTGCACGCCGATCCCTACACCGGCACCATGATCGCCGTGAGCGAGGCCGCCCGCAACATCGCCTGCACCGGCGGTGAACCTTGCGGCGTCACCAACTGCCTCAACTTCGGCAACCCCTACGACCCCGAGGTCTACTGGCAGTTCGCGCAGGCCATCAAAGGCATGGGAGATGCCTGCCGCGCATTCGAAGCGCCCGTTACCGGTGGCAACGTGAGCTTCTATAATCACACGGTCACCGAGAAGCGCAACATCCCCGTCTTCCCCACGCCCACCATCGGCATGGTCGGTATCGTCAGCGATATCACCAAGCGCATGAGCATGGACTTCAAGGAGAAGGGTGATCTGCTCTTCCTGCTCGGACGCAGCACCGACTGCATCGCCTCCAGCGAATACCTCGTACGCCACCACGGCGTGCAGCGTTCGCCCGCACCGTACTTCAACATCGATGAGGAGCGCCGCCTGCACACCATGCTCCTGATGCTCATCCGCAGTGGCGCCATCAATGCGGCACACGATGTGAGCGACGGAGGCCTTTGGGTCACCCTCGTGGAAATGGGCCTGCACCGTGGCCTGGGCTTCGACGTGATCACCGATAGCGAGATCCGCCCCGATGCCTTCCTCTTCGGTGAAGGACAAGGTCGTGCAGTGGTGAGCGTCACCGCCGATCAGGAGAACAGCTTCCTGGATATGATGGGCGAAAGCCGCGTTCCCTTCATCCTCCTCGGCCACGTCACCAAAGGCAAACTTGTTGTCGATGACCGTCCCTTCGGTTTTATCGAGGATGCCCGCCGCGCCTACGAGGATGCCATACCCCGCATCATGAGTGAACAGTGAACGCACCGGATGCGTTCCGTTCCATCACCAACCGAACAACCACCAACATGCCACAACCTCCCTTCTCCGGACAGCTTCCTGCCATTGGATCTCCCGCGCCCCGCCTGCGCTACGTGAAGATCGACCGCACCGAAGGTTCACTTGCCGACCTCCAAGGCAAGGTCGTCGTATTGCTCATGTTCCCCAGTGTCGATACCGGTGTGTGCGCCACCGAGACCCGCACCTTCAACCAGAAGGCCAGTGGGCTGGGTGCCACCGTGCTCGCCGTCACTGCGGACCTGCCCTTCGCGCTCGGCCGCTTCTGCGCTGCTGAAGGGATCACCAATGTGGAGACGGGCAGCGACTTCCGCCACCGCGATGCGGATGCGTGGGGTACACGCATCGCCGATGGACCCATGGCCGGCATTCTCGGCCGTGTATCCTTTGTCATCGATAAGGAAGGGGTCGTGCGCTTCTGCGAAGTGACCCCCGAACTGGGCAGTGAACCTGATTATGACGCGGTGCTCAACGCCGCGAAAGCACTGCTCTGATCGACCGAAGGAACAGGAACGCCCGCGCTGGTGACCCGGCGCGGGCGTTCGCGTTCGGTACGATCCGCTCAGATCGGACGATGCCGACCGGCCAATAGACGGTCCATGGCGGCCAGCACCAGCAGGCTCGCCGAAAGCCCCGTCAGCCAAAGGGCCCAATTGCCGCTGGCTGGCAGCGCGGAGCTCACCATGTGCCAGGCGTCGCTCACCGGTCTGCTCGTGCCCCCATTGCCCGATGATCCCAGCAGTCCCCACAGCAGCAGGGCGGCCGTGAGCAGGATGATGCCGATCCAGGCGCCACGCCCAAGGATGGGCTTTACCGGCGTGGGACGCAGCAACGGCGTCACCGCCACCCGGGCCATGATGCGGTCCGTAAGGTCCTTTACCGGTTCAGCGTGCCCGGCCGCCTGGAAAAGGTCGTGGAGCTTGTCCTTCGGTTCAGGCATGATCCAAAATTAGGCGTTGCGCTTCGGTGCCGTAGGTGGCCTGGATCACGTCCAGCAGTTTCTTGCGGGCGCGGTGCAGGCGCACCTTCACATTCGACGCGCCCAGTCCGGTGATGGTTACGATCTCCTCCACGCTCAGCTCCTCCAGGTGGAAGAAGCTGAGGATCGACGCATCCTCCGGGTCAAGCTGGGCGAGCGAATGGTCCAGCAGCTGCCGCACCTCGGAACGCTGGCTGTTGGTGTCCGGGTCCGCGGCCGGGTGGTGCGGCAGTTCATCCACCGAGCCTTCATCATCGCGCCGTTTTCGGCCATGGCTGATGGCCGTGCGGTAGGCGATGCTGTACAGCCAGGTGCTGAACTTGGCGTTGCCCCCAAAGCCGGCCAGGTGCTGGTAGGCCTTCACGAAGCTGTCCTGCGTGGCCTCCTCCGCATCCTGCGCGTTACGCAGCACGCGGAAACACACCGTGTACACCATGCGCTGATAGTGGCGCACGAGCTCCGCATAGGCGCGGCTGTCGCCGGCCAGGATGCGAAGGATGATGGTGCTTGGATCCACGGGATGCTTGGGATGGGACGCTGCGGAAGGGCTTCCAGGTTACAAAGTGAAGAGCACAACGATCCGGGGCCAAGCCAACTGGGATGGCCGGTCCGCAGCCTCCGGGGGCGCCTTGCGGACCGCGGATGAGCGGATCGTAACCGGTGTGCGATCGGCTGCGTCAGATGGACAAAGGCACCCACCGGGAACGCCACCACACCACGAAACCAACACGCACCATGGACATCACAGGCGCCATCGCGATCATCTTCTTCTTTTCCACCGTCTTCGGTCTGTTCTACATCTACTTCTCCACTCGACACCGGGAACGGATGAACATGATCGACAAGGGCCTCGCCCCGGGCCTTCACCGCCCCATGGCCGACCACCTGCGCACCTTGAAGAACGGGCTCCTGCTCATCGGCCTCGGTCTGGGCTGCGTGGCGGGCCACCTCTTCCAGCGCTCCGCCATGCCCGCAAGTGATGACAACCCGATGCCCTTCTTCGTGGGCATGGCCATCTTCGGCGGGCTGGCCTTGGTGCTGTTCTACGCCTTCTTCGGCCGCAAGCAACAGGGGTGATCGGAAGCCACCTCAGAATGGCCCTTCGGGCTGCGCCGGGGCTGGTCCATGTGGGCCGGCCCTGCTGCATGCAGGGGGTTCCGTTGGGGCCGCTACTTTCGCGCCACGAAGCACTCGTATGCGCCGCGTTCTTGCCGTCTTCTTCCGCTGGACAGGTGCAGCAGCCTTCTGGTTCGTGGTGGTCACGGCCCTGTGGGCCGCCCTGCTGGGCCTGGTGGAACCACCGGTGACCTGGGTGATGGTGGAGCAGGCCAACGAACTGGACGGTATCGAGCGCACGGTGACCGATTGGAGCGCCATCTCGCGCAACCTGCCCCTCGCCGTCATGGCCTCCGAGGACCAGCGCTTCATGTTCCACTCCGGCTTCTCGTGGGAATCCATGCGAAAGGCCATGGAACGGAACAAGAAGGGCCGCCGTATCCGCGGGGGCAGCACCATCAGCCAGCAGACCGCCAAGAACGTATTCCTCTGGCCCGGGCGTACCTACGTGCGCAAGGGGCTGGAAGCCTGGTTCACCCTGCTCATCGAACTGCTGTGGACCAAGGAGCGCATTCTGGAGGTCTACCTCAATGTGGCGGAGATGGGCAAGGGCGTGTTCGGTGCCGAGGCCGCCGCACGGCATTGCTTCGACCGGCCGGCAGCACGGCTCACGGCTTCCCAGGCGGCGTTGATCACCGCAACCCTTCCCGCCCCGCGCAGGTTCAGTTGCACCAACCCCTCGGGCTACATCCGGGGCCGTCAGCAATGGGTGCTGCGCCAGATGAACAACATCGGTGATGTGCTCGATCCCGAGGTGCGGGAGCGGCGCAGGAAGAAGATCGAGGAGGACGAGAAGCGCAGGGCCGATCGAGAGACTCGGCGCAGGAAGCGCAAGGCTTAATTGCCGCGCGCGTACTCCACCTGCGTGGGGTACGCGAACTCCAGACCGGCCGCAGCGAAGCGCGTGAACAACTCAACGTGGATGCGGGATTGTGTGAGGAAGACGTCCGCATCCTTGCGGATGTAGTAGATGAACAGGATGTTCAGGGAATAGTCCTTGAACGCTGTGAAGCTTGTCAGACGTTCGGGCATCAGCACATCCTGATGCTCATCGACCAGCTTGTTCAGGATCGACAAGGCCTCCTGCAATAGTTCGGGTGGGGTCTCATAGACCAGGCCCAGTTCGTGTCGTACACGGAAAGAGGCTTGTTGCGTGACGTTCTCAAGCACGCTGTCCGTGAACTTGAAGTTGGGGACCACGACGACCGGACCTTCCAATGTCCTGATACGCGTGCTCCGGATACCCACCTCTTCAACCATGCCATCGTAGCCCGCGATGCGGATCCGGTCACCCACAGAAAAGGGTTTGTCAGTGAACACTGTCACCCCGCCGAAGATGTTCGCGACCGTGTCCTTCGCTGCCATGGCCAGTGCCAGACCACCGATACCGATGCCCGCAAGCAACGCGCCCACATTGTACCCCGCATTGTTCAGGGCCAGCACCAGACCGAGGCCCCACACGAGTACCTTCATCGCGCTCCTTACAACGGGAACGAGCTCGCTTGATACCACCACGGTCTCATCACGGCGTGCGCGCGGTATCAGGAACTCCTCCACCAATGCATCCATCAGGCGTGCAAGCAGCCAGGTCATGGCCAATACCGTGGCCACCTTGATGATGCGATACACCCAGAGGTCCAGCCGGTCCGGAAGCTCCAATTGGTGAAAGGCCAGGTACACCCCGACCAGGGTGATGATGGCGACCAGCGGGCCGCGGAGCGCTGCGATCAGGATGTCATCCAACCGGGTGGCGGTGCGAGCCGCAAGCCGTTTCAGGGTGTTGGCGGATGTCCAATACAACAGCTTGCCCAGCAGCCAGGCGCCGAACGCCCAAGCAAGGGCTGCCATCCAGTGATCGATCGGGTTGCCAAGGAAGTGTTGTTCCAACAGTGGTTCGGTCATGCCTGATAACTTTGATGGCTGCGGTCATGCCCACACCCACCGTAACGGGGACAAAAGTAGGACCGTGCAATGGGGACCATGGCCAATGAGCAGAGTTCGGAACGGCTTGTCATTGTAACAGGGGCGAGCAGGGGAGTGGGGGAGGCCGCAGTGCTTCGGCTTGCGCTGGGGCAACAGTGCCGGGTGATCGCCGTGGCACGCGATGCCCGTGCCTTGGATGCCCTTGTGGCGCGCGCTGGTGGATCGGTGGAGCCCTGTGTCGTTGACATCGGCACCGAGGATGCACCCGCACGCATCAAGCGGTCCGTGGCAGGCAGACGTGTCCATGCCCTGATCCACAATGCGGGGCTGTTGCACAACCGTTCCATGGGCGGTCATGCGCGGTCCGATCTCGAACAGTTGTTCCGCGTGAACGTGTTCGCGCCGTTGGAGATCACGCAGGCCCTCGTGGAAGAGCTGGATGGCACTCCTCCGGGGCATGTGGTACACATCGGCAGCATGGGCGGGTTCCAGGACAGCGCCAAATTCCCCGGGTTGGTGGCGTACAGCGCAAGCAAGGCTGCGCTGGCGTGCATGGCACAGTGCCTCGCTGAGGAGTTCAAGGATCGGGGCATCCGCAGCAACTGCCTGGCCTTGGGGGCGGTTGACACCGAGATGTTGCGGGCGGCGTTCCCGGGCTATACGGCACCGGTGAGCGCTGAAGAGATGGGGAACTTTGTGGCCGACTTTGCGTTGAACGGCCACAACTTGTTCAACGGCAAGGTGTTGCCGCTGGCGGTAACAACGCCATAACGCTGGGGCATGAAATTTTTTCACCTTGGCACTTGCACAAGTCAAAAGGCTCCTTACTTTTGCAGCCGCTTTCGGAAAAACGTTCTTTGAAGCGACCCGGCAGGGTGGGAGGTTGTGAGGATGGCGGAGGGGGTTGAAAGAAATTTTCAACAGACTCTTGCAGATATCGAAAACCTCTGTACTTTTGCCGACCCGAACGACGGGGACCTGCCACGGCAGGGTTCGCTTGAACGACTGAACAAGACCGGAAAGAGGCTCGACCTCGACCCGATACAGTTCTTTGACTTATTGTCCAATCTGAGAACAGCAGGTGTCCTTGTGATCGGAAGATCAACATGAGAAGACCACGTCAACAGACCAGATCAAACACACATTTACAATGGAGAGTTTGATCCTGGCTCAGGATGAACGCTAGCGGCAGGCTT
>CAYZBO010000122.1:0-6567 GCA_964476665.1 uncultured Chryseobacterium sp. | reverse complement strand
AGGCCGCGGGCACCAAGTGGAACTTCCTCAAGTTCCAGCCGGGCCTGGTGGGCGGTCACTGCATCGGCGTGGATCCCTACTATCTCGTGTACAAGGCGAAGGAACTGGGCTACCACGCGCAGATCATCGACGCAGGGCGCTTCGTGAACGACAGCATGGGCGGCTATACGGCCAAGCAGACCGTGAAGAAGATCATCGCTGCGGGTACCAATCCCGCCGATGCACGCGTGCTGGTGATGGGCGCCACCTTCAAGGAGAACGTGACCGACATCCGCAACAGCAAGGTGGCCGATGTGATCAACGAGCTCAAGAGCTTCAGCTGCCATGTGGATGTCACCGATCCACACGCCGACGCCGCCGAGGTGAAGCACGAGTACGGCTATGACCTCGCACCGGAGATGAAGGGCCCGTACGATGCCATCATCGTGGCTGTGAACCACAGTGAGTACACCAGCAAGGACGAGGCCTGGTTCAAGGGCATGCTGAAGCCCAAGGGTGTGCTGGTGGACCTCAAGGGCGTGTTCCGGAAGCGGATCAAGGACATCACCTACTGGAGCTTGTGAGCGCGGACCGGTCCATTCTCGTCACCGGCGGCGCTGGTTTCATCGGCAGCCATGTGGTACGCCGCTTCGTCACCAGGTACCCACATTACCGCATCATCAACCTCGATGCGCTCACCTACGCAGGGAACCTGGAGAACCTGCGCGATATTGAGAACGCACCGAACTACGTGTTCGTGAAGGCCGATATCTGCGATGCCGAAGCCGTGTCGAAGGTGTTCAAGGACTTCGCCATCGACGGGGTGATCCACCTCGCCGCCGAAAGCCACGTGGACCGCAGCATCACCGATCCGTTGGCGTTCGTGCGCACCAACGTGTTCGGCACGGTCACGCTGCTGAACGCGGCGAAGGATGCGTGGAAGGGCAACTTCGAAGGGAAGCGCTTCTACCATGTGAGCACCGACGAGGTGTACGGCTCCCTGCACGATGGCGGCCTCTTCACCGAGACCACGCCCTACGACCCGCAGAGCCCCTACAGCGCCAGCAAGGCCAGCAGCGACCACTTCGTAAGGGCCTATGGCAACACCTACAAGCTGCCCTTCGTGGTGAGCAACTGCAGCAACAACTACGGCAGCCACCACTTCCCGGAGAAGTTGATCCCGCTCATGATCAACAACATCCGCAACAACAAGCCGCTGCCGGTCTATGGCAAGGGCGAGAACGTGCGCGACTGGCTGTGGGTGGAGGACCACGCGGCGGCCATCGATGTCATCTTCCACACCGGCGTGAAAGGCGAGACCTACAACATCGGCGGGCACAACGAGTGGAAGAACATCGACCTGGTTCACCTGCTCTGCTCCATCATGGACAAGAAGCTCGGTCGTGCGGAAGGCGAGAGCGCCAAGCTCATCACCTACGTCACCGACCGTGCCGGGCATGACCTGCGCTACGCCATCGATGCCTCAAAGATCGAGCGGGAGCTGGGGTGGAAGCCGAGCATCACCTTCGAGGTGGGCCTGGAGCGCACGGTGGACTGGTACCTGGCCAACACCGAATGGCTGGACCATGTGACCAGCGGCGCGTACCGCACGTACTACGACGCACAGTACGGCCGTTGAACGGCGCCACGCTCCGTTGGTGGTGAGAGGCCCGCGACCACCGACCTTTGCACCGCAGCACGCCATGGGACTCTTCAACAAGCTCTTCAGCAGGAAGGAGGAAGTGATGCCGCCGGCG
This sequence comes from uncultured Chryseobacterium sp., assembly GCA_964476665.1. Classification (GTDB taxonomy): domain Bacteria; phylum Bacteroidota; class Bacteroidia; order Flavobacteriales_F; family PHOS-HE28; genus PHOS-HE28. Next base: position 4,831 of record CAYZBO010000122.1, on the reverse strand, counting down.
GACCTTTCCGTGCTGGGCGTGGACGTGCATTCGCACTTCATCCCCGGCATTGATGATGGCGCGCAGACCTTGTCCCAGAGCATCGAACTGCTCACCGCCATGCGCGCGCTGGGTTACCGCAAGGTGATCACCACCCCGCACAGCATGGCCGATGGATACCGCAACACACCGGAGATCATCCTGGGCGGGTTGGACAAGCTGAGGCGTGAGGTGGAACGGGTGGGCCTGGACATCGAAGTGGAGGCTGCGGCAGAATACTATCTGGACCACGACCTGGATCCCAAGGTTGAGCGGCGAGAGGTGCTCTCGTTCGGGCACAACCACCTGCTGTTCGAACTACCCTTCATCAGCGAACCCGTGATGCTCAAGCAGGTGGTCTTCCAGATGCAGACCCAGGGCTACAGGCCCGTGCTGGCCCATCCGGAGCGCTATGCGTTCTGGTACAATGACCTTTCCCGCTACACCGAGCTCAAGGAACGCGGGGTGCTCTTCCAACTGAACCTGGTCGCATTGTCTGGTGCCTACGGTCCCAAGGCACGGGAGATCGCCGAGCGCCTGATCGATGCGGGGGCTTACGAATTCCTCGGCAGTGACTGCCATCACATGGGCCATGTGGAGGCCATCAGGAACACGCTCACGCGACCGTATCTGCACAAGTTGATCGGGAGCGGGAAGCTGCTGAACAACACGTTGTGAGCTTCAGCCGAAACGCTTCTGATCAGGCAGCCACCAGCACAGCAGGCCCAGCAGTGGCAGATAGGCGCACACGGCGAACACGGTATTGATGTCGGTGGCATCCGCCAGACGCCCGAGCAGCGCACTACCCAGACCGGCCATGCCGAAGGCGAAGCCGAAGAACAGCCCGGACACCAGGCCCACGCGGCCGGGGATGAGCAGTTGCGCATACACCAGGATGGCCGAGAAGGCCGAGGCCAGGATCAGCCCTGCGAGGAAGGCCAGCACACCGGTCCAGAATAGGTTGGCATGGGGAAGGGCCAGGGTGAACGGCGCCGCACCGAGGATCGATGCCCACACGATGTTCTTGTAGCCGATACGGTCACCTAAAAAGCCTCCCACCAGTGTCCCGATGGCCGCCGCCAGTAGGAAGAGGAACAGCATCAGCTGCGCCTGCTGCACATCCAGCCCGAACCGGCCGATAAGGTAGAAGGTGTAGTAGCTCGTCATGCTGGCCACGTAGAACTGCTTGGAGAAGATCAGCAGCAGCAAGGTGGCCACGATGAGCACCACCTTGCGCCTGGGCAATGCACTGCGCCGGGGTGCGCTGTTGCCCGCTTTGCGGGCTTGTACTGCCAGCACACGCAGGTACCAACGTCCCACGCGCCAGAGCACCACCATGGCGACCAGGGGGAGCACCACGAACCAACCCACCGTGGCCTGGCCCAACGGCACCACGATGAGCGCCGCCAGCAAGGGGCCCAGCGCAGAGCCGGTGTTGCCACCCAGTTGGAACACCGATTGGGCCAGCGACCGCCTCCCCCCCGACGCCATGTAGGCCATGCGCGAAGCTTCGGGATGGAAGATGGACGAACCCACGCCCACCAGGGCCACCGACACAAGGAGCAGCGCGAAACTGGAGGCCTGCGACAACAGGATCAGTCCGGTGAGCGTGGCCCCCATGCCCCCCACCAGCGCAAAGGGCCGTGGGCGCTTGTCGGTGAGGTGGCCCACCAGCGGTTGCAGGATGGAGGCGGTGGTCTGGAAGGTGAGCGTGATGAGGCCGATCTGCGCGTAGCTGAGCTGGTACGATGCCTTCACCAGCGGATAGAGAGCTGGAATGAGGGCCTGGACCGTGTCGTTCAGCAGGTGCGAGAACGCGATCGCGAACAGAACGGGGAAGGCCGTACGCTGGGCGGCAAAAGACGATGGGCCGCTGAGTGCCATGAGCGGCGTGAATGTACCGTGCGCCTAAGCCGCCACCGTCTCCAACTCCCTGCTCACCTTCTTGAACAGCCCTTGGAGCACATTGCCCGGGCCAACCTCCACCACCTTGGAAGCGCCGCCAGCCAACATGTTCTGCATGGTCTGGGTCCAGCGCACAGGTGCGGTGAGCTGCGCGATCAGGTTGGCCTTGATGCGGGCGGGGTCGGTGTGCGGACGGGCGTCCACGTTCTGGTACACCGGGCAGCGCGGGTTCACGATGGGAGTGAAGGCGATGGCCGTCTCCAGTTCCACACGGGCAGGTTCCATCAGCGGGCTGTGGAAGGCACCACCCACCTGCAGCACCAACGCACGTTTGGCCCCGGCAGCCTTCAGGGCCTCGCAGGCGGCGTTCACGGCCTCCACCGTGCCGCTGATCACCAACTGGCCGGGGCAGTTGTAGTTGGCGGGCACCACTACACCGGGAATGCCCTTGCACACCTCTTCCACCTTGTCATCCTCCAGGCCCAGGATGGCGGCCATGGTGCTGGGCTGCAGCTCGCAGGCCTTTTGCATGGCGTTGGCACGTGCGGCCACCAACTTCAGGCCATCGGCGAATTCCATCGCTCCGGCTGCCACCAGCGCACTGAACTCACCCAGGCTGTGCCCGGCCACCATGCTCGGTTGGAACGCATCGCCCAGCACCTTGGCCTTCACCACGCTGTGCAGGAAGATGGCGGGTTGCGTGACATTGGTCTGCTTCAGGTCGGCCTCACTTCCGGTGAACATCACGCTGGTGAGGTTGAAGCCCAGGATGTCGTTGGCATGCTCGAACCAGATGCGCGCGTTGCTGTCGGCATCGTACAGGTCCTTGCCCATGCCGGGGAACTGGCTGCCCTGGCCGGGGAATACGGTGGCGGTCATGCGGATGCGGTTGTGCGGGGTGGGGCTCAGTCCCTGTGGCCGCCGAACAGGCGCAGCAGCATCAGGAACAGGTTGATGAAGTCGAGGTAGAGGCTGAGGGCGCCCATCAGGGCCATCTTCTGCGCGGCCTCGGTGCCGGTGGCCACCACCTCGCCCATGCGCTTGAGCTTCTGCACATCGTAGGCCGTGAGGCCCGTGAACACCACCACGCCGATGATGCTCACCACGTGGTCCAGGGTACTGCTCTCCAACCAGAAGTTCACCAGCGAGGCGATCACGATGCCGATGAGGCCGATCATGAGGATGCTGCCCAGCTTGGTGAGGTCGGTGCGCGTGGTGTAGCCGGCCACGGCCATCACCCCGAACACCACGGCGGACAGGAAGAACACGTTGACGATGGCCGACATGGCGTAGATGATGAAGATGTAGCTGAGGCTGATGCCCATGATGGTGCTGAAGGCCAGGAAGGTGAGCAGCAGGGCCATGCCGCTCATGCGCTGCACCAGGCCGCCCATCAGCAGCACCAGGCCCAGCGGGGCCAGCAGCACCACCCAGCCCAGGAAGGTCTGGCGGCCCGTGGCGGGATCGAAGAGCAGCTGGAACAGGGCCGGGTCGGTGCCGAACCACCACGCCATCACGCCGCTGATCACCAGGGCAAGGGCCATGTAGCTGAACACGTTGGCCAGGAAGGTGCGCACACTGGCGGCGTCCGACGTGCCGATGAGGGGCGGGGTGAAGCTGTGCTGTTCCATGGTCAGTGGAGGTTGGCGCTGGTGAGCTTGATGAACTCCTCGCGGGAGCGGTGATCGGTGAGAAAGATACCGGTGAACGCCGATGTGGTGGTCACCGAGTTCTGCTTCTGGATGCCACGCATCTGCATGCACAGGTGGGCGCACTCCAGCACCACGGCCACCCCGAGGGGACGCAGCGTCTCGTGCACGCAATCGCGGATCTGGTCGGTGAGGCGTTCCTGCACCTGCAGCCGGCGGGCGAAGGCGTCCACCACACGCGGGATCTTGCTGAGGCCGGTGATTCGCCCGTCGGGGATGTAGGCCACGTGGGCCTTGCCGAAGAAGGGCAGCATGTGGTGCTCGCACATGCTGTACACCTCGATGTCCTTCACCAGCACCATCTGGCTGTATGCCTCGGTGAACATGGCGCTGCGCAGGATGGCCGCCGGGTCCAGATCGTAGCCATGCGTGAGGTATTGCAGGGCCTTGGCCACGCGCTCCGGGGTCTTCAGCAGTCCTTCGCGCGAGGGGTCCTCGCCGATGTCGTTCAATATCTGGCCGTAATGAGCGCTTATCCGGGCGATGCGCTCGGGGTTGTATTGGTCGATGCGCTCGTAGCCCTCCCCGCTGGTCTCGTGCTCACTCTCCATGGTATTCGGCGTAGTTGTTCTCGGTCTCCTCCACCTTCACATTGCGCAGTTGCACGCCCAGCGCACGCACCGGTTCCACCAGTTGCTCCCAGATCGCCACGCAGAGGTTCTCGGTGCTGCTGTGTCGGCCACGCATGAAGGGAACGTCCACATCGATGTTCTTGTGGTCGAGATGGTCGATGACATGCTCCTTGATGATCCGGCTCAGCACGCTCAGGTCGGTGACGAAGCTGGTATCAGGGTCCTGGGGGCCGCTCACGGTCACCCACAGCACGTAGTTGTGGCCGTGTCCGTTGGGATTGGAGCACTTGCCGAAGACCTCCAAGTTGCGGGCGTCGCTCCAATCGGCGCGGGCCAGGCGGTGCGATGCGCAGAACCGTTCCCGGCGGGTGATGTGTACGATGGGCATGGATCGGGTGCCCGAGGCGGGCGTTGACATGGCGTAAAGGTAGCGGAGGCCGGGCGGGCGTGGCCTCCGGAATGCACAAGGAACCCTTGGGACGGCTGCTTGTTCGCTGGTACCTTCGCACGGCCGGTCGTCGCTGCACCGTTGGAACCATCTCCACCTGCGCCAGTGAGGTCGGCCCGAACCGTGATCGTAGTGACCGGAGCAGCAGGCTTCATCGGCAGTGCCCTCGTAGGCGAACT
>CAYZBO010000121.1:0-7237 GCA_964476665.1 uncultured Chryseobacterium sp. | reverse complement strand
ACCCCGCCAGCGCCCTGCTCGAAGTGCTCGATCCCGAGCAGAACAACGCCTTCCATGACAACTATGTGGAGGTTGAGTACGACCTCAGTCGCGTGATGTTCGTTGCCACGGCCAACAGCCTCAGCAGCATCCATCCTGCGTTGCGCGACCGCATGGAGATCATCGAGGTGAACGGCTACACCCAGGAGGAGAAGGTGGAGATCGCCAACCGCCACCTGTTGCCGAAGCAATTCACCGAGAACGGCATCAAGCCCAAACAACTGAAGCTCGCGCCGGGGCTCATCGAATCCATCATCGACCAGTACACCGATGAGAGCGGTGTGCGTACCCTGGAGAAGCGCATCGCCAAGCTGGTGCGCTACCGGGCCAAGCAGATCGCCCTCAAGGAGAAGTACAACATCACCATTGGCGAGGAGGACCTGGTAAGGATCTACGGCCCCAGCCATGCCCGCGACAAGTACCAGGGCAACGATGTGGCCGGCGTGGTCACCGGTCTGGCCTGGACCCCCACGGGCGGCGACATCCTCTTCATCGAGACCAGTATCACCAAGGGAGAAGGCAAGCTCACGCTCACCGGCAACCTGGGCGATGTGATGAAGGAGAGCGCCGTCATCGCGTTGGAATACCTCAAGGCGCACAGCGACATCATCGGTCTCGATGCCGAGGTGTTCAAGCGTTGGAACGTCCACGTGCACGTGCCGGAAGGAGCCACTCCGAAGGATGGTCCCAGCGCGGGCATCACGATGCTCACCAGCATCGCCAGTGCCTTCACCCAGCAGAAGGTGCGCAAGTTCGTGGCGATGACAGGCGAGATCACCCTGCGCGGCCGAGTGCTCCCCGTGGGCGGCATCAAGGAGAAGATCCTCGCTGCCAAACGCGCCGGCATCAAGGAGATCATCCTCAGCAGCGACAATCGCAAGGACATCGAGGACATCGACGTGCGCTACACCAAGGGTATGCGCTTCACCTACGTCACCGAGATGATCGATGTGGTGCAGCATGCTCTGCTGAAGGAGAAGGTGGCGAACGCGTTGAAGGTGGCATAGTCCAACAGGCGCCCCGTCCAACAGGCTCCCCGCCTGTTGACCCGATACTACCCGAAGCCCGCAATTTGGCTTCCAAGCTATTGAGCGCTCAACTCGTTCGGCACTATCTTTCCACCATGGACAAGCGCATACGCTTCGAGACCAAGGAAGAGGCCAACGCCCGTCGTGAGCGGGAATTCATGGCCCTTTCTCCGGAAGAGCGGCTGGCGTGGTTCCTGCGCAGCTTCGACGAACGCCCTCCGCAGGACCCCGAAGCCATGGAGCGCAAAGGCAACTTCATCGTACGGAAGAAGGATGCACTTCGGTGAAGAAGTGAACCGGTTCTTGCGCGCTGCTACGGCGCATGGGGTGCGCATGCTGCTCATCGGCGGCGGTGCCGTCAATTTTCATGGCTATCAGCGGCAGTCGCCTGATCTCGACTTTTGGATGGAGCCGACGAACGCCAATTTCGAACGGCTTGCAGCGGCCCTTCGCGAGCTCGGGTATGACATCGATCATTTTCCAAGCAAAGTCCTTCAGAGCGAACAGAACATTTCACTGCAAATGAGTCCGGGGCTGGAGGTGGAAGTGATCACGTTCCTGAAGCCGGGCTACACGTTCGAGGAGGCCTGGGCGCGTGCCGTGCAAGTGGAACTCATGGGCCTGCCGGTCATGCTTTATCGCATCCTGAGCTACGACGATCTGATCGCTAGCAAGATCCGTTCTGGAAGGCCCAAGGATCACTTGGATATCCAGGAGTTGACCCGTCGTCGTTCGAGAACGGATCGGTTATAGTACCGGTCGAGCAAGGATCGGTCTAGTACCGCTCCTTGGGAGTTATGGTCCGTTCATTCCGATCCGGTCTCGCTTTGGTCATCGTACCTTCCGCCTTCCATTCCGCCGCGATGCGCCTCATCACTCTTGCTCTTGCCTTCGGATCCGCGCTGACGACCGTTGCGTCGCCCATCCTGCCCGCCACCACACGCGCCGACCTGCTGCACCTGCAGGCGCTCGCTCGTCAGGAGCCCGACGCGCGCAAGCTCACCGAAATCACCCAGGGGCGCTATCCCACGGCCTACCTCAACGGCCGCTGCATGGTGGGCTTCCTGGGGCGCCAGACCGCGGAGGAGTGCAACAGCGATGGAGCCGTCATCCACTGGGGTGCGCAGGTGGGCCCGGTGCGTTCCTTCCGCATCGACATCCAGCACCTCGACCGTCTCGCCGACCTTGGCTGCCTGGATTACGCTGAGCTCGCCGGCAAGGTGAAGCCTCACCTGGACCGTGTGCGCAGCGATACCCGCGTGGACAGTGTACACCGCGGGATCGGTCTGCCGCAAGCCTACACCGGCGCGGACGTGCTCATCGGCATCACCGATTGGGGCTTCGACTACACGCATCCCATGTTCTACGACACCCTGCTCACGCAGACCCGCATCCGTGCCGCTTGGGACCAGTTCAAGCAGACCGGTCCGGCACCGGAGGGGTACGCCTACGGCACTGCCTACGACACGCCGGAGGACCTGTTGCTCGCGGGTTCCGATACGGCCAATATCTACAGTTACGCCACCCACGGCAGCCATGTGGCGGGCATCGCCGGTGGGAGCGGGGCAGGGCTCAACTACCGCGGCATGGCCTTCGAGGCGCAGTACCTCTTCTGCACCTTCCTGGTGGATGCCGCGGCCGTGCTCGATGCCTTCGATTGGATGCGGGCCATCGCAGAGGCCGACCAGAAGCGGCTTGTGGTGAACATGAGCTGGGGCCTCTACCACATGGGCACGCTCGACGGCAATTCCCTGCTCAGCCAGGCGATCGATGCGCTCTCCGAACAAGGTGTGGTCTTTGTCAATTCCGGCGGCAACAACGGCGACATCAATTTCCACATCAAGCGGACCTTCGCCAACGACACCATCAAGACCCGCATCGGGTTCTACTCGTACTCGGCACATCCGCGCATGTGGGGGCAGAGCATCACCATGTGGGGCGAACCGGGTCGGAGCTTCAGTGCGGGCTTCATCATCACCACCAATGGCAATAGCACTCTGCAGGAGTCGCCGTGGTACCACACCGCCACCCAGCCCGCCTACCTCGATTCCTTCGTGGTGCAGGGCGCGGATACCGTCTTCTTCAACCTCACCGCCGAAGCTGCACACCCGCTCAATGGACGTCCGCACTTCCGCCTGCGGGTGAAGAACCGGAGCAGCGCCATCAAGGTCGCATTGAAGGCCACGGCAACCGATGGTGTCGTTCACTTCTGGAACGTCACCGAGCTCACCAACGATGTGGGCAACTGGGGCATGGCCTTTACCGCCGGACAGACCGGCTGGCTCAACGGTGACCGCAACTATGGCATCAGCGAACCGGCCTGTACCGAGAGCCTCATCACCGTGGCGGCCCACACGGCGGAGTTCAATGGCAGCGGTGGTGGCATCGCCAGCTTCAGCAGCTACGGCCCCACCATGGATGAACGGCGCAAGCCCGACCTGTCCGCACCGGGCGTATCGGTCGCGTCGTCCATCAGTTCCTTCACGGACAATTCGTTCAGCTCCGTGGGTTCGGTCAACTTCCAGGGCCGGAGCTATCCCTTCGCCCGCTTTTCCGGCACCAGCATGTCGGCACCAGCCGTTACCGGCATTGTGGCCATGTTGCTGCAGGCCGATCCCGATATCACGGCATCGGAGGTGAAGGACCTGCTGAAGACCACCGCCCGTCGCGACAACTTCACCGGTACCATTCCGCCGGAAGGCAGCGTGCGCTGGGGCCAGGGCAAGGTGAACGCCTACCACGCCATGCGCCAACTGCTCGGCATCGCCGCGGTGGAAGAGGTCGTGGGCGCCGAGGCGGTGCTGTGGCCGAACCCCGCCACGGACGATATCCGTGTTCAGCTGTTCGATGGCAATGAAGGTGTGTCCCTCACACTGATCGATGCCAGCGGCCGCACCGTAGCGAGCGGTCGCACCGATGGTCAGGGTCAATGGCAGCACGCTGTACGTCAACTGCCGGCCGGCATGTACGCAGTGCGGGTGGAAGGAGGTGCTGGGCTGCTGCGCTTCGTACGTCCATGAGCGATACGCGTGTGACGGAACCGACCGATGCGCGCAGCATCACCATGGACAGCGTGCAGTACGCGTTGCCCGAGGAGCGCATCGCGCAATATCCCCTGGCCGAGCGCGATGCCTGCAAGCTCCTGCATTACCGAGCAGGGCAGATCACGGACCACACCTTCCGGGACCTGCCGGCGCTCGTGCCAGCGGGCGCGCTGCTGGTGATGAACGACACCCGGGTGGTCAATGCCCGGCTCTTGTTCCAGCGCGAGAGCGGCGCACGCATCGAAGTGCTCTGCCTGGAACCGTCCGGTGGACAAGCCGTGGAAGCGGCCTTCCAAGAGCGGGGGGCAGCGCGTTGGAAGGGCTTTGTGGGCAATGCCAAGCGCTGGAAGCCCGACGAAGTGCTGCGTTCGCGCTTGGATGGGCTGGAGATCGCTGTGGAACGCTGCGGCGAGCAGGAGTTGCAGTTCACCTGGACTCCGGCCGCGCTCACTTTCGCCGAGGTGTTGGAACGCATCGGTCATGTACCGCTGCCGCCCTACATGCAACGGCCCGACGAAGCCACGGACAAGCAGCGCTACAACACCGTCTTCGCACGGCATGAAGGCTCGGTGGCAGCCCCCACGGCCAGCCTGCACTTCACCCCGGCGGTGCTCAAGGACTTGGACGCGCGCGGCATTCTGCGCACCGAGCTCACCCTGCACGTGGGCGCAGGCACCTTCCTGCCGGTGAAGAGCGAACGCATTGCTGATCACCACATGCACCAGGAACAGGTGCGTGTTCCGTTGCAGGCCTTGGAAGCGCTGCGCGCGCAGGTGGGCCAGGGGCCGGTGGTGGCGGTGGGCACCACGGCGCTCCGCACCTTGGAAAGCCTCTACTGGCATGGCGTGGATCGCATCGCGGGTCGTGCTGGCATGCGCATCAATGTGGACCAATGGCGGCCGTACGAGCCCGTCACCGCTGCGCTTCCGGGACCAGCGGCCGTGCTCGATCAGCTCATCAGCGATCTGCGGGAGAGCGGGGAGGAGCAGTTGGTGGGGGCCACCCGGTTGCTCATCGCGCCAGGCTATCAGGTCCGCATGGCCGACGGCCTTGTCACCAACTTCCATCAGCCCGGCAGCACGTTGCTGCTGCTCGTTTCCGCTTTTGTCGGACCTGACTGGCGGCGCCTGTACGACCACGCGCTGGCCAATGGATACCGCTTCCTCAGCTACGGTGACAGTTCCTTGCTGTGGCGTGCGGAGTGAGGATGGGCGCCAACGGTCTGTGCCGATCGGATACTATGGCAGCCTATCTTGCGTTCCGCAGACACCAAGCCCTGTACATGCAGTTCCGCTCTCGCCTTGTTCTTCCCGTTCTGGCCCTTGTACTTCCCGGCCTTGCTGCCGCGCAGCTCAATGGTGGTGCCTCGTTCCGCCTGCTTGACATCCCCAGTTCCGCGCGGGCTTCCGCGTTGGGCGGCAACTACATCGCGGTAAAGGACAACGACATCAACCTGGGCATCTTCAATCCTGCACTGCTGAACGAGACCATGGGGCGTCAGGTGGCATTGAGCTACCTGCCCTATTTCGATGGTGTCAACGTGGGCTATGCATCCTATGCGCACCACTTCGACAGCATCGCCACCACCTTTTCGGGTACCGTACAGTACATCAACTACGGGTCGTTCACGCGGCGCGATGAGACCGGTGCGGAGATCGGCAGCTTCTCGGCGGGGGAGTACGTGGTACAGGTCGGGGCGGGCCGGGCGATCGACAGTCTATTCAGCGTGGGGGCGAACCTGAAGTTCATCACCAGCAACCTGGATACCTACAACTCCACTGCATGGGCCGTGGACGTGGGTGGCGTCTTTGTCAAGCGCTCCATGGGCCTCACGGTGGCGGCCATGCTGCGCAACATCGGTCGGCAGACATCGTCCTTCACCGATGTTCGTGAGAAGCTGCCTTTCCAGGCGCAGTTGGGCGTCACGTATCGCTTCAAGCATGCCCCCTTTCGCTTGGGGTTGATGATGGAGAACCTGCAGCAGTGGGACCTCACCAAGGAGGACCCCAATGCCACGGTCAACATAGACCCCACGACGGGAGAGGTGATCGAGGACAAGGTGACGCGTGCCGAGAAGGCCCTGTTGCATGCCGTGCCGAGCGCGGAGGTGTTGCTCAGCGAGAACTTCATGCTGCGCCTGGGATACAATTTCCGCCGTCGCCGGGAAATGGTGCTGCCGGACAAGCCGGCGATCACGGGCCTCAGCTTCGGGATCGGGCTGCGGGTGAGCAAGGCCCACATCAGCTATGGTTATTCGCAGATCAACCTGTCGGGTGTGAGCAACACCATCACGCTGTCGGTACGCTTCGACGATTTCAAGCGGGAAGGCTGAACGGAACACCGAGCCGACGCGCAGCGGACAAGAGGGGCAGGTCTTCGCTCAACCTCCCTTACTTTTCGGCCCGTGAACCGCATCACCATCGCCATCGACGGCTACTCCTCCTGCGGGAAGAGCACCCTGGCCCGGCAACTGGCGCAGCACCTCGGCTACACCTACATCGACAGTGGTGCGATGTACCGAGCCGTGGCGCTGTACGTGATGGAGAACGGGCTGGTACGTGATGGGCAGCTGGTGAAGGACAGGTTGATGCAGGTGCTCGATGGCCTGGAGATCCGGTTCCAGCACGATCCGATGACCGACAAGAGCGCCACCACGCTCAACGGACGCAATGTCGAGCAGGAGATCCGCACCATGGCCGTGAGCAACCACGTGACCCTCGTGAGCCCGGTGCCTGAAGTGCGCGCCAAGTTGGTGCGCTTGCAGCAGCAGATGGGACGCGAGAAGGGAGTGGTGATGGACGGCCGCGACATCGGCACGGTGGTCTTCCCTGACGCGGAGGTGAAGCTGTTCATGACCGCCCGTCCTGAGGTCCGCGCTCAACGACGTTTCCATGAACTGAAGATGAAGGGTGCTGCGGTGACCCTGGAAGAGGTGGAGGCCAACATCCGTCAGCGTGACCTGGACGACACCACCCGCAAGGCCGATCCGCTCACCAAGGCTCCTGATGCCATCGTGATCGACAACAGCGACATCACCGCCGAGGAGCAGTTCGTGCGGGCACTGGACATCGTGTTGGGCGTGCTGGCCCAGGTGGGGCAGGAGTGATCGCTCAAGCCAACAGCCCC
>CAYZBO010000120.1:0-7347 GCA_964476665.1 uncultured Chryseobacterium sp. | reverse complement strand
CTGAAGGAGTACGGCGACAAGATCCCGGCCGAGAAGAAGCAGCCCATCGAGGATGTGCTCACCCGCCTGAAGGACGCCCACAAGGCCCAGGACGTGGACGCGTGCGAGAAGCTCACCAATGAGCTGAACACCGTGTTCCAGGCCGCCAGCCAGGAGATGTATAACGCTGCCCAGCAGGACCAGCCCAACGGAGGCGCACAAGGCAACGCCACGGCCGATGCCGAGGTGACCGATGTGGACTTCGAAGAGGTGAAGGACGGCAAGTAAGCCCCCTGACCAACGCACCAATGAGCGGAGCCGCCCCAGACCGGGGCGGCTCCGCGCGTTCCAACGCTGTTCGGCGAGGGCTGCTCGCAGCAGCCGAACGACATCCCATCCATGCGATCACTTGCGGCTGGTGTATGCCCGGGGGGGGCCACCAGCCTGGTCGCAAGGACAGGAAGAAGGATGATGATCGTCCGACCACCCACGCATGGCCGTGGACGAACGCCAGGGCCAGCGTGGGCAGATCGGGGGGTGGAGCCGGGCGGGATCGAACCGCCGTCCAAACGACCGGGCAATGGGCTTTCTACATGCGTAGCCGCTTCGTTGGTTTTCGATCGCGCGCTGGGGAAGGGCACCCCACACACGACTTAGGTCCTGTTTCTTACCTGTGCTCCGGACCACCGCACAGGCCAGTCTTCCATGATGACACCCCGAAGCCGGGAAGGAGGTTGACGGGCCTCCCCGAGGGGTACTCGTCCGCGCTACTGTTATTCGCGAGGATTAAGCCGAACAGCCTTGGGCTGTTAAGCTGCGAGAGCGTAGTCTACTTCGCCAGTTATGGCGTTGATGCACTGGGATACGGGCCGCACATCACGCCCGGCATGCTTACCACACCGCTCGAAGCCGCTGTCGAATCCAGGTCGGCCCCAGGGGGTAATTCCAAAGAACCCCACAAAGATACGGCATTCAACACCCTTCCCCATGCGGAAGTCCTACTTTCGCGGCCCATCACCATGGCAGTCCCGTACACCCGGATCGGCATTATCCGCGAAGGCAAGCAGCCCGCCGACCGCCGCGTCCCGCTCACCCCCGTCCAATGCGCCGAGATCATGGCGCAATACCCCCACCTAGACCTGGTCGTACAGCGCAGTCCAGTGCGTGCCTACACGGACGCTGAGTATGCGGCGGCCGGTGTGCGGCTGGTGGACGACCTGGGCGACCGCGACCTGATCCTGGGTGTGAAGGAGGTTCCGGTGGACATGTTGCTGCCCGGCAAGTCGTACCTCTTCTTCAGCCACACCATCAAGGAGCAGCCACACAACCGCAAGCTCCTGAAGTCCATCCTGGAGAAGGGGATCCGGCTGATCGACCACGAACTGCTCACCGACCCCATGGGCACCCGGGTGCTCGCTTTCGGCTATTGGGCCGGAGTGGTGGGGGCATACAACGGATTCAGGACCTGGCAGCTGCTGCACGGAGGTCCCGCGCTGAAGCCTGCGCATGAATGCCACGACCTGGAGGAGCTCGAGCGCCACCTGCATGCCTATCCCCTGCCTGCCGATCTGCGCATTGTGATGACGGGTGGCGGTCGCGTGGGCAAGGGGGCCATGGGTGTGCTCGAGCGAGCCGGTGTGGAACGCATCCCTCCGGTGGAATTCCTCGCAGGCACCAACGCGCGACCGGTCTACACCGTTCTGGGAACGAGCGATCTGTATGAGCGGGTCGATGGTGCCCCGTTCGACAAGGCGGCCTTCCACAGCGACCCCGGCGGGCATCGTGCACGCTTCCTACCCTACGCCCGCAAAGCACACATGTACATGGCCTGCCACTTCTGGGACCCGCGTGGCCCCAAGATCCTCAGTGCCGATGATCTGCGTGATGCGCAGCTGGCCCTGGAGGTGGTGGCGGACATCAGTTGCGACATCGGGGGCCCCATCGACTGCACCCTGCGCGCAACCACCATAGAAGACCCTTTCCTTGGATACGACCGGACGACCGGGGCCGAGGTCCCGCTCGGGGCACCAGGCAGCGTGACGGTGATGAGCGTGGACAACCTGCCCTGCGAACTGCCGCGCGATGCCTCCGAAGCGTTCGGTCGCGATCTGATCGCCCGTGTTCTGCCGCACTTGATGGGCAGTGACGCGGAAGGCATGATCGAACGAGCGACGATCGCGGAGAACGGAGCCTTGAGCCCGCGCTTCGAGCATCTTCGGAACTACGTGCACGGTTAGAAGCCACCTCAAAATGATCCTTCGGGCTGTGCCGGGGCCCTTTGCAGCCATCCTTCGTTGCTCAACCCTTACAGAGCGTCCAGCTATGCGCGGGCCTGCCTGGCCGGTAGGCAGGTTTCGCGCCTCGGTTGGCCGCTAAACTCCTCCGGCTCGCTCCCGAGGCCTCGGGACAAGAACTATTTTGATACGGCTTCTTGTCTGCCAGCCCTACCGCGGGACCACGATCTCCATCACCAGCAAGGCGGTGACGGGATCGCATACCTCCTTGGTCAGGCGGATGGGGCGTTGGCTCTTGCGTGCCATGGTCAACAAGCCCAGTCCAGCACCTCCCCGTTCGGTGCGCCCATCATTGGAAAGCAGCAACATGTAGTGCTGCTTCAGGTCGTCCTCATCCATTTCATTGATCACGCCCAGGCGGTGCTCCAACAACGTTGCGGTCGTCAAGGGTGCGGGATTCCCGATCAGTACGTGGTAAGCACCGGGTGAACACAGCAGACTGGCCCAGGCGGCAGCGCGATGATCCTCCCGCGCATGGTGATGGAGGTTCTCCAGGGCCTCCACAAGCACATTGAACAGGCGCTTGCGCACCGCCACTGGTGCTCCATCATCCAGGCAGATGCGTTCGGTCCGGGCGAGCAGATCCTCGACCACCGCATGGTCAACGGGGCCCTCATGCTGAATGAGCACGTCCGCACCCATCCTTTCCTGTACATGCCTGATGTGCGGAAGCGACCAATGGCCATGGTCATTGGCAGGCAAGGGGATGGAGTGCAAAGCGGTCACTGCCGATGCGTCAAGAGGGTACGGTCGATATTTCGACGGAACACCATTACGGCCCGATATACGGACCGATGGGATCGAAGGTTGCACACACGCCCGGTCAACCAGGCTTACGGAAGTAGTTAACAGTCGGATGCTCAACACTTCCGTCGATCACACACCGTGAACGCTGCTGCCAGCCTCACCTTTGGGTCTGCTCGTCAGGATCACCGCGCGAACAGGTCATGTACAGCAGCACCGCCCCCCCTCTGCGCAAGGGCCATCAGCGTCCCTGGTCCCTGGTCCGTATCCTGCTCTGGACCGCTTTGGCGCTCTGGGCCACCTTGTCCTCGGCGCAGCAACCAGCCATTTCGGTGCGTTCCGAGCCGGGATGCGATGGATCCCGTCTCTTTCTGAGCACCCCGATACAGGCGGTACGTTATACGTGGGTGCTCAGCGATGGGCGCACCAGCGACCTGCCCGCACCTGTGCTGCAGGTGGCCTTTGCGGAACCACTCACGATCACCCTTACCACAGAGGATGCCTTCGGCGAAACGGCCAGCTTCACCGCAGAATTGCCGACCAGGACACAGGTACCGATCGACGCGGCGACCATACCCAACGTGATAACGCCCAACGGTGACGGCATCAACGACACCTTTGAACTACCAGGCACGACCCAACTCGGCGCCTGTGCAGACCTCCGCATTTTCGACCGGTATGGGAACCAGGTCTTCCTGGGTCAAGGCAACAACCTCACTTGGGATGGACGGACCATGGCCGGGGAGCCCTGTATCCCAGCCGTCTACTTCTACGTGCTCACCGTTTATGGCCAGGAGTTCAATGGCCACCTGAGCCTCTTTCGCTGATGCTCCAACCCCGGAGAGTCCTGTTCCTGGGGCTTCTGGTCCTTGCCGCCTGTGCACCTGACGACCACGCCGAAGTGCCGGGTCGAGGGCCGCACCCCTTCGCCCAGTTCGACCAGAACGTCTTCCACGACACCCTCCTCGTTCAAACCTCCTTCGACCTGGGTGACGGTACCTTCGTCATGGTGGCATCGCATGTGGAGGACACCTTCGAGGGATTGCGCCTCTACCGCTATGGCTTCGGGTCGGACAGCACCGTGGAGATCCGTGCTGTTTCCACCCCAGGCTATGACAGTTGGACGCTCCTACCCACCTTCTTCCCGGTGGACAGCGCAGCTGTGGACGGTCCGCTCTGGGTGATGGCCAACATGGGTGAGAAAGAAAGCTGGGGCCAGAAGGTGATGGTGCTCGACAGCAGCTTCCGCGATATTGGCTTCTTGGACATGGCCTATCCGGAGCGGGTGCTCGAGGATGACACCTTGCGCCTGAAGCGCCGCAACATCGCGCCGTTCCTCCGTGTGGACCATACGGGTGACACCGCCCATTGGCGCTTTGCCTGCGACAGTGTTTATCTTTACGATGACCAGCAAGGTCACCGGGACCGCGTGGTGGCCGCACATCGGGTGGGGTTCATCAGCACAACGGATGGATACACGGCACTGCAACTGGACGGGCAGCGGCACCCATTGACACAGCTTCCTTGAACCCAGATGAAAAGGCACCTCCTGCTGACCATGCTGCTGATCACCTTCCATCTGGGTGGCCAGGCACAGTCGAAACGGGCAAAGCGCGTAGGGCCAATGATGCCGGACAACGGTGGTCAATGTGACACCAGCGCCTGGCAGCTGGTCTTCAGTGATGAGTTCGACGGGGACATGCTCGACACTGAGAAGTGGCGGACCTGGTTCCCCTACAGCGACGATGGAAGCGATGATTGCAAGGGATGTCGCATCATGGGCACCAGCAACACCATCTTCCGCGATGATCTGGTGAGCGTCAAGGATGGCCTGCTACGCTTGGGTGTACGGGCCAAAGCCAGTGAATGGTACGGTCTGCAGAAGGACCACGAGGGTTCCATGGTGCATACCAAGCACGCCCGCTTCACCTACGGCAGGTTCGAAGTGCGGTGCCGCATACCCAGCGGAGCGGGATTGTGGCCAGCCTTCTGGGGCTTCGGCGGGGAGACCGAGATCGATGTGTTCGAGTTCTGCGGCGAGCAGCCGGGCTTGTTCAAGGGTGCCTTGCACCGGTGGGGCCAGCCCAAGTTCTCCACCAACGGCCGCAAGCGCCTGCCGGACCTATCCAAGGACTTCCACACCTACGTGGTGGAGTGGGAGGCGGATGGCATCTCGTGGTACATCGACGGAGAACTGGTGCAATACAGAGGCCGCTTCGTGGACAAGCGCGGTCGTCCCCTTCCAGCGTGCGACCGACCCAAGGGGGAGAATTTCACCGCACCGTATTTCGCTCGCGGGGAGGACGGCATCAGCGTCATCCTCGACCTTGCCGTATCGGAGCCGAAGGGCTTCTGCAAAGGCCCCAAAGGACCGATGACCTGGCCCGAGGGCACGAGCTTGGACGTGGACTACGTCCGTGTCTATCAGCGGCGCGCGCAGCTCACTGCACGCTAGGGATCATCCCGCGCACCCCCATGTCCACCGGGGTCTCACCATCGAGGGGTTCGAAGCGACCATCGCCATCCGTCTCGCTCCACTCGAAGCTCTTGTTGGTGCTCAGCGATACGGTGATCACCACATCCTCGGTCTCGTTGCCGGTGATGGTGAGCGGCGCCGCGAAGGATCCGGTGACCACACAGGACCCGGCGGGGATGGGCGAAGTGGCGAAGAGCGGATTCACCACGGTGGTGCCGGGCGCCTGGCCTTGCGTCACGGGCGTGTCGAAGGGCGGGTCCTGCACCTCGAAGGCCCAGTAGCCCTGCAGCTTGTTGGCGTTCACCGTCACGGTGGAGTCGTGCACCACGTGTGAACCGATGTACGTGTTGTACCCGATGAAGGAGCCGATGGTACCGGTGAAGGGCAGGCCCAGCGCCCAGAAGCGGATGTCGTAGTTCTGGTAGGCCAGGGACACGCGCAGCCAGGTATACGTACCAGGTTGCAGGTCGGAGAGCGGGATATCCAGGAAGGTACCGCCATTACCCACGTTTATGCCCAGGTCGTGATCGATGGCGGTGGCGCCGCCCAAGGTGGTCTCCGGCGCGTGGTAGACCACCTCACCAGCGCCAAGAGCGGTCAAGGCATTGGGGGCGAACTCCACGTAGTGCGCGCTCATCGCGTTGAACAGGGGGCTCTGTGCGCCGCGGCCGGGGGGCAGGGTGGCGGGCTGGCCAATGTTGTTGAGGCGCACCTGGGTGCTGTCGAAGCGGAACTTCAGCAGCAGCCGGGGACCGCTAACGGGCGTGGGGTCGGGGGCGGGGGGCGTCACCTCCTCCTCAGAGCAAGCACCCAATGCCAGGGTGAACATGGCGAACAAAGCAATGGCCGGGATCCGCATGAGGGTTCGGTTATGCCTCCAAAGCTACAAGGACCGTGCCCTGAACAAGCGCATGGTGTTCCACGTTCAATGGTATGCATGCATAACTTTTCACGTTAACTTGGTGCCGAAGCCGGACCGTGCATGAGACCCGAAGAGACCATCGACTTCCCGATACGCCGCGTGTGGAGCCGTATTTCGCGCCTGTACAACACCGAGGCGGCCAAGTACGGCGGCAGCATGGCCATCGGCCAGATCCTGCTGAACATCGAGCCGGAGGGCACGCCCAGCACCAAGCTCGGACCCAAGATGGGGATGGAGGCCCGAAGCCTTGTGCGCACCCTGCAGACCATGGAGGACGAGGGCCTCATCAAGCGCATCGCCGACACCGCCGACAAGCGCGTGGTGCGCATCCACCTCACCGCGAAGGGCAAGCAGATGCGCGACGTGAGCCGCAACACCGTGATCAAGTTCAACGAGGCGGTGCAGAGCCGCTTCACGCCCGCACAGCTGAACAACTTCCGGCAGGTGATGAGCGAACTGGACAGGATACTCGAACAAGAACAACTCTTTTAACCGCAGGATCCCTTTGAACCACAGAAATACAATGAACCGCAGAGAGCGCGGAGGACGCAGAGGGGAGATCCCATGCTGCTTGACCTACGCGCACTGCGCATTGCATTTCTCCGCGTTCTCTGCGCCCTCTGCGGTTCAATCAACCAAACTCCCTGGTCAATGACCAAACGCAACATCCGCAAAGTCGCCGTACTCGGCTCCGGCGTCATGGGCAGCCGCATCGCCTGCCACTTCGCGAACACCGGCACCGAAGTGCTGCTGCTCGACATTCCCGCCAAGGAAGGTCCGCGCAATAAGATCGTGGACGACGCCCTCGCCGCCGCGATCAAGAGCAGTCCGGCGCCGCTGTACGATGCCCGCTTCGCCAAGCGCATCAGCACCGGCAACTTCGACGACGACCTGCCGAAGATCAAGGACTGCGACTGGATCATCGAGGTGGT
>CAYZBO010000119.1:3291-7479 GCA_964476665.1 uncultured Chryseobacterium sp. | reverse complement strand
GGCGGCGCAGGGGGTGTTGGATGCGCGGGCGCAGTTCCCCGGCAGTTCCCTGGCCGATCTGTACGACCCGCTCACCATGCCGCCCGCGCTGCTGAAGGCGCACCAGGCGCTGGACAAGGCGGTGGACAAGTGCTACCGTCCGCAGCCCTTCACCAGCGATGCGAAGCGGGTGGAGTATCTGTTCGAGCTGTATGAGGAGTATACCAAAGGCTTGCTGGCCGCAGAGAAGCCGAAGCGGGGGCGGAAGAAATGAGTTGAGCCTTTCGTATCGGCTACTTCGACGAAGCTGGTGACGACGGGCATCCCGGGTCCACCCCGGTGTTCACCTTTTTCGCCCTGTACATGCACCACCTGCTATGACGCCAGAACTAGGAGCATGTCAAGGCCTACAGGCGAGAAATGAAGGAGCGATACGGCCTACCTGCCACCGTTGAGATCCATAGCAAGGAACCGCTGCTGAACAAGGATCCATTTCGGCATCGAGGAAGCCCTGTTCGAAGCGGTAGCGTGCGGCGGCGTGGTGCGAGCGCTTGTGCAGGCGGCCGAACGCCATGCGATACAGGGCGCGGGTGGACATGCCCTGGGTGATGCGCGCGCTCACATGGGCCACGATGCGGTCCGCCAGTTCGGGATCGGCAGAAGCGCGGATGAGCGAACGGCGCAGCTTGGCGGCATCGAAGGGCACCAGTTCGCCTGTGGACTTGGTGATGAGCAGGGGCTGTGGCATGGACCGATCGCGCCCCACAAGATCACGATGCCGGGGATGCCCGTCGCTTCCATGCCTTCACCCCCTCGTACCACAGCACGCTGGCGAGGCCCACGGAAACGGCCTGGGCCAGGTGAGCGGGCGATAGAGCGGCAAGCTGAAAGAAGTCGCGGAACAAGGGCACGCTGAGCAGCAGGGCGAGCAGGGCCACGGTGGCCAGGAGGATGCCGCGCAGCAGTGCGTTGGGGTAGCGCAGGGTGCTCAGGATGGACTGGTGGAAGGAGCGGTTGACGAGCGTGAGGGCGATGTTGGCGACCACCAGGGTGGTGAACACGAGGGTGCGGGTGCCCTCCTCCCCCAGTTGGTGGTGCAGGGCCCACTGATAGGTGAAGAGTGTGCCGGCGGTGATGGCCAGGCCCTGTACCACGCTGGTGCGCAGCTCGGTCCACGAGAGGAAGGTGAGGTCCCTGCGGCGGGGCGGGCGTTGCATGCTGCCGGGTTCCAGCGGCTCGCTCTCGTAGGCGATGCTGCAGGTGGGCCCCATGAGCAGCTCCAGGAAGATGACGTGCACCGGCGTGAAGATGTTGGGGTAGAGCCAGCCGAACAGCAGGGGCAGCGCCACGGTGAGGATGATGGGGATGTGGATGCTGATGATGTACTGGATGGCCTTCTTGAGGTTGCCGTAGATGCGGCGGCCCTGCGCCACGGCTTCCACCATGCGGCCCAGGTCATCATCAAGGAGCACAAGGGCGGCGGCCTCCTTGGCCAGTTCGCTGCCACGCTTCCCCATGGCGATGCCGATGTGGGCGGCCTTGAGCGCGGGGCCGTCGTTGACGCCATCGCCGGTCATGGCCACCACGTCGCCCTGGGCCTTCAGGGCCTTCACCACGCGCAGCTTGGCCTCGGGGAACATGCGGGTGAAGAGGTTGTGTTCGCGCACGGTGCGGCTGAGCGTGGCATCGTCCATGGCCTGCACCGCCTCGCCGCTCACGGGCCCGCCGGTGGAGGTGAAGCCCACCTGCTGCGCAATGGCCGCTGTGGTCACCGGGTTGTCGCCCGTGATGATCACCGTGCGGATGCCCGCCTGCTGGAAGCTGCGGAACACCTCGCCGATGTTGGCCTTGGGCGGATCGTGGAAGGCCACCAGGCCGAGGTAGCGGAAGGTCAAGTGCTGCTGCTCGGCCGGCCAGTCATCGCCGTCCATCCGGGCCTCGGCCACGGCCAGTACGCGGTATCCCTGGGCGGCAAAGGCGTCCACCTGGGCCATGACGGCCTGCCGTTCGGCGGGCGCCAGGTCGCTGCAGGCGAGGATGGCCTCGGGCGCGCCCTTCGCCGCGATGATGCGTTCACCGGCATCGTTGGCGAAGACGTGCGTCATCATGGGCGGCTTGCCGCTGAGCGGGTACTCGTGCACCATGCGGAAGACGGGGCGCAGGTCCTGCGTACTGTGGCGGGCATAGGCGGCGTGCAGGGCCGTCTCCATGGGGTCGAAGGGCACGGGTTCGCTGGCCCACATGGCGGTGGCGATGAGGTGCTCCGCGACGGGCCCCTGCCACTTCTGCGGCCCCCGCGACCCTTCCTCGCCGCGCAGCTGCAGCGCCACCAGTTCCATGCGGTTCTCGGTGATGGTGCCGGTCTTGTCGGTGCAGATCACCGTGGCGGCACCGAGGGTCTCCACGGTCTTGGCCTGCTTCACCAGCACCCCGCTGCGCATCATGCGCCAGGCGCCCAGTGCCATGAAGGTGGTGAAGGCCACGGGGATCTCCTCCGGCAGGATGCTCATGGCCAGGGTGAGGCCCTTGAGCAGGCTGTCCAGCCAGTTGCGTGAGGCGATGAAGTTGAGACCCCACACCAGCAGGAAGATGAGGCCACCGACGATGGCCATGCTGCGCACGAAGCGTTGGATCTGCCGTTCGAGGGGAGAGCGGCCCTCCTCGATGGCGGCGAGCGAAGAGCCGATGCGGCCGATCTCCGTGCTGCGCCCCACAGCGGTGACACGCACCACGGCCAGTCCACCCACGGCCTGGGTGCCGCGAAAGGCCCTGCCGGCGGCGTCCTCACCCACCTCCTTGGCCACGCTGAAGGGTTCGCCGGTGAGGATGGATTCGTTCACCGCGAAATCGTTGGCATGCACCACCTGTCCGTCGGCGGGCACCAGCTCACCCTCGGCCACCACCACGAGGTCGCCCACCACGAGTTCCTCGGTGGGCAGTTCCACCAGGCTGTTGTTGCGGATGGCGCGGGCCCTGGGCTGGGTGAACTGCTGGAGGGCGGCCAATGCAGTGCGGCTGCGCTGGTCCTGGTAGAGGGAGATGGCGCTGATGAGCAGGATGGCGCCGAGCATGAAGAAGGCCTCCCCCTGCTCGCCGAGGATGAAGTAGATGGTGGCGGCCGCCACCAGCAGCAGGAACATGGGCTCGGTGACGGCCGTGCGCAAGGCTTTCCAGAAACCGCTGCGTTCGCGCTCCTCCAAGGCGTTGGTGCCATGAACGGCGCGTGCCGCACCCACCTCCACATCGGAGAGGCCGTCAAAGGGGAAGGGGTTCTCGGCCATGGACGATGTGGGACAAGATAGGCGATAGCCGGGGTCGATGTGGGTCCCTGAAGTGGTCTGCTGCGGATACATGGACGGGTACACAGAGCGACCCGGAGCGGCGGAGCGGTGCGCGCCCTTCGATCCAACAGCCTGATCTTCAAAACTTCAGCGACACCCCCTTGATCTTCTTTCCGGAACTGACGATCGCCATTTTCTTTCCGGAGCGGATCCTTCTACTTTAGCGGCCTTGCAGATCATTTATCACACACCTAACGAAGCATTCAGAATTGTAACAGTACACAGGATGTGAAGAAGGAGGTCCCTGCGGAAGCTCGCGTTGGAGCGTAGCGTGCGGGGATGAAGCGACAGGCCAGGGAGCCTTACCAACGTACCGGTGGCACGGACGCCACCACCCCCTTTCGATCCTTTCTAACCCTAACCCTAACCTCATGAATAGTCGGAACAATACGACACGGCGAACGCGCTGGTGGGCCCCTGCGGCGATGCTGCTGGGCGGCCTTTTCCAGGCCAATGCTTCGCAGGCCACCACCTGTGCGGGTGCAACGGTGCTCACCTACCAGGACTATGCAGCGTTCTCCATCACGTGTGGAACAACGAACGACATCACCGCTTCGAACGCGGGCACTTGCGGGAACTCCAGCTACCGGGGAGGTCTGGAATCCGTGTACACCTTCACCTCGCAGGGAAGCGGCGCCGCCTCATTCGTCTACAGTGGGCAGACCTATGCCGGCCTGTTCCTGTACAATGGGTGCCCCACCAGCGGTGGCATTTGTGTGGCCAACGTCACCAATTCGAGTGCATCGAAAACGCTGAACGCCACCATCGCGGCGGGCAACACCTACTTCCTGGTGATCGATACGTGGCCTTCTCCGGCGAGCCCCTGCCCCGGCACGGTGGCCATCGACCTGCCCCCGGTCGATCCCCC
>CAYZBO010000119.1:0-3191 GCA_964476665.1 uncultured Chryseobacterium sp. | reverse complement strand
GTGGGCCCCAATGCGTCCACCTACAATGCCACGGTATCGGTGAACAGCTGGTTCTACTGTGATGTGACCTGCTCGGCAGGCCCCAGCACGGGATCGAGCAACGTGCTGGCCGTGGCCGTCCTGGCCGCGAACACGGTGCCGCTTTCGAGCAACAACAGCTTCCCCTGCGGTACCAACATGATCCTGACGGACCATGCCGGTGCGAGCAACTACAGCAGCAATGCCAATGGTTACACCGTGCTGCAGGCCGGTGATGGCGGCATCATCAGCATCTCGGGCACCTATGACACGGAGAGCGGCTGGGATTACGTGCGCCTGTACAACGGTGTGGGCACCGGTGGTACACTGATCCAGAGCTACTCGGGCAGTGGCAGCATCAATTTCACGGGCACCGCCGGACAAACGGTGACGGTGCAGTTCACCTCGGACGGCTCGAGCAATTATGCCGGCTTCAACCTGACGGTGATCTACAGCGGCACCTGCTTTGTTCCCTGCACGGGCACGCCTGCGCCGGGCAACACCACCGGCCCCGCCATTGTGGGTGCGGGTGGCACGGCCGCCCTGGGCTTGCAGAACCCTACGGCAGGCAGTGGCCTCACCTACCAGTGGTACGTGAGCACGGTGTCCGCCACCGGTCCCTGGACCGCAGTGGGCCCCAATGCGTCCACCTACAATGCCACGGTATCGGAGAACAGCTGGTTCTACTGCGATGTGACCTGCTCGGAAGGCCCCAGCACGGGAACGAGCAACGTGCTGGCCGTGACGGTGGTGCCTGCGAACACGGTACCCCTGACCGGCAACAACAGCTTTGCCTGCGGCACGAACATGATCCTGACGGACCATGCCGGTGCGAGCAACTACAGCAACAGCGCGAACGGCTACACCGTGCTGGAGGCCGGTGATGGCGGCATCATCAGCATCACGGGCACCTACGGCACGGAGGCCTGCTGCGACCTCATCCGCATCTACGATGGTGCAGGAACTGGCGGCACCCTGCTGCAGACCTATGCGGGCACAGGTAACGCGAACTTCACCGGGGCCGCAGGACAGACGCTGACGGTGCAGTTCACCTCGGACTTTTCGGGCACGGGTGTGGGCTTCGAGTTTGCGGTGAACTACAGCGGCGCCTGCCTCATTCCCTGTGCGGGCACGCCTGATCCGGGCAACACCACCGGTCCTGCGAGCTTCTGCTCGGGCCAGGAGTTCACCCTGGGCCTGGAGAACGCCACCATCGGCAGCGTGATCAGCTACCAGTGGTACGTGAGCACGGCATCGGCCACCGGTCCGTGGACCGCAGTGGGCCCCAATGCGGCCACCTTCACCACCAGCCAGACCCAGCCCAGCTGGTACTACTGCGAGGTGACCTGCAGCACCGGCCCCAGCACGGGTGCCAGCGCGGTGCTGGCCGTGGGCATCGAGCCCCTGGCCAACTGCTACTGCGAACCCACCTATACCTACGGCAAGACGGATGGTGACCTGATCAGCAACGTGGTGATCACCGGTACCACCCTGAGCAACAACACGGGTACGGCCGAGGAGAACCCCGCCTACACCTACTTCAACACCCTGCCGAACCACACCGGCACGCTGCAGGCGGGTACCAGCTACCAGGTGGAGGTGACCGTGGGTTCCTACGGCAGTCAGCATGTGGCCGTGTGGATCGACTTCAATGAGAACGGCCTGTTCGAGACCCCGAGCGAGCGTGTGGGCTTCACCACCTCCGCCATCGCGGCGAACGGCACCGGCAGCTTCACGCTCTCCCTGCCCTGCGATCCCGTCCCTGGCGTGAAGCGCATGCGCATCCGTGATGTGTTCAGCCAGGTCGGGAACACCATCGACCCCTGCGCGAACTACGGTTACGGTGAAACGGAGGACTACGATGTGACCATCGCGCCGCCGCCGCCCTGCCCGGCTCCTTCGGGCCTGACGGCTTCCAACATCACGCTCACCAGCGTGAACCTCAACTGGGCGATCGGTTGCTCGGAGAGCGCCTGGGAGGTTGAGTACGGCGCCACCGGATTCACGGTGGGTACCGGCACCACAGTGCCTGCGGGTACCAACCCCTTCACACTGGGCGGTCTGAGCGCGGGCACCACCTATGACATCTATCTGCGTGCGGATTGTGGTGTGGATGGTGTGAGCACCTCCTTCGGTCCGATCAGCGTAACGACCTTGCCGCCGCCCCCGGCCAACGACGATTGCGGTGGCGCCATCGCCCTTACGGTGAACGCGGACTACCAATGTGGAACGGTCACCGCCGGGACCACCATTGGGGCCACGGCATCCCAGCAGCCCGATGTGGACAGCGGCACACCTGATGATGACGTCTGGTTCAGCTTCGTGGCCACGTCGACCACGCACCGTGTGAGCCTGCTCAACGTATCCAACTTCACTGACATGGGCCACTCGGTGTACCGTGCATTGCCCGATCCCTGCGCAGCTGCAGGCATGACCCTGGTCCTCACCAGCGACGCGGATGTAAGCAACCCCGCCGGCCTGACGATCGGCGAGACCTACTTCGTGCGCGTTTATGCATGGGGTACGGGTGCCTCGAACGTGAACTTCAACGTCTGCATCGGCACGCAGCCTCCGCCGCCCGCCAACGACCTGTGCGCGAATGCGATCGCGGTGAGCTGCAACTCGGTGACCAACGCCACCACGGCGAATTCCACCACGACCGGTGCTCCGGGCACCTGCAGCGGTTACTCCATGAACACCGCCGGTGGCATCTGGTACACCGTGCAGGGCTTTAATGGCACCATGACCGTGGACCTGAGCGGCAGCAACTTCGACACCCGTCTGGGCATCTACACGGGCAGCTGCGGCAGCCTGGTGTGCGTGGCCGGTGACGATGACAGCGGCACGGGCACAACGAGCCTCGTGACCTGGACCGGTAGTGCTTCGCAGACCTACTACCTCTACGTGACCGGCTTCAGCACGAACACCGGCAGCGTGGTGATGACCGTGACCTGCGGCGACAACAACCCGGTGTGCCCGGCCAACGGCCTCACCGTGGAGTTCCAAACGGATGGCCTGCCCTTCGAGACCACCTGGGAGATCCGCAACGGCGCGGGTAACGTGGTGGCAAGCAGCGGCGGTCCGCTGGTGGCCCCCAACGGCATCCAGACCGAGAGCGCCTGCCTGCCCGATGGTTGCTACACCCTGCGCGTGCTTGATGCCGGCGGCGATGG
>CAYZBO010000118.1:0-7780 GCA_964476665.1 uncultured Chryseobacterium sp. | reverse complement strand
ACCAGGTGTAGCCGAAGAGGATGGCTGCGATGAGGACGAAGCCGATGATCGAATTGCGGTCCATGGAGGTTCCGCCGCGGATAAGGGATGGCGGAAGGTGGGCAAAGATAGCCGGGCCGGGGGAAGGGCCTCAGCAACGGCTTGATGGGCGGCGTGGATCGTCCATCAGCACTGCTGGCGTGGCTTCGGAGTTCAGGCCTCGGCACGCTCGCGTACAGCCTCGGCCGCCTTCACCGCCGCCTGCACAAAGCCCACGAACAGCGCGTGGGGCTTCATCACCGTGCTGCGGTATTCCGGGTGGAACTGCACCCCCATGAACCAGGGGTGGTCCTTCACCTCCACGATCTCCACCAGCTTGCCCTTGGGGTTGATCCCCGTGGCCAGCATCCCAGCCTTGCGGTAGTCCTCCAGGTAGGCGTTGTTGAACTCGTAGCGGTGGCGATGGCGCTCGCTGATGTCCTTGCGGCCGTATACCTGCTGGGCCAGGCTGCCTTCGCTGAGCTTGCAGGGGTAGGCGCCCAGCCGCATCGTGCCGCCCTTGTTCTCCAGGCTCTTCTGCTCCTCCATCATGGCGATCACCGGATGCGGCGTGTCCGCGTTCATCTCGGTGCTGTTGGCGTCGGCCAATCCCAGCACATGGCGGCCATACTCGATCACCGCGCACTGCATGCCCAGGCAGATGCCCAGGAAGGGAATGCGGCTCTCCCGCACGTATCGGATGGCTTCGATCTTGCCTTCGATGCCCCTGTTGCCGAAGCCTGGCGCCACCACGATGCCACTGAGACCCGACAATTGCTTGGCCACGTTCTTCGCATTGAGCTTCTCACTGTGCACCCATTTGATGTGCACCTTGGTCTCGTTCTCCGCGCCGGCGTGCTCCAAGGCCTCCTTGATGCTCTTGTAGGCATCGTGCAGCTCCACGTACTTGCCCACCAGTCCGATGTGCACTTCGCGCTTGGGTTCCTTATAGCGGCGCAGGAAGTCGCTCCACGAACGCAGGTCGGCCTCCGGATAGCCGCTGATGCCGAGCTTCTGGAGCACCACACTGTCCAGACCCTCCTCCTGCATCATCAAGGGCACGTCATAGATGGTCTCCGCATCGCGGCTCTCTATCACGGCCGTGGGGTCCACGTTGCAGAACAGCGCGATCTTGTCCTTCATACCCTTCTGCATGGGGTGCTCGGTGCGGCACACGAGCACGTCCGGCTGCACACCCAGGCTCAGCAGTTCCTTCACGCTGTGCTGGGTGGGCTTGGTCTTCAGTTCGCCGCTGGTCTGCAGGAAGGGAAGCAGCGTGAGGTGGATGGTGAGGCAGTCCTTGCCCTTCTCCCACTTCAACTGGCGGATGCTCTCCACGTAGGGCAGGCTCTCGATGTCGCCCACGGTGCCACCCACTTCGGTGATCACGAAGTCGTAGATGCCTTTGCGCCCGAGGGCCTGGATGTGGCGCTTGATCTCGTCGGTGATGTGCGGGATCACCTGCACGGTCTTGCCCAGGTACTCTCCCCGGCGCTCCTTGCTGATGACGTTCTGGTAGATGCGGCCGGTGGTGACGTTGTTGGCCTGGCTGGTGGGCACGTCCAGGAAGCGCTCGTAGTGGCCCAGGTCCAGGTCGGTCTCGGCGCCGTCCTCCGTCACGAAGCACTCCCCGTGCTCATACGGGTTGAGCGTGCCGGGGTCCACGTTGATATAGGGATCCAGCTTCTGGATGGTGACCGTGAACCCGCGGGCCTGCAACAGCTTTGCCAGGCTGGCGCTGATGATGCCCTTGCCCAACGAGGAGGTCACCCCGCCGGTGACGAAAATGTACTTGGTGGAACCCGTCATCGCCGCTTGCGAGCGCCGGAATAGATCGGCGATCACGGGGCGTAAAGGTAAGCAACGGACCCGGTCCGGGGACTCAATTTCTGCACCCTCCCCCGCCGGTCAGAAGCGGAAGCTCACACCGGCGCTGGGCAGCAGGGGCAGCTGGTTCACACGCTCGAAACGCACCCGGTCGAAGTAGAAGATGTTCTCGCGGTCGTAGGCATTGGTCAGGCTGAAGTCCAGTTCGATGAGCTTGTGTTCATCCAACTTCCATTGCTTGGTCATGCCAAGGTCCATGCGGTGGTAGGTGGGCAGTCGGCCCTGGTTCAAGGGGCCCAGGATGGTGGCCAGGTCCGCATTGCTCGTGGTGTAGTCGGTATTGATGTTGCCCTGGAAGTCCTGCGCTCCGTAGAAGCCCTGGGTCTGTGTGAAGGGGAAGCCGCTGCCGTAGTTCCAGCGTACGTTCACCTTCCAGCTGTCGAACTTGCCGAAGGCATAGCTGGCCACCAGGTTCACGTTGTGGCGACGGTCCCACACCGGGTTGTACTCCTGAACCCCATCGAAGCGGTCCACGAAGGTGTAACTGTAAACGCCCCACAGGTACAGGTTGCCCCGCTCATACTTCAACTGGAGGTCGGCGCCGTAGGCCTGGCCCGTCTCCACGATGAAATCCTTCTTCAGTTCGTCCGGCTTGTCGGCGAACTCCTGGGTGTCGTTGAACAGCTTGTTGCGGTTCAGGTTGGTCACTTGGCGGAAGTCCTTGAAGTAGACCTCGAAGTTGGCGGTCAGGTCACCGGTGAGGTCGTATTCGAAGCCGGCTACATAGTGGTTGGCACGCTGCAGGGGGTCCTTCACTTCGCGGGTGCTGCCGTCGCGCAGGGTCACCTCGTCCGGCAGGTTCTCCGGTGCGCTCAGGAACCCGTAGAAGAGGTTCACCACATCCCGATCGCTGTTGGCGGCCACCAGGTTCTGGCTGTAGCGGCCGGCAGCGGCCTTGAAGCGGAGATCATCGGTGATGTTCCACTTCATGCCGAAACGCGGCTCCACATTGGGGACGCTGAGCGATGCGTAATAGTGCAGTCGGATCCCGGGGTCGATGATCAGCTTGCCCAGGTTCTTGCGGTAGTTGAAGTAGCCGGCGATCTCCGAGGTGTTCTCCTCCTGCACGAACTGGGTGCCAACGCTGCTGAAGAAGCTGAAGTTGGTGCGGAAGCCGAGGATCTCAACGCCATAGCGTGCTTCGTCATCACCCATGAAGTACTTGAAGTTCAGTCCGGCATTGAATCCGGTGATGTCGCTGGTCCGGGCGGGCAGCTCGGCCTCCTGCAGGCTGATGCCGTAGTTGCTGAAGGCGAAGATGCCATCGATCAGCACCGCCGAGCCGGACGGCACCAGC
The DNA here is from genome assembly GCA_964476665.1 of uncultured Chryseobacterium sp. GTDB lineage: Bacteria > Bacteroidota > Bacteroidia > Flavobacteriales_F > PHOS-HE28 > PHOS-HE28. The sequence goes on along the minus strand of CAYZBO010000118.1, from coordinate 4,578 downwards.
ACGAAGTTGGTGCCGGCGCCCCAGTTCTTCCACTGCAGGTCACTGACCCCCTGGTAGTTCACCCCGTCCGTGAAGTTGAAGCCGAACAGGTTCACCTTGCTGCCGTTGGCCCCATTGAAGCTCAGCTTGCCATACAGGTCGGTGAAGTTGAAGGGAAGGCCTGCGGTGTCCACGAAGGTGTAGAAGGTCTTGCTGCTGCGGTCCAGGTAGGAGTGGCGTGCGTTCAGCAGGAAGGAGGAGGATCCCGCGCCAGGCTCCGTCTGCTTCTTCAAGGGGCCCTCGAGCATCGCCTTGGCTGCGAACGTGCTGGCCCCCACTTTCCCGCTCAGCCGCGTCTTGTTCCCGTCGCGCGTGGTGATATCCATTACGGAACTGACCCGGCCACCATGCTCCGCGTTGAATCCGGCGGTGTAGATGTCGGCGTTGCGGATGATGTCGTTGTCGAACACACTGAACAGACCGATGCTGTGGAACGGATTGTACAGGACCATGCCGTCCAGCATCACCTTGTTCATGATGGGCGAGCCTCCCCGCACATACAATTGCCCCCCCTGGTCGCCGGTGAAGATGACGCCGGGAACAACCTGCAGGTACTGGGCCAGATCCGCCTCGCCACCCACGGAAGGCATGCGCTCGATCTGTTTCGGCGTCAGCTTCGTAACGCTCATCCGCACCTGGTTCTGGGCCTCCTGCTTCTCGCCCGACACCTCGAACTCCTTCATCTGTATCGCGCTCTTGGTGAGGAAGAGCTTTTCGGTGATGATCTGGTCGCGCGCCACGGTCACCTGCTTCTGCAGGGTGTCGTAGCCCAGGTAGGTCACCATCAGCGTGTAGCTTCCCGGCTGCACCTTGCTGATGGAGTAGTATCCGTTCACATCGGTGGCCGCTCCCGTGGTGGTGCCCTTCAGGATGACGTTGGTGAAGATCACCGGCTCACCGGTCGCCTTGTCATAAACGAAGCCACGGATGGTGCCGGTCTGGGCCCATGCGCCGACGGTGAGAAGGAGGCTAAGTACGAAGAGCGTGCGGCGAAGAGGAAAGGTCATGGATGGGGTTGCCTTGCAGGGGCGGCTAAGGTAGCGGAACGCTCCGGTAGCGCTCACTGCCGTTCCATGGACGGTTGGAACCCTTGCCTGTGCGGGGGCTCAGGACATGGCCTTGGCCAGGAACTCCCGCAACAGCTCGCCATCGCCGGCGCTGGAGCTGCCGACCCCCTTGCTCTGCAGGTCGCATTGCCGCAGATGCCGCTGGATCTCCACGAGCTTGGCCAGTGAATAGTTGCGTGCGGCCAGTTGATAGTCCTTCAGGAAATAGGGGTTCACCTTCATGGCCGAAGCCATCTCCTGGGGACTTCGGCCCGCCAGGGTGTGCACCATCGCCACCTTGCCGAAGTAGGTGTTGAGGAAGCCCACGGTGAGCACCAGCGGGTTGTCCTTGGGGTCGGCCGCGAAGTGTGCGGCGATCTGCTGCGCCTTGGCGGTGTTGCGCATACCGATGGCGGCCTGCAGTTCGAAGACGTTGTAGTCCTTGCTGATGCCCACGAAACGCTGGATGTGGTCGCTGGTGATCTGGCCGCCCTCCTCAGTGACCAAACAGAGCTTCTCCACCTCCTTCACCGCCTTGGCCAGGTCGCTGCCCAGGTGGCTGGCCAACAACTGCGCCTCGGTGGGCCCAAGGCGCCGCTTTTGGCTCTTTGCAACGCTCATCAACAGGTCCGGAAGCTTGTCGTCCTTCACCTTGTCGCTCTGCAACACCGCGCCGCCACCTTTCTGTACGGCCTTGATGACGCCCTTCCTGCCATCCACTTTCTTGTGCTTGTGGCAGAGCACCAGCACTGTGGTGGGCGTGGGCTTGGACAGGTAGGCCTCCAGCTTTTCGATCTCATCGATCCGCCAGCTCTGCAACTCACGCACGATGACCAGTTGACGCTCAGCCATCATCGGGAACCGCAGACAGGTGTCCTTCACCACTTCGTGGTTCGCATCACGCCCGTACAGGATGGTCTGGTTGAAGTCCCGTTCGTGGTCGGCCAATGCCAGTTGCTCGATCTCGTCCGCGATGCGATCGATGAAGAAGCTCTCCTCACCGTGCAGGAGGTACACCGGCCTGAAGGTGCCTGCCCGCACCTCCAGCATCAGCTTCTTATAGTCGTCAATGACGCTCATTCAAAGCGCAAGTGCTTCACGCTGCGGCCTTCGTTGATGATCTCGCGCAGGGCGGCAATGCCCACGCGCACATGCGTCTCCACGAACGATCCGGTGACCTTCGCATCGCTGCTGCTGGTCTTCACGCCCCACGGCACCATCGGCTGGTCGCTCACCAGCAGCAGCGCACCCGTGGGGATGCTGTTGGCAAAGCCGGTCATGAACAGGGTGGCGGTCTCCATGTCGATGGCCATGCAGCGCATCAGGCGGAGCCGTTCCTTGAACTCAACGTCATGCTCCCACACGCGCCGGTTGGTGGTATACACCGTACCGCTCCAGTAGTCCAGGTCCATGTCCCGGATCACGCCGCTCACCGCGCGATGCATCATGAAGCTCGGCAATGCAGGCACCTCGGGGGGGAAGTAATCGTTGCTGGTACCCTCCCCACGGATGGCCGCGATGGGCAGGATCAGGTCGCCCAGCTCGTTCTTCTTCTTCAGCCCCCCGCACTTGCCCAGGAACAGCACTGCTTTGGGGTCGATGGCGCTCAGCAGGTCCATCAGCGTTGCCGCGTTGGGACTGCCCATGCCGAAGTTGATCATCACCATGTCCTCCGCCACGGCGACCTTCATCGCCTTGTCCTTCACCAGGATCTCCGCACCGGTCTGCTGGCAGAAGATGTCCAGGTAGTTGTCGAAGTTGGTCAGCAGGATGTGCGGCTTGAACGCCTCCAACGGCAATCCGGTGTAACGCGGCAGCCAGTTCTGTACGATGTCCTCCTTGGTGTGCACTTTTGTGGGGATGTCGACCGGGGATCAGCAACTCGCCCTTCCCGACCATGGGGTCAAAACTAAGCAGGAAGCCGCAGGTGCCTTCCTCTTCGATCCCCTGCGCCGCCGCTGGGTGGCCGCCACTCCGGAAGAGTGGGTGCGCCAGCATTTCCTCAACCACCTGGTCCATGATCTTGGATACCCCCCCGGGCGCATCGCCGTGGAGCATTCACTCAAACTGAACCGACGTGACCAACGTGCCGATGTGTTGATCTTCGACGCTCAGGGTAGGCCGCTTGTGCTCGTTGAATGCAAGGCGCCCCAAGTGCCGATCACCCAGCGCACCTTCGATCAGGCCGGTCGTTACAACTCGGTCTTCAAGGTACCCTACCTCATGGTCACCAATGGATTGCGTCATTTTTGCTGCCGCTTGGACCTTGCCACGGGTGCTGTTGATTTCTTGCCGCATCTGCCCCGATACGCTGAGGTCATCGCCTCCGAGGCATCGTAGCTTTGTGACATGCTGCGATCCATCGCCCCGCTGCTCCTGGGAGCCTTGATGCTGCCCTCCCTCGCCCATGCCCAGTATGCCGAAAAGATGGGCTTTCCATTGAAGGCCTTCCTCAAGCAACAGCATGCCCCCGATGCTGAGGTGGACCTCTTTGTTCGCGGCCCGCGCGATGCCGCCGCCGCTGCCGTGCTCATGCACGGTGGAAGGGTGAAGATGAGCCGCGACGGTGTGGTGAGCGCCCGTGTTCCCGTGGCCCGGGTCCATGCGCTGGCGCAGGAACCGGCCGTTCACTTCTTCGAGTTCAGCCTCGACAGGGGCTACACGCTCAACGATTCCATGCGGGTAAAGAGCCGCGTGAACGAGGTGCATCGCGGCGATGCCCCCTTGGTCCAAGGGTTCACCGGTGAGGGTGTGGTGCTTGGCATCATCGATTCGGGCCTCGATCACCAACACCCCGACTACCAGCATGCGGACGGTACCACGCGTATCCTGAAGTATTGGGACCAGACATTGGCCGTACACCCCACCCGAACACCCCAACCCTATGGCTATGGACAGGTCTGGACCGCGGAGGACATCAACAACGGTGTGATGACCTCCATCGATCAGAACGGCTATAATGGTCATGGCACCTCGGTGGCGGGCATCATGGGCGGTAATGGACTGGCGAACGGACGCCACAAAGGCGTGGCCCCGGACGGTGAGTTCATCGTGGTCTCCAGCCGCTTCAATGCTCCCAACTGGCGGAGCGTGGTGGCCGATGCGGTCAAGTACATCTTTGATGAGGCCGCCGCCCTGGGTCTCCCTGCTGTGATAAATGCCAGCCTCGGCACTTACTTCGGCTCGCATGATGGCCTCGATGCAGCAGCGCTCTTCATCGACGACCAGTTGATGGCGCAAGGTGGGAGGGTGATGGTCTGTGCGGCGGGTAACTCCAACGACCTCGCTCCCTATCACCTTCGAACCTTTGTGGACAGTGACACCAGCTGGACCTGGTTCCGCCGCAACGCGAACAGTGCGCTGGGCTATCCCGCTGTGTTCTTCGACCTCTGGGCTGATGCAGCCGACTTTCAGAACGTGCAATTCGCCATCGGGGCTGATCGGCCCGCGCCGCTGCGTTTTCGTGGCCGCACACCTTTCAGGACCATAGCGG
>CAYZBO010000117.1:0-7989 GCA_964476665.1 uncultured Chryseobacterium sp. | reverse complement strand
GCGATGTCCACCGCCTGCTCGCGGTACCACCACAGGGCGAAGGCCACACCCCACTCGAAGAACGAGGGCTTCAAGGGCTCGAAGCGGTCCCGATGCCGAACAACGAAGTCCACCACCACCTGTTCTGGCACCATGCGCCCGTTCAGGCGGAACCGTTCCCTGAAGTCCTTCAGGTGGGGCGAGGTGTGCAGGCCCACACGCAGGCCGGCCTCCTGCAGTGCACTGGCGATGAGGTGGCTCGTGCTGCCCTTGCCGTTGGTGCCCGCCACATGCACACACTTCAGCCCGCGTTCGGGGTGGTCCAGCGCCTCCATCAGCGCCCAGGTGGTGGCGAGGTCGGCTTTGTAGGCGGCCGCACCGATGCGCTGGAACATGGGAAGCTGCGCGTAGAGGTACGCCAGCGTCTCCGCGTAGGTCATTCGAGGATGAAGACGAAGGTCATTTCACCTTTCTGCTCCGCAGGGCCGTCGGGCTTGGCGCTGAAGGTGCATTGCAGCGCGGCCTTCTTCGCCAGGTTGAAGAGCACCTGACTGGTGGTTGTGCTGCGGTCCAGGTTGAAGGTGACACGCGTGACCTTCCCACTGCGGTCCACGAAGATGTCGAGGGCCACTTTGCCGCCTTCGGTGGGCTTTTCGCTGATGTTCGGGCCCTTCATGAAGCCCCGTCCTTCCAAGCGACCGTTGAAGCCCTTGCCACTGAAGCTGCCGATGCCGCCACCGCCCGGCTTGTCGCCCGGGGCATTGTTGCCGCCCGGCGGGCCATCGGAAGGGGTGCTGCCCGGGTTGGTGCTCGGGGTGAAGAGCGCGTTGGGGTTGGGCTTCGGTGGCTTGGGTGTTTCCGGCTTCGGCGTGGGCTTGGGCTGCGGCTTCACCGGCTTGGGCACCTCCACCGGACTATCATCCTCGGTTGCCACCTGCTCTGGTTCGGACGGAGCGGTCACCGGCGTGGCACTTTCCTGCGGGTTGCCAGGGTTGGGGTCCGGATCACCGCCGCTGAGGCCGCCCGCATCCTCGAAGGCCAGCTCGATGCCAATTTCTTCCGGCAGCGGGTCAGGCTGCTGCAGACCGAAGAACAGGAACAACAACACCATGATCACATGCAGCACGATGGTGCCCACGGCGCCGGTCCTGCGGTCGTTCTGTTGCTGTTGAACGGTGATGCTGCTCATGGGCCTTGCTCGTGCTGGTCCGGTCGTTCGTCCCACCCTCGTATCGCCGCTCGTGCGGCGGGCCGGCAGGGCGTTCGGCCTGTGGGCCTTACGCGCTGCCTACGGGCGCGACATGTCACGCCCCTATTCGGGTTTGGTGGCCAGAATGATCTTCCACTTATTGCGTTTGGCGATGTCCAGTACGCTAACGGTAATGCCCGTGGGCACGCTCTGGTCCACGTGCATCACGATCGCCTGGTCGGTGGGGTGCTTGCTCATCTCATCCTTCAGTACACCTTCGAGGTCGGCCGGTTCAATGAGGGCGTTGTTCACGCTGTAGTGCTGGTCGGCGTCGATGCGCACGGCCACCTTGGGTTTCTCCTTGGTCTTGTTGGCGCTCTTGGGCAGGTCCACAGGCAGTGCGTATGGGCTCACCAGGGTGCTCACGATCACGAAGAAGATCAGGAGCAGGAAGACCAGATCGGTCATCGAGCTCATGCTGAAGCCCGCGTCTACCTTGTGTGTGCTGCGCAGTCCCATGGTGCCTTATTTGGCGGGTGAATCCAGCACGTCCATGAAGGCGATGGTGGTGGCCTCCATGTTCTGCACCACCTTCGATACGCGTGCCACCAAGGTGTTGTAGGCCACGTAGGCGATGATGCCGATCACCAGACCGGCCACCGTGGTGACCATCGCCTGCATGATACCACCGCTGAGCTGCGCGATCTCCACGCCCGCACCGCTGATCTTCATGGTGTGGAAGGTGACGATCATCCCGATCACGGTCCCCAGGAAGCCGATCATGGGCGCTGCACCCGAGATGGTGGCCAGCACGCTGAGGCCCTTCTCCAGCTGGTACACCTCCAGCTTGCCGGCGTTCTCGATGCTCACCTCGATGTCCTTCAAGGGCTTGCCGATGCGGCTGATCCCCTTGTCCAGCATGCGTGCCACCGGCGATGCGTTCTGCGCACAGAGGTTGCGGGCGCTGTCGATCTTGCCCTCGTGGATGTAGTCGCGGATCTTGTTCATGAAGTCCTTCTCCTCCTTCAGCGCGCGGCGGATGGCCAGGCTGCGCTCAATGATGATGTAGAACGCGATCAGGGACATGATGGCCAGCGGCCCCATGATGTACCAGCCACCGTCCACGATGAGCTGCCAGATGGAGACGGTCTCCATGACGGGCTCGGTGGGGGTGGCAGCGGCGGCCTGCTGTTCGAGGACCTCGCGGGCGGTCTGTTCGATCTGGGTGAGGAGCGGAATGCGCATGGATGGTGCAGGTATGAAGGGAACGGAACGGAGGTCCGTTGAAGTATGTCAGTTCAGTTTGGCGAGTGCGATCTCGAAGGCGGTGCGCGTCAGGTGCAAGCGGTGCGGATGGCGGTCGTGGCAGTCCTCCAACGCCTTGCCGATCACGGTGCTCACATCCTGGAAGATGGCCTGGTCCGTAAGCGCGTTGCCGGGCTGCATGCAATAGGCGAACACGCGGGCCATGCCGCAGTTGGCGATGAAGTCGGGGATCACGCTCACCTTGTGGTCGGCGTGCTCGGCGATGGGGCCGTAGAAGATCTGCGGGTCGGCGAACGGCACGTTGGCTCCGCTGCTGATCACCTCCAGCCCGGCCGCCACCATGCGATCCACCTGGTCCTGCGTCACCAATCTGCTGGCCGCGCAGGGCAGGAAGATCTCCGCGCCCACGTCCCACACACGTTCGTTCACCTCCTCGAAGGGCAGCATGTCCTGCATGCGCAGCTTGTTGCCGTCCTTGTCCATGAACAGGGTGCGCACCTCATCGGCGCTGAAGCCTTCCGGCTTGATGACCCCGCCGTGCCGGTCGATGATGCCGGTGATGAGCGCGCCTTGCTGCGCCAGGTAGTAACCCGCGGCGGCGGCCACGTTGCCCCAGCCCTGCACGATCACGCGCTTGCCCTTCAACTCACCGCCGTACACGCGGTAGTGGTGGCGCACGCTCTCGGCCACGCCCCATCCGGTGATCATGTCGCTCACGGTGTACTTGCCGGCAACGGGTACGTAGGCGGTGTCTTCCACGATCTTGCTCACGCCTTCGCGCAGCTGGGCGATGGCCTGCAGCTTCACCTCTTCCTGGGTGCCGATGTGGCCGTTCACCACACCCTCCTGCGGGTGTCGCAGGCCGTAGCGCTCGGTGATGGGGATCACGTCGTGCACTTCGTCCACGTTCATGTCGCCGCCGGTGCCGTAGTAGGTCTTCAGCAGGGGCATCACGGCCTTGTACCAGCGGTCCAGCACAGCGTTCTTGCGCGGGTCGGTGGGGTCGAAGTCGATGCCGCTCTTGGCGCCGCCGATGGGCGGGCCACACACGCTGAACTTCACCTCCATGGTCTTGGCCAGGCTCTCCACCTCGCGCTTGTCCAGCCCCTTGCGCATGCGGGTGCCACCGCCCGCCGCACCGCCCCGCAGGCTGTTGATCACCACCCAGCCTTTGGCGCCGGTGGGGGCATCGTTCCATTCGAACACGATCTCGGGGGCGCGCTCCTCGAAGCGCTTCAGGGCATCTCTCATCGCAGGTTCCGGTGCAAGCGAGGTCAAAGGTAGGATCGCCCCGTGCGCAGCCCTTGCGGCGTGTGCCGGGTTATCCATGGCGGCGGTGTTAATTGGGCAGGTGCAGCGCACCGCCCACGCTATCCGCCCGGGCACCCGTCACGGAGGCCGATGCCGTGGCCTCCCCACGCATCCGCAGCACCCCCAACAGCGCAAAGACCAGCGCCTCCTTGAAGTCCACCAGCCTGGGCTCCGGCACTTCCACCGGCATCGTGGCCAGCGCCTGCAGCCGTTCCACGAGGAAGGTGTTGTGGGCACCGCCGCCGGTCACCAGCACAGGGCCATCGGCAGGCGCCAAAGCGCGGGCAAGTTGCCTGGCGATGTGTTCCACCGTGCTGCGCAGGCGGTCGGCCAAGGGGATGCGGGCATCGGCGATCAGGGGCTTCACGGCGGCATCGAACCACTCGCGGCCCAGGGAGCGGGGTGGGGGCTGCTGGTGGAAGGGGAGGGCATCCAGCGCCCGCATAAGCTCGCCGTTCAGGTGGCCGCTTCGCGCCATTGCCCCTCCCGCATCGTAGGTCAGCCCCGCCTCCTGTGCCAGGAAGTCCAGCGCCTGGTTGCCGATGCACACGTCGTATCCGAGGATGCCTTGCGCAGTGTGCAGCCCGATATTGCAGATGCCGCCGATGTTGAGGAAGGCCCGGTGCGCAGGGAAGAGGAGCCGCTCGCCCAAGGGCACCAGCGGCGCGCCCTGCCCGCCCAGCGCCACGTCCTTGCTGCGGAAGTCGCACACGGTGGGCATGCCGCTGATGGCCGCGATGTGCGCCCCGCACCCGAGCTGTGTGGTGAGGCCCTCCTCCGGCTTGTGGAAGAGCGTGTGGCCGTGCGAGGCGATCAGGTCCACCGGGGCGCCGTTGAGCAGATCCCGGCAGGCTTCGCCGATCAAGATGCCGAGGTCGCGGTGCAGGCGGGCGGCCTCCAGCGCGCTGCCTCCCATGGCCTGCAGCAGCCGTTGCCGGAAGGCGGGCGTGTAGGGAACCGTCCTGGCCTCGCGGATGTTGAAGCTCCAGCCACCCTCTTCCAGATGGAAGCTGCACCACGCGAGGTCGAGGCCATCGAGCGAACTGCCGCTCATGATGCCCACCGCCTCCCAGCTGCGCTTTTCCGCTTCCATGGGGCGAAGGTATCGGCTACTTTTGTGCTCCCTTGAAACGAACGACCATGCAGGATACCGCCACCATCGCAGGCCTCAATTTCGAACTCTCCGAAGAGCAGCTCGCCGCGCGCGACGCCGCCCGTGATTTCGCCCAGAACGTCCTGAAGCCCGGCGTGATCGACCGCGACCGCGAACAGCGCTTCCCGGCCGAGGAGATCAAGCAGCTCGGCGAGCTCGGTTTCCTGGGCATGATGGTGGACCCCAAGTACGGCGGTGGCGGCATGGACACCGTGAGCTACGTGCTGGTGATGGAGGAGTTGAGCAAGGTGGACGCCAGCGCCAGCGTGGTGGTGAGCGTGAACAACAGCCTGGTGTGCTGGGGTCTGGAGACCTTCGGCAACGAGGAGCAGAAGCAGAAGTACTTGGTGCCCCTGGCCAAGGGCGAGAAGATCGGCGCGTTCTGCCTCAGCGAGCCCGAAGCCGGTAGCGACGCCACCAGCCAGCGCACCACCGCCATCGATATGGGCGACCACTACCTGCTGAACGGTACCAAGAACTGGATCACCAACGGCGGCAGCGCCAGCACCTACCTGGTGATGGCCCAGACCGATGCGGCGAAAGGCCACAAGGGCATCAACTGCCTCATCGTGGAGAAGGGCATGCCCGGCTTCACGGTGGGTGCCAAGGAGGACAAGATGGGCATCCGCGGCAGCGACACCCACACCCTGATGTTCCAGGACGTGAAGGTGCCCAAGGCCAACCGCATCGGTGAGGATGGTTTCGGCTTCACCTTCGCCATGAAGACCTTGAGCGGTGGCCGCATCGGCATCGCCTCACAGGCCCTCGGCATTGCCAGCGGTGCCTATGATCTGGCCCTGGCCTACAGCAAGGAGCGCAAGGCATTCGGCAAGCTCATCAGCGAGCACCAGGCCGTGGCCTTCAAGCTGGCCGACATGGCCACCGAGATCGAGGCCGCACGCCTACTGTGCCTGAAGGCCGCCTGGCTGAAGGACAACCACATGAACTACGACCAGGCCAGCGCCATGGCCAAGGTCTTCGCCAGCGAGGTGGCCATGAAGACCACCACCGAGGCGGTGCAGATCCATGGCGGCTACGGCTACGTGAAGGAGTACCACGTGGAGCGCCTGATGCGCGACGCCAAGATCACGCAGATCTACGAGGGCACCAGCGAGGTGCAGCGCATCGTGATCAGCCGCGGCGTGCTGAAGGGCTGATCGGGTCCGCGTAGCATCCAGCATGTCTGAACGCCCTTGTAGACGCGACCCGCCGGGTCGCACTACGAGGGCGTTCTGTTCGTGGCAGGTGCGTTACAGCCCCTCCACCAACGTTTCCAGTTTGATCCCCCGCGAACCCTTCACCAGCACCAGGTGCCCGGTGAGGGCTTCGGTCTTCAGGGCCTGCAGCAGGGTGGGGGCATCCGGGTAGGATCGCTTGGTGGTACTGCGTTGGAACTCGGGGCCCACGAACCGGGCATCCAAGCGAAGCTCGTCCACCAACTGCACGATGTGGTCGTGCTCCTTCCGGCTGTCCGCACCCAGTTCCAGCATGTCGCCGAGGATCGCGAGCTTGGGGCGGTCGGAGCTCATGGCCGCGAAGTTCCTCAGCGCTGCGGCCATGCTGGTGGGGTTGGCGTTGTACGCATCCAGCACCAGCTGATTGCGCCCGGTATCGGAGAACTGCGACCGGTTGTTGCTGGGCACGTAGTCGGACAGCGCCTGGGCGATGCGTTCGTCGGGTACGCCGAAATGCTGGCCGATGGCCACCGCCGCCAGGGCATTGGGCAGGTTGTAGTCCCCGATGAGCTGCGTGCGCACGTGATAGGCTTGGTGGTCGCGTCCGGAGAACACCAGTTCCATGAAGGGGCCGGATGATGCGGTATCCCCGGAGGTGTCCGCATCGGGTGTGCGGCCGTAGGTGATGCGCTCCTGGCCGGTGCTCCGCTCCATGAGCAGCGTGTCGTCCGCATTGACGAACAGCGTGCCGGCATGGCCGCCGAGGAAGGCGTACAATTCCGTCTTGGCCGTGATCACACCCTGGTAGCTGCCGAACCCTTCCAGGTGCGCCTTGCCGATGTTGGTGATCATCCCGTGGGTGGGTTCGGCGATCTCCACCAGCTCGCGGATGTCGCCCACTTTGTTGGCGCCCATCTCGATGATGGCGATGCGGTGGGCGCTGGAGAGGCGCAGCAGGGTGAGGGGCACCCCGATGTGGTTGTTGAGGTTGCCGCTGGTGGCCAGGGCGGGGCGGTCGGCGGAAAGCACGGCGTGCACCAGCTCCTTGGTGGTGGTCTTCCCGTTGGTGCCGGTGATGCCGATCACGGGAATGTTGAACCGCCTGCGGTGATGTCGGGCGAGTTGCTGCAGGGCGGTGAGCACGTCGGGCACCAGCAGGAAGCGCTCGTCCGCCACCACGCCGGGGTCGTCCACCACGGCCCAGCGTGCGCCCTTTTCCAAGGCTTCGCCTGCGAAGGCATTGGCGTTGAAGTGGGGCCCTTTCAGCGCAAAGAACATGCTGCCCGCTACGATGGCGCGGGTGTCCGTACAGGCGCCGGTGCTGGCGAGGAAGTGGGCGTGGAGACTGTCGGTGCTGGTCATGAACGAACGAGCCCCCGGCAAAGGCCGGGGGCTCGAAAGATAGGATCGGATCGCCGCCTTATTTGTCGAGCTTCTCGCGTCGGTTCTCATCCCCCATGCCCTTGGGGCTGCCCACGCGCGTCATGGCGCAACGGAACCCGATGGTGGCCGTGCTTTGGCGCTCGTCGAGGTGGCGACGGGTGGCCGGGTTGGCCCAGTAGATGCGGTCCGCCCAGCTGGCGCCCTTGTATACACGGCTGCGGTCGTTCACCAGGGTGGTCTTGCCCCAGTCATACATCGCGTTGCCCTCGAAATCGGGCTGCTCGAAGTAGATGCTGCTCTCCAGGTCGCCGTCGCGGAAATCGATGTTGTCGCTCTGGCGGTAGTTGCGGCGGTCGATGTTCTCCTCCACCGTTACGTTGCGCACACGTACATCGCCCGGCTGGTCGGCCTGGTAGTCGCTGATCCCGCTCAACAGCTTCGGGCAGATCTCAAGGTCCTTGCCCTTGATGTTGTCGATCATGTCCTGCACGCGCTGCATGGCGGCATCCTGCTTGCGGGTGTTGTTGAACTCG
>CAYZBO010000116.1:0-8117 GCA_964476665.1 uncultured Chryseobacterium sp. | reverse complement strand
ACTTGCGCTTCGGCGTGGCGAAGTAGCGGTAGGCCACATCGATGGTGATGCCCTGTTCCCGCTCGGCGCGCAGGCCGTCGGTGAGCAGCGAAAGGTCCACTTCGCCGGTACCACGCTTCGCACTGGCCTTTTCCACCGCTTCCAATTGGTCGTCGAAGATGGCCTTGCTGTCGTAGAGCAACCGCCCGATCAAGGTGCTCTTGCCGTCGTCCACGCTGCCCGCGGTAGTGAAGCGCAGCAGGTCCATGTCCAGGTATCCGTCCTTCATCTTCTGATCTTCTGATTATCTGATCGCCTGCCTGCCGGTAGGCAGGCCCGATCAGAAATAGCCTTCCTTTTTCCGATCCTCCATCGCCGCCTCGCTGCGCTTGTCATCCTGGCGACTTCCCCGTTCGGTAACGCGCGAAGAGGCCACTTCCGCAATGATCTCCTCCAGCGTGCTCGCCGGCGAATCCACCGCACCCGTGCAGCTCATGTCGCCGATGGTACGGAAGCGCACACGCATGCGGTAGGGCTTCTCTTCGGGCTTCAGCCGCATGAAGTCACTATTCGCGTAGATCACGCCATCGCGATCGAACACCTCGCGCTCGTGGCTGAAGTAGATGCTGGGGATCTCGATGCCCTCGTGCAGGATGTACTGCCACACGTCCATCTCCGTCCAGTTGCTGATGGGGAAGGCGCGGAAATGCTCGCCCATGCGCTTGCGACCGTTGTACAGGTCCCACAGTTCGGGGCGTTGGTTCTTGGGGTCCCACTGGCCGAACTCGTCGCGGTGGCTGAACACGCGCTCCTTCGCCCGGGCCTTCTCCTCATCGCGTCGGCCGCCGCCGATGGCGCAGTCGATCTTGTGCTGCTCGATGGTGTCCAGCAGGGTCACGGTCTGCAGCTTGTTTCGGCTGGCGTAGTAGCCCGTTTCCTCCTGCACCCGGCCGCGGTCTATGCTCTCCTGCACACTGCCCACGATCAGCTTCGCACCATGGCGCGCCACCAGCGCATCGCGGAAGGTCATCGTCTCTTCGAAGTTGTGTCCGGTATCGATGTGCACCAGGGGGAAGGGCACCTTGGCCGGGTGGAAGGCCTTGCGTGCGAGGTGGAAGCACACGATGGAATCCTTGCCTCCGCTGAAGAGCAGGGCAGGGTTCTCGAACTGGGCGTGTACCTCGCGCAGGATGTGGATGCTCTCGCTCTCCAGTTCCTTCAGGTGGGTGAGGCGGTAGGAATGCATGGTCTAACGGGCCTGACGTATGCGGGGCAGCAAGCGGGTGAACAGATCGCCTGCGCAGTCATCCGGCGTGCGATCGGTGGTGGAAAGAACGATATCGGCGTGTGCCGGGGCCTCGAACGGTGCGCTGATGCCGGTGAAGTCCTTCACCTCACCCGCGCGGGCCTTGGCGTAGAGGCCCTTCACATCGCGGCGTTCGCACTCTTCCAGCGGCGTGTCCACGAACACCTCCACGAAGTCGGTGGTGCCGATGATGGCTTTGGCCTGCTCGCGGATGGCGATGGTGGGGCTCACGAAGCAGCAGATGGTCACGGTGCCATTGCCCACGAAGAGCTTGGCCATTTCGGCGATGCGGCGGATGTTCTCCGTGCGGTCCGCCTCGCTGAAGCCCAGGTTGCTGTTGATGCCGGTGCGCACGTTGTCGCCATCCAGCACCATGCTGTGGATCCCGTTGGCGTGCAGCAGCCGTTCCAACTGCACGGCGATGGTGCTCTTGCCGCTGCCGCTGAGCCCGGTCATCCAGATGCACAGCCCGTGCTGGCCCAGCAGCGCCTCCTTGTCGGAACGCTGCAGCAGGCGGTCGAAGACGGGGTGGATGTGGCCGGTGTGGGTGCTCATCGGAACGAGCCGCGAAGGTACTGGATCCGCAGGGGTGGGGGAGGGGTGAGCAATGGCCTTCGTCCAGGTGTCCGTTATCTTTGACCAACGTTACATGGCAACCGCTACCACGTCCCCTTCCCGCATCCTGCCCGACCCCCGCACCACCCCCACCATCGACCAGGTGGGCATCGAGGAGCGCGTGGCCCGCATCAAGACCCGCAGCATCAAGAAGGAGACCAAGGTGCAGGGCATGAAGCTCGCCCTGAGCATGATCGACCTCACCACGCTGGAAGGGGCCGACACGCCCAGCAAGGTGCAGCAACTCTGCTACAAGGCCATGCACCCCCACGACAGCCTGCCCGGCCTGCCCATGGTGGCCGCCGTGTGCGTGTACCCTTCGTTGGTGAAGGTGGCGAAGAAGGCCCTCGGCAACAGCGGCGTTAAGGTGGCCAGCGTGTCCACCGCCTTCCCCAGCGGCCAGGCCCCGCGCAACGTGAAGATAACCGATACCAGGTTCGCGGTGAGCGAGGGCGCGGACGAGATCGACATGGTGATCAGTCGGGGCAAGTTCCACAGCGGTGAGTACGCCTACGTCTTCGACGAGATCGCGGCCATCAAGGAGGCCTGCGGCGATGCCCGCTTGAAGGTGATCCTGGAGACCGGCGAGCTCGGTACCTACGACAAGGTGCGGCTCGCGAGCGACATCGCGATCGCGGCCGGCGCCGACTTCATCAAGACCAGCACCGGCAAGATCAATCCGGCCGCCACCATGGAGGTGACGTTGGTGATGCTGCATGCCATCCGCGACCACTACCTGAAGACCGGGCAGATGATCGCCATGAAGCCCGCCGGCGGCATCCGCAAGAGCAAGGAAGCGCTGCACTACCTCATGATGGTGCAGGAGGAGCTCGGTCCAGAGTGGCTCAGCAACCACTGGTTCCGCTTCGGCGCCAGCAGCCTGGCCAATGATATCCTGATGCAGCTGCAGAAGGAGGCCGACGGGCACTACCAGAGCGCGGACTACTTCAGCGTGGATTGAGGATCTTACGGCCTCGAAGCGAGCGGATCGCTACTCCACCATGAGCTTGCCTTCTGCGCGCTCAGCACCGGTGATGCGCAACAGGTAGTGCCCGCGTTGCAGCCCCTCGCGGGTGACGGTGAGTTGATGATCCTTCACCGTCTGCTGCTGCGCGCGCACGATGCGTCCTTGCACATCCAGGAGTTCCACGAGCACGTTACCACCGGCTTGGTCCAACACCACGGTGGTACTGTTGGTCATGGGGTTGGGGTAGAGGGTGAGGGTGTTGGCGGGCACTGTGGAGATGCCGATGGTGTTGGAGCGGTTCTCGTGCCAGGCGACCTTACTCTCACGTGCTGCCGACGTAGCCACATCGAGATCACCGTCCCCGTCCAGATCGGCGCAAAGCACTGTTCGCTCGCCGAAAATGTAGTCATCAGGCGACAGCGCATGCCAGCGTCTATTGTTGATGAACTCCTGCGGACCGAACATTCCCGAGCCCGTGTTGGCGGTCCAAACGATCTTGCCCTCAGTATTGTCACCGGCCACCACATCCACATCCCCGTCGCCGTCCAGATCGCCAGTTGCGATGCACCAGGCGCCTGAGAGAACGGTGATCAGCTGCTGGGGACCGAAGTTGCCTTGTCCGTTGTTGGCGTACCAAGCCACCTCGCCATTGTTGAACGATGCGCATAGCAGATCGAGGTCACCATCGCTATCCAGATCGGCTGCGGCTACACGCCCTGCATCACTGACCAGGTCTGTAACGAGCTGTTGGGCCCCAAAGCCACCGCTACCATCATTCTCCACCCAAGCGATCGAGCTGTCACCTGGTGCGATGCCTGCAATGTCCACATCGCCATCACCATCGATATCCAGGGAAATGGAGCGCCTGAGCCAGCCGGATTGGCTGTTCCAGAGCTCGCTCCCGAAAACACCGGTGCCATCGTTCGCTCTCCAGCTTGTTCCTGTTCGCAGGTCAAGGTCGCCGTCAGAGTCGAGGTCAACAAGTTCGACAGAGCTATTATTTGAAAGGCCAGGTATCGTGAATGGACCTGTAAATCCACCTTGGCTATTATTTAACAATTTGTTCCCCTCGCAATCAATGATATCATTGTCTCCATCTGAATCGATGTCGTTTACGGTAATTTCACTGTTCAGTGTTGGGAAATCGTATTCAATCAATTGATAAGGTTGCTGAAAAATTGCAGTTCCAGAATTAGCATGCCAGCGAATTCCATTATTCTCATCCCAAGAAGATACGTTTCCATATAACAGTTCCAAGTCGTTGTCCTCATCAATATCAATCGCATGGAGGGAAGTTGGAAACACAGGTTGCGTTATGCCAATATGATCACTGAAACTGAAATTTCCTTCATTGGGCCACCATCGGATATAGTCATAACCAATTATTGAACACAAGAGGTCTTCCCTTCCATCATTGTTCAGATCCCTAAGGACATATGTTGCGATTCCGGCGTTCGTTCCTCCAGACCAGCGATCAACAAAGACTCCTTGGCCCTGATTTTCCAAAATCAATATGTCGTAGTTATCACCGCAAACCAGATCGACATCTGAATCATCATCAAGGTCAGAGAGTTGAATTCTGGTTCCCATGGTCTCCAGTGGGAGTGAAGTAGATTGAGTGAAATTGCCATCGGAATCATTTGCATATATCTTTAATATGGTACCATCTGATTGATCCAGATACAAAATATCCGTATCGGTATCGCCATCAATGTCGCCCGCAGCGGCTTGGTCTACACGGCTGAGCGATGATGCGATGGTCTGCGTAGAGTTAAAGCTGCCGGAACCATTGTTGGCCAACCAGAGGATATCGCCAGTCCAGTTCCAGGGAGCAACTGTTGTCCGGGAGACCATAAGGATATCCTGATCACCATCGCCATCCAGGTCTGCCGTGGTGACATGTGAGATATGGTCCACCGTCGCGCTAATGACCTGTTGTGCGCCGAAGTTGCCCGAACCATCATTGGCGTACCAAGCGAGCTTGTCGTCATTGACCGAGGCGGAGAGCAGGTCGGTATCCCCATCGCCGTCCACATCGGTCACGGCCAAACACGAGACGCCATCGGCCATGTCAGTGATCACCTGTTGTGGACCGAACGCTCCACCCCCCAGGTTCATGTTCAGAAAAATGCGGTTGTCGTGGTCGGAAGCGGACAGCACATCCGGGTCACCGTCGCCATCCAGATCGGCCACTACCAATTGAGGCGTACCAGTGCTGTCGAGCAGTGTGATGAGCTGGAGTAAGCCGAAATTGAACATGTCATCTTGAGGGAACCAGCCCACTTTTCCGTCCCGGCAAGCGGTGATCACGTCCACGTGCCCATCGCCGTCCATGTCGACAGCATCCACCACACTGGGATAGGGTGTGTTCATGGTCACATCGATCTGCGGCCCGAACAGCTGCGCCTGCAACAAGGCATGCGGGACAAGCAAAACCAAGAGCAACAGGGCGCGTACCATGAGGGGAGTGGATGTATCCTGAACGAAACTACGAAGCGAGGAACCAAGGTGCAATTATGTGACGCAGACGGCCACTACCAGAGCGCGGACTACCTCAGTGTACCCTGAGTTGCCTCACCCCAAAAAAGCGGTGACCCGGTAGATCCGAAGATCCCGGGTCACCTGGGTGGCAGCTCATCCAGATCCTCGCGCGAGGGTGCTCCTGCCGTCGCTGCCGACCGTTGCGTTACCAAGTGGCGCCCACCCACAGCAAGCACATCAGGGCCAGCACGCCGACCACGACGGCCGTCCAGCCCAGGCGTTCGAGGCCGGTGCCGGTGCGAGGTTCCTGTTCCAAGTGCTGGGGTGGCATGGGGTGGGGGAGTGCTGTGCCAAAGCACGCATACCCACTTTTTCCGCGCCCTGTGAAAAAACACAGGGGGTACCCTGTGAAAAAGACGTGGTCGGGGCGATTTTGGGCTGCAACGGGCGGGGATGGGGGTCAGGGCGCGCCGATCCGGACCCGCCCCAGACCACTACGGCACCACCAGGAACGGTGGGTGCCACGGCTATTCGCCCACGCCGACGCTGCCGGTCTCCACCAAGCGTTCGAGCCGTTCCAAGCCGCGTTGGTTCGTACTTCTGATCTCCTGCTCAAGGCCGATCAGAACGGCAATGGCGTTGACGGGGCGTTCCAACGCTGTGGAAAAGGTCTGGGTCACCTCCGTGCCCCCAGGCACCGACCGCAGCGTGTACCGGTACATCGGTGTGCTCGGGAACGGTTCTTCGATCACGCAGGCGATGGTCAGGTGGGTGTTGCCGTTGAGCTCGGTGATGGTCTGGTGGCCCACGCTCTCTTCCGCCACACCTTGCCAAGCGAACGTGGCGCCCACCTGGCCATCGACGCCAGATACGGTGTACTTCTGCTCGGGGTCCTGCACCCGCCACGGCGACCAGCGCGGGAACTGGGCCATGGAACGAAGGTGGTCGAAGACCGTCTGTTGGTCCTTCTGGATGATGGAAGTGCTGGTAATGGTCAGCGCGGTGGGCGCAAGCATCACCAGCAGGATGAAGAGTGCGGCCAGGGTGCCGAGGCCGATGCCGAGGTAGGTGAGGGACTTTTTCATGGTGCGTCAAAGGGTGTTGTTCCGTCCTCGACGATCGGGCTGGGGCGAATTGGACAGGGCCGCTGGATTTTTTCGCGGAGCAATAGCCCTGTGGGCATAGCCGCCATGCCGCAGATCGTCTGCTGGAAAGCGCTTGGCACGTTCCTACCTCTGCGAGCTGAGGGGACCGAGCGCTGTGATCGGCACTCTTTTCCGTGGGGCCGTCGGTCCGCGACCGATCACCAGTCCCCTCCAAGCACAGTACTGCCGAAGTCACCATCGGCGAAGCCGCCGAAGTCCAGGGTGCCGACAGCGGAGCTCGCGCCGAACAGGTCCGTCCCCAGCATTGTGAAGGCGTGGAATGCGGTCATGGGGTCGGCAACACCCAGGCTCGGTTCCACGGTGCGCAGTTCAGGGAACGCCTTGATCAGCTCGCCCAGTCGGTCGCGTGTGTGGCGGTTCAGGAGCACCACATTACTGCCCAGAGCGTTCAGCGCGGCGCTGAGCGTTTCCCGGTCGGGCGTGGATCCTTCTTCAAGGGCTCGCTCTATCCACGTACACTGATCACGGACCTGGTCCATGGCCTCAATGCCCTCGGAGGTGCGCACAAAGCGATAGCGCAGCAGACCTTGATCGACCAGATCGGGCAGCACATGTTCGTACTTGAACGTTTCCAGGTCGGGCATATCCTTCAGCAGCGCAGTGCGGAGCTGTCCCACCGAGACCTCTCGGTCCTTCGGCAAGAGCCCGAGCACGTAAGTTGCATCACGCCGGTACACCGCCGGTCGCGAAGCGCGCGAAAGCAGCAGACGCGGAGTGGTCCTGTTGTCCCGAGGGTGCGCCACTACGCGTCGCCAGGCCATATGGATCGCGCCGGTGATGCAGAGGTGCTGAACCGTGTAGTGCAGCATGGTCTCGCCCGACGAGAGTATCGGGTTGCGCAGGTAACAAAAGGCCTGGGGGGTAAGCACAGTGCGTGAAGATCGCAATTCACCCATGAAGCCGGTTATCTTCGTCGCACGCCTGGCCGCATGGCCGGGCAGCACCGCCATGGCCAAGAAGCAAGCCCTCGACTGGACCCTCGCCCCAGCCCCCGAGTCCACCGACCACGTCAAGATCAACGCCCAATACGAGCTCTTCATCAACGGCAAGTGGGTGAAGCCCAAGAGCGGGAAGTACTTCGACACCATCAACCCCGCCAACGAGCAGAAGCTCGCGCGCATCGCCGAGGCCGGCGAGGCCGACGTGGACGCCGCCGTGAAGGCCGCCCGCAAGGCCTACGACACCGTGTGGTCGAAGATGCCCGCGGCCGAACGCGCCAAGTACATCTACCGCATCGCGCGCCTGCTGCAGGAGAAGGCCCGCGAGTTCGCCGTCATCGAGAGCATGGACGGCGGCAAGGCCATCCGCGAAAGCCGCGACGTGGACGTGCCGCTCGCCGCCGCGCACTTCTTCTACTACGCCGGTTGGGCCGACAAGCTGCACTACGCCTTCCCCGGCAAGACCGTATCGCCGCTCGGCGTTGCTGGGCAAGTGATCCCCTGGAACTTCCCGCTGCTCATGGCCGCATGGAAGCTCGCCCCCGCACTGGCCTGCGGCAACACCGTGGTGCTGAAACCCGCCGAGACCACCCCGCTCACCGCTCTCAAACTCGCCGAACTGCTGCAGGAGGCCGAGCTCCCCGATGGCGTCGTCAACATCGTCA
>CAYZBO010000115.1:0-8263 GCA_964476665.1 uncultured Chryseobacterium sp. | reverse complement strand
CAGGGTAATGGTCACGATGATGGCGGCGGCCCATACGATGGGCATGTCCCACTGGCTCTGCGGTCCGGTGCCGTGGGTGATGCCGCGCAGCGGTGCGGGCTGGTTCTTCTGGCATACATCGCAGGCCGTGGCGGTGGCTGCCGTGGCCAAGATCAGCAGGGTGAGCAGGGCGGTGCGTTTCATGGCACAAGGGCGGTTTCTGGGGCCACTGTGGCGCGCACCGTGCGCACCGCGTCGGTGGTGGTGGCGGGCGCCTCGTTGCCGAAGGCGCCGCGCAGGTAGTTGGCAATAGCCGCGATCTCCGCATCGGAGAGTTGGTCCGCCTGTGGTGGCATGGCGCCGAACTCAGGCCGCGCATCGTATCCGCCCAGGATGATCGAAAGCATCAGGGTGGGGTCCGCATCGTTCACCACGGGACTTCCTGCAAGGGCCGGGAACGCACCGGCCAACCCTTTGCCCTCCGCGCCGTGGCAGGCCGAGCAGGTCTGCACGAAGAGGTCGCCACCATCGGGCAGTCCGTCCGCTTCCGTAATTCCCCCCGCTTTGGTGCGTGTACCGGGCGAAGGCAGGAACACCGGATCCGGCGCTCCGGGCATGGGTGCCTGCTTCAGGGTGAGCAGGTAGGCCACCAGGTCCAATGCGCGCGGTCCGGCCACCACCACCTTGCTGCTGTCGCGCAGGCGTTCCTTGGGAACGGGCACAACCACCGCATCATCGGCGGGCGTGGCGGTCTCCTCGAAGAGCCAATGGTAGCGCGGCATGATGGAGCCCTTCACCACCATGCGCGGATCGTACAAGTGCAACAGGTGCCATTGGGCCCCGGGCTGCCGCTGTCCGGTGTTGGTAAGGTCCGGGCCGGTGCGTTCGCTGCCCAGCAGAGAAGGCGATTGGCGCCACACGTCGAGGCGCTGTTTGCTGTAGTGGTAGTCGCTGGGAATGCTTGGCCGATCGCCCCACATGCGGTCCATCTCGATGTTGCGCACCTGTTGCGTGTGGCATGCTGCGCATCCTTCGGCCACGTACACCTCCAACCCGCGCCGCTCGCTCGGTGTCATGGGCGGCATGTCCGGCAGCGGTGCGTTGTTGTGCGCCATTTCATTGGCGGGGATCACGGCCACCCCGAAGCTGAGCAGCACGAAGATCAGAAGGGCTACGTTGACCAGGTTCTGGTGGTCCTTGTGGAAGTTGAACATGGTGTCAGGCGATGGAGGTTGCGTTCGCGTGGGTGACGTGGGCCGGTGCGGTGGCCCTTCCCGCAGGGCGGCGCACCATGGTGAGGAAGTTCCAGGCGAAGAGCAGGTGTGCGATGAACATGAGCGAACCGCCGATGGCACGCCACACCCAGTAGGGCCGCAGTCCGGTCACCGAATCGATGAAGGGGCGTCCTTCCAGCCACATCAAGCCTTTCAGCGTGCCGCCGGCCATCATGCTGATCATGTAGGCGAAGAGGCCGATGAAGGCCAGCCAGAAGTGGGCGCCCACCAGCAGCTGCGCCGGTTCACGCCCCGTGAGCCGCGGCACGATGGCGTACATGCAGGCCCACAGCGCGAAGGTGATGATACCGTACATGGTCATGTGCGAGTGCGCCACGTTGAAGTCCGTGAAGTGCCAGAGGTGGTTGGTGAAGCGGAAGGCCTGGAAGCTGCCCTGCGTGCTGCCCACGAAGTAGAAGACCACGGCCACCAGAAAGAAGGGCAGCACGTAGCTGCGGCCGATCGCCGACCAGCTGCCGCGCATGGTCATCAGGAAGTTGGTGGTGCCCGCCACCACGGGGATGAACATGCCCGCGCTGAACACGATGGCCACCGTCTGCAGCCACCACGGCAGCGGCGCGAACACGAAGTGGTGCGTGCCGATGAGGGTGTAGAAGAGCATCTGCGTCCAGAAGGCCAGCACGCCGAGGGAGTAGGAGTAGATGGGCCGGTTGAACGCCGAGGGCAGGTAGTAGTAGAGCAGGCCGAGGGTGAAGGTCATGAACCACATGCCCACGCCCTGGTGCATGTAGTAGCCCTGGATCACGGTCTCGCCCAGGCCGTTCTGGTACCAGGGCAGGTAGCCGATGGTCACCAGTACGAGAGTCCAGACGAGCGCGGCCAGCATGTACCAGTTGCTGATGTAGATCTCGCCGATGGTGCGGCGCTTCACGGTGCCGTAGAAGTTGCGGAAGGTGAGGAAGAGCCCCCAGGCGAAGGGCAGCACGGCGGGCCAGATGTACTCGCGGTATTCGCCACCGCCGTTGTTGATGCCGGCCATCAGGAAGAGGTTGCCGGAAAGGATGCCCAGGTTCATCCAACCAAGCGCCTTCCAACCGCGGCGCAAGCTGGGCACCGCCGCTGCCGAGGTGCGGGTGACCACGAAGTAGCCCAGGCCGATCATGGCCAGTGAGGCCCATCCCCAGAACACGGTGTTGGTGTGTACGGGGCGCAGGCGGCCGAACGACAACCAGGCGTGCCCATCCATGTCGGGCCACACGAACTTCATCCCCACGTACTGGCCGATCAGCGTGCCGATCACCAGCCAGCCCACGGCGCAGCCCAGGTACCACACGATCATGCGGCGCAGGCCGGGCTGTACCTCCAGCACCATGCCCTGTGCCTTCTTCTCGTCCACCAGCGGGTTCTCCGGTTCGCCATGGCCGGCCACCAGTCCGCGTGGGTCGGGGACCATGGGCCAGCGCCCTGCCTCTTCCCTGCCACGCATCGCACGCAGCATGCGGTCCACGCGCGCACCCACCACCAGGGCGGCCACCATCAGCACGATGCCGATGAGGACCATGGTGCCCACCACGCCCGGGCTGGTGAGCCACCCGGAGCTGCCGTCCTGGGCGTTGGCGATGGCGGGAAATGCGGCCGGGATAAGCGCGAGCAGGCGGTGCCGGGGCAGCAGGAATGAACGGGGTGCAGGTATTGTCGAGGCGATGTGGTCCTGTGGGGTAGAGCTGTGCATCACGTATGGATGGATAACCGGACAAAGGTATCCATAAATCATAATAACGGACATGTTGATCCGTATATAGGGCAGCGCCGGTGGGGTGTACGGTCGGGCGGAGGGCCCTTCAGCGCTTCAGGATGATCTTGCCCAGGGGCACACCGTCCACCACATCGTGCAGGGTGGTTCCTTCCAGCAGGCGGCGCAGGTCGGCGCGCACCTTGGCGAACTGGTCGTGCAGGGGGCAGGGCTTACGCGCATCGCAGGCATCGAGGCCCAGGCCACAACCTTTGTACACGGCATCGCCGTCGATCATGTCCACGATGCGGCTGATGCGGATCTTCCGCGCCTGGTCAGGGGTGATCAGGAAACCGCCGTTGGGGCCACGCTGCGAATCGATCAGGCCACCCTCCACCAAGCGGCGGAGCACCTTGGCCGTAAAAGCTTCCGGGGAACCCGTTCGCTCGGCCACCTCCTTCAAGCCGAGCCGCTCACCGCCACGCCCGCAGGCGGCAATGCACATCGCGGCACGGATGCCATACTCGCAGGCCTTGGAGAACATGGGCTTCGATCGGCGGCGAAGGTAGGCGGTGATCGTGGCTGCGGTATGAGCATGGTCATACCAAGGGCTGCGCATGTGATTGACCGTTGTCATGCCTGATGCATCCATTACAGGATAATATTGTCCGCATATGCGGTCCATGCATCTCGCTCAAGTGAATACCCCGGCCCTTCCCCGGGAAGCCCTCGTGGAGAACATCCTCCGGCTGAAGCGCGAACGCAAAGCCGTGCTGTTGGCCCATTACTACCAGACACCGGAGATCCAGGAACTGGCCGACTTCGTGGGCGACAGCCTGGCGCTGGCCCAGGCGGCCGACCGCAGCAAGGCTGATGTGATCCTCTTCGCCGGGGTACACTTCATGGCCGAGACCGCCAAGATCCTCAACCCTGGTCGCACCGTGCTGGTACCGGACCTGGATGCGGGATGCTCGTTGGCGGACAGCGCGCCCGCCGAGGCCTTCGCCGCGTTCGTGGAGAGCTATCCCGACCACGTGGTGGTGAGCTACATCAACTGCAGTGCGGCAGTGAAGGCCATGAGCGACATCATCTGCACCAGCAGCAACGCGGTGAAGGTGGTGAACAGCATCCCGCCGGACGAGCGGATCATCTTCGCACCGGACAAGCACCTGGGGGCCTACGTGCAACGCGTCACCGGCCGCAAGCTGCTGCTATGGGACGGTGTATGCGAGGTGCATGTGGACATCAGCCTGGACAAGCTGAAGTTGCTGATGGGGAAACACCCCGATGCCAAACTGATCGCCCATCCGGAATGTCCGGAACACATCCTGGCCGAAGCCGATCACGTGGGCTCCACCTCCTCGCTGCTCCAGTTCGTGCAGCACGATCCGGGAGAGCGCTTCATCGTGGCCACCGAGGCGGGCATCCTGCACAAGATGCGCGCGGCCGTGCCACACAAGGAGCTGATCCCCGCACCCGCCCATGCCGACAATGCCTGTGCCTGTGCCGAATGCCCCTACATGAAGCTGAACACGCTGGAGAAGATACACCACGCACTGCTGACCCTTCAGCCTGCGATCGAACTGCCCGAGCATGTGCGCCTCGGTGCCGAACAGGCATTGCGCCGCATGCTCGCGGTGGGATGAACAGGCCCTTGGACATACTTGTCGTGGGCGGCGGCATTGCGGGCATGAGCTTCGCCACGCAGTTGCTGGACCAGGCGAAGGGAAGGGCGATGCGCATTCGCATGTTGAGCAAAGCGCCGGTGCAAGTGAGCAATTCGTACGCGGCACAGGGGGGGGTGGCGGCTGTGCTGAACACCAGGGATACCTTCGAGCGCCATGTGGCCGATACGCTTTCCGTGGGCGCCGGCCGCAACGACCCTGCCGTGGTGGAGCGCGTGGTGCGCGAAGGCCCGGAGCTGATCCGTGGCTTGATCGCTCTGGGCGCACGCTTCGATGCCGATGCCGGTGGACGCCTCCAATTGGCCCGTGAGGGCGGCCATTCCACCGCACGCGTGGTACACCACCGCGACAGCACCGGAGCGGAGATCGTACGGGTGTTGCACGAGCTTGTGGCACGTTCACCGGGCATCACGGTCCAGGAGGATTGGCGCGCACTGGACCTGCTCCTTGCCGGGGTGAACGGCCGACGGCGCTGTGTGGGCGTAAGGGCCCTGCATGGTGGGAGCAACACGGTGTACGACCTGCATGCCGATGTGGTGGTGCTGGCCACCGGTGGTGCCGGGCAGGTCTATCCGCACACCACCAATCCCGCCGAGGCCACGGGCGACGGCATCGCCATGGCGGCGCGTGCCGGCATTCCGCTGCGTGATATGGCCTTCGTGCAGTTCCATCCCACGGCGCTGTATACCGGCAATGCGGGCCAGGCCTTCCTTGTGAGCGAGGCCGTGCGTGGTGCCGGTGCCCGATTGCTCACCCTCGAAGGCCTGCCCTTGATGGACGGTCTGCATCCCATGGGCGACCTCGCACCGCGCAACGTGGTGGCCCGCGCCATCCACGCGGAGATCCAGCGAAGCGGCAGGCCGCACGTGTGGCTCGATGCCGGTCCGATCGGCATGGCCCGCTTCGCCCTGGAGTTCCCCGCCATCGACCGGCGGTGCAACGAATTGGACATCGTGCCGGGCCGCGACCTCATCCCGGTGGTGCCGGCCGCCCACTACCTCTGCGGTGGCATCGCCACGGACGACCGTGGACTCACCTCCCTGCCCGGCTTGCTGGCCCTGGGCGAATGCGCAGGCAGCGGCATGCACGGTGCCGACCGACTCGCGTCGAACTCCCTGCTCGAGGCCTTGGTGATCCCCAAGCGCGCCGCGGCCGTGGTGGCCGTCCTGCCGGGGTCGGATGAACCTCCCGTGGACCCCGGCCCGATCAAGCAGCACATCGCATCGCGTTCACCCCAAGGTGTGCATCGTGCCTTGCACGACCTCCGCCATGTGATGTCCATGCATGTCGGCATCGTACGCGATCGCGAAGGGCTTTCCATAGCCCTGCGCACCATTGCCCACTGCGAACGCGTCATCGCCCCGATGATATCCAGGCGGCGCTGGTCGCACGATCTGTTCATCCTACGCGATCTGCTGGGCGTGGCCCGGGCCATCACCGAGGCGGCCCTGGCGGAGCCCGAAAGTGTGGGGGCGCATTATCTGGATGAGGAGGCCTTGTCGGGTCGTACTCCGCGTGCCACAGTGGTCCGGAATGATCGATGACATCGGGCCGGGAGGTGTGATTGCCACCGCGCGGGATGCGCTGTTCGTGACGAAGGTGTTCCGGACCTTGATCATGATGTACGTCATGATCCGGTAGCTGCGATAAAAGGACCTTTGGGTCCTGTAAGTAATGCAGTGGCCCGTATTGCGCGGTAGTGTTCCGATCGACAACAACATGCACGAACCACCACCCCACAGCTTCCACATCCCCGTCATGGGGCTGGGTTACACCATCGACACGCCGCTGAAGGTGGCCCACTTCGGGATCTCCTCCGTGGTGTCGATCATCGAGGATGAACTGGTGGAGCGCATGCGAGCCTACCACGCGGAAAAGAGCGGTGAGGCGTACGAGCCCATCCCGAAGCCCTCGCCCGACCATCGTGCGCGTCGCATCACGGCCTATCTGGACCTGCTGGAACGCCTGGTGGACCGGAGCACGGTACGGCTGCGCAACACGCCCATCGAACCCGGGTCCGAAAGTGCCTGCTATTTCGAGCTGCTGCCCACGGATGCTCCGTTGCGCGTGCGCTACCAAGCGCTGCTTGCGATGCCGGCAGGACCAGCGCGTGAGAGGGAGGAGGAGGAGTTGCGCACCTCCATCACGCCGGGTGCGACCGACGTGAACATCATGGCCAAGATCGATCCCACGAACTACGGCCCCGATGGTGTGCCCCTGCCGGACGAGTTCTGCGATGCCATGGCTGCCTTCCGCGGCTTCGCCAACAGCACGCTCCGCTCCGGCATCGTGCTCAGCGCTGGCTACAACCCCAGGCTCTACAACTACATCGCGCAGTTCGCCGACTTCCTGCCCGATGCCGATGGACATCTGCACAAACGCGTCATCCTCAAGGTGAGCGATCTGCGTTCCGCCCAAGTGCAGGGGCGGCTGCTGGCCAAGAAAGGCGTGTGGGTGTCGGAGTACCGGATCGAATCGGGATTGAATTGCGGTGGCCATGCCTTCGCCACCGACGGCCTGTTGATGGGACCGATCCTGCAGGACTTCGCAGAGCATCGGGAAGCGCTGGCCGATGAGTTGTGGCAGACCTGCAACAGCGTGCTGCAGGCAGCGGGAAAGGCGGAGTTCCGCGAGCGGCCCCCGCTGCGTATCACCGCCCAAGGAGGCATTGGCACGGCGGACGAAGATCGCTTCCTGCGTGAGCATTATGGCGTGAACGGTACCGGATGGGGAAGCCCCTTCCTGCTGGTGCCCGAGGCCACCAATGTGGACGATGCCACGCTGGAACAGCTCACCCATGCGCGTCCGGAGGACTTCTTCCTGAGCAACGCATCGCCGCTGGGTGTGCCTTTCCACAACTTCAGGCCGAGCAGCTCCGAACAACAGCGCCAGGCACGCATCGCCAAAGGCAGGCCGGGAAGCCCGTGCTACAAGGAGTTCCTCAGCAGCAATACCGAGTTCACCGAGCGGCCCATCTGCACTGCATCGCGCCAGTACCAACATTTGAAGCTCCAGCAACTGCGGGCCACCATCACCGATCCCATTGCGCTGGCCCGCGAGGAAGTGGCCGTCACCGACAAGGACTGCCTGTGCGAAGGCCTCGGCAGCGCAGCGCTGTTGAAGGCCGGTCTCTCTCCAGCACACAAGCTGGAGGCCGTGGCCATCTGCCCCGGGCCGAACACCGCCTACTTCAACAAGGTGGTGTCACTGCGTGCGATGGTCGACCACATCTACGGACGTACCGACCTGCTGGCCGGTGTGGAGCGTCCGCACATGTTCGTGAAGGAGCTCTCGCTCTATGTGGACCACTTAAGGAGCGAGGTCGAACGCATTACCGCCGCATTGAACGCCAAGCAGGAACGCCGGCTGACCACCTTCCGGAACAACCTGCTCGAAGGGATCCAGCATTACACCGGGCTTCTGCGCACCCTGCAGGAACGCGCCGCCGCCGATGTGGAGCGCATGAGCGCCGATCTGGACCGACTGGCTGCCGAAGTACGGACGCTGGTGCTTCCCAAAGCGCCGCCTGTGGCTTGATGTGGACCAACCTGTAGCGCAAAACGAGTTGATGATGCAAAAGACATCCTGGGCCGAGCCCTTCAAGATCAAGATGGTCGAACCCCTCTTCATGA
>CAYZBO010000114.1:0-8314 GCA_964476665.1 uncultured Chryseobacterium sp. | reverse complement strand
CCGCTCTCCTCGCAACACAGGGTGCGGTGGACCCCCGAGGCCTCGGGGCACGATCCCCGCGCAGCCAGCGAACAGCCTGTGAACACCTGCACGACCCTTTTGCTGCCAAAAGGGTGGAAAGAGGATCTCCTGGATGACAAGCACTACCCACCCACCTCGAACACCACCATTGTACCGCACGGCTCAGCACATCACTTCCTGTAGCCTGTTCACCACCGCTCTCCAGCGTACAGGGTGCGGTGGACCCCCGAGGCCTCGGGGCACGATCAGCGCGGCACGGCACCAGCGCAGAGCATCACCTTCCCGGGCTGAACATTGGCCGTGCTTTGATCGTGGCGGCTTTTTGCCGCAGGTGCTCCCATGCTGGTCGCGTCGGCGAGCGGGAGGGATGCCGCGTTGCTGCAAGGCGCAAGGAGCGCGCAGAGCACCCGCTCTGTAAGCTCCGCAGCAACGCCGCAGCAGCGTGGCAGATCCCCGCGCAGCCAGCGAACAGCCTGGGAACACCTGCACGACTTTTTGCCGCCAAAAAGTGGAAAGAGCATTTCCGTGGATGATCCACTCCACCCACCATCCGCACCCACCACCCGCCGACCACCCGGAGAACCATCCAACCACCCGCAGCCCACGCACCACCGCTCTCCTCGCAACACAGGGTGCACCCCCCAACCACCCACCACGCCCACCCGGCCGGCTGCGCCCCGATCCCTTTACTTCGCCCCATGCGCCTCGCCCTGCTCGCCCTGCTGCTCACCACCACGGCCGCCCAGGCCCAACGCTCAGCACATGCTCCTGCCCAGCGTGTGGGCGACCCGGTGCCCTACAGCATCGGCGTGGTGGAGACCCTGCGCTCCGCCACCCTGGGCGAGGACCGCATCCTGAACATCCACCTGCCGCCCGGCTACGGCACGGACACCACGCAGCGCTACCCGCTCATCGTGCTGCTGGACGGCAGCGCCGACGAGGACTTCCTGCATGTGGTGGGCGGGCTGCAGTTCGCCAGCTTCCCGTGGATCAACTGGATGCCGCCGAGCATCGTGGTGGGCATCGCCAACGTGGACCGCAAGCGCGACCTCACCTTTCCCACATCCATCGCGGCGGACAAGGCGCAGTTCCCCACTACGGGTGGGAGCGGTCCCTTCATGCAGTTCCTGGCGAAGGAGCTGCTGCCCTTCGTGCAGCGTGAATACCGCGTGTCAGAGAGCCGCACGCTCATTGGCCAAAGCCTGGGCGGGCTCTTCGCCACGGAGCTGCTCTTTCGCCAGCCCTATCTCTTCAGCCACTACCTCATCGTAAGCCCCAGCCTCTGGTGGGACGGCGGCTCGCTGTTGCAGCTGGACCATGATGTGCTGATGGCGCCGGACATTGGCGTGGCCACGGTGTACATCGCCGTGGGCGACGAGGGGCGCGGCATGGTGGGCCGGGCGAAGCAGCTGGCCGCCTTGTTGCGCAAGGACAGCCAGGCACGGGTGGAAATGGACCGCATCCACGGGCTGGACCATGCCAACATCCTGCACCGGGCGGTGATGGACTATTTCCAGTGGCGGGGTGGGAAGTAGGCGAGGTGTGCGGCGCCAAGCCGTTCCTTCGCATCATGGATCGGCGAACACACATCATCGGCCTGGAAGCTGTGCTGCTGTACGCCATGCGAGCGAGCGACGTGGCGACCTTGGATGGACTGCTCGCAGATGACCTGCTCTTCACGGACCATGTGGGCCGGTCGGTGACCAAGGAGGCGGACCTCGCAGCCCATCGCAGTGGTGCGCTCCGCATCGTACGCCTCACCGCCAGCGAACAGCACATCGCCGTGCAGGGTGAAGCGGTCTTCGTGAGCGTGCGTGTGGCACTGTCCGGCAGTTACCTCGACACCCCCTTCGAAGGCGACCTGCGGTTCACCCGCTGCTGGATGGAACGTGCCGGTGGTTGGCAGGTGGTAGTGGCCCATTCGTCCGCGGTGGTGTGAGGGTCGTGCGCACTGCAGCCGGCCATGCGCGATGCACGGCATCAGGGCAATCGCATGTTCACACCCGCCCCCCGAACAAGCAGCGGCCTCCAACGTTCTGCTGTCCGATCCCCCGCACCCATGAGCGACGACGTCACCTGTGCCTACAGCGGCCTGCGTTCCCTGGAGAGCCTGTTGCAGGAGCAGGAGGAGCGCGAAGCCCTGCGGCTCCGAGCCGGTCGGTCCGCGTACACGGAGGAGGAGCGGGACCGCATCATCCAGATGGCGTGGGAGGACCGCACACCGTTCGAGGCCATCGCCACGCAGTTCCGCTTGAAGGAGAAGGATGTCATCGCGCTGATGCGCAGGCACCTGCAACCGTCCAGCTTCCGGCTGTGGCGCCGGCGCATGAAGGCCCGCCGCACGAAGCATGCCGCGCGGAGGGCCGCCACCGTGCTGCGGTTCAAGAGCAGGGCGCAGCGCGACACGGGCAACCGGGTGGCGAAGCGCTGAACGGGCTTCCGGTGCTTCTGTGACCTGGCTCCCACAAGTGGACGGAACGACTGATCTACGTTTGCGCCGCGCAGGCACCGCCTTCCCCATGAACGCACCACGAACACAGCTGCCCGGACTGTTGCTGGCTGCGGCCCTTGGTCTGCTGGGCCATTTCGCCAGTGCCTACACGCCGGGCTGGCTCAACGGCATCCTGCTGGCGCTTCTGCTGGGCATGCTGGTGGGCAATCTGGTGAAGCTGCCCGCGCCGCTGCAGCCCGGCATTGGCTTCACCAGCAGCAAACTGCTGGAGCTGTCGGTCATCTTCCTCGCCTTCGGCATCGACTACGGCCACATCGCCGCCCTGGGTGCGGGTTCGTTCAGCATCGTGGTGGTGATGGTGGTGGGCATGGTGCTCATCACCTTCTTCCTGGCGCGGCAGGTGCGCTGCCCGGGCAGCACGGGCTGGCTCGTGGGCTTCGGCACGGCCATCTGCGGCAGCAGTGCCATCGCCGCGTTGGCCCCGCGCGTGGCGAAGGACAAGGAGGATGTGGGCATCGCCATGGCCGTGGTCAACCTCTTCGGCAGTCTGGGCATGATCGCGCTGCCCCTGGTGCTGGTGCGCTTCGGCCTCAGCGATACGCAGCTGGGCATCCTCATCGGAGGCACCTTGCACAGCGTGGGCAATGTGGTGGGTGCGGGCTATGCGCTCAGCGACGGGGTGGGGGAGGTGGCCACCACCATCAAGCTGGCGCGCGTGGCGATGCTGAGCCCGGCGCTGATCCTCTTCAACTATCTGGTGAACCGCCACGAGGCGCAGGGTTGGCGTGCACACCTGCAGCTGCCCTGGTACCTCTGGGGCTTCATCGGCATCACCCTGCTCACGAGCGTGGTGCCCATGCCGGGCGCGTTGCTGGAGGCGATGGAGCTGGCGGGCAAGCTGGCGCTCACCATCGCATTGGCGGCCATCGGGTTGAAGGTGAGCTTCGCGCAGCTCTTCCGCTCGGGTCGGCAGGGCCTGGTGTTCGGGCTGCTGATCTTCGGAGTGCAGGCGGCGCTGCTGGTGGTGCTGATGGCGGTGCTGGGGTGAGGTGGTCGCCACCACGATGCGGCCACACGGTCCGTTCCTGAGCTTCGTCATGGACGCGGCCGCACTGATCCCGGACCTTTCGGGAAACACCTTCGGCCATGCGTTCCCTGCTCCTCCTTGTGCTGTTCGTTCAGGCCCTGCACCTGCCGTTGCGCGCGGCTGAGCCATCCGGTGGGCCAGTGGCGTCCACGGTGCAGGTGGTGTTGCACCTGCAAGACCTGGACGATGCCGCCCTGGGTCGGCTGGCCAGCGAGGTGGGCCGTGAGCGTAACGTTGGCATCGAGTATAGCTGCACGTGGAGCGGTGTGCTGGTGTTGCACTACACCGAAGCGCCCGTGAGCGAGCGCGCCGATGTGGTGACGATGACGCGCCGCCTGCTGGCGAAGGTGGGCTTGGAGCAGGGCGTGGTGTTCCTGCACATCACCATTGAACCGCAGGGGCCGGGGAAGTGCTGAGCTGTCCCGTGTGCGTTGTGGCGATCACTTCACGGCGACCCCGCTGATCTCCACGTTCACCCCGCGGAAAGGGGGAAGTGTGGTCCTTAACTTGGGCCCTCATTCAGCCCCGTCATGCGCGCATTGCTATGCACTGCCCTGTTCCTGTTCGGTCACGCCGTGCTGTCGCAGACCTACACGATCGGCACACCGTTGATCGCGAGCTGCGGCGGGCAACTGTTCGATACTGGGGGAGCGACCGGGAATTACTCCAACGATGAATCGCTGACGACCGTGATCTGTCCGGATGGGCCGGGCATGCAGGTGACCCTCACCTTCACCACGTTCCAGCTTTCCAGCGCTGCACCGATACAGGGCCCGGCCGACCGGTTGGTGATCCACGACGGTCCGGAGCAGTCCTCACCGATCCTGGGCACCTATTACCTGAGCAGTCTGGCGGGTATCACCGTGCGGCCCAGCGGTGCCAACAGCAGCGGTTGTTTGCGTCTGCGGTTCGTCTCCAATGAGAACGGGGTGGGCAACTTCGCTGCGACCATTGCATGCGAGCCGCTATGCCTGCCGCCCACTGCTGCCTTCATCGGAATGGGCGATACGCTTCTGGCCTGTCCGGGTGATGTGCTGGCCTTGGATGCTGGCAGCACGGATGTGCCGGGTGGTGTGGCTGCGTGGTCCTGGACGGTGAACGGTTCCGCTGTGGATGGGAGTGGCAGCTGGCCCTTGGATACGCTGTACTTCGCAGAAGGGGGCCTTTACCGGGTTGATCTGCGGGTGACCAATACTACGGGTTGCACCTCACCTCCCACCGAGGCCATGTTGGTCGTGGTGTCCAACGCGGCGACCTTCGTGGGTACCACTGGGCCCGCAGCCAGCTGTGTGGGCGATACCATCGCCTTCAGTGCCGCGGCCACCTTGCCGCCGTTGGTGGTGACGGACCAGCCGGGCGGTGACCATGGCGCGGGTGCGCTCCTTCCGGACGATGTGGGTCCTGCGTTAGCGTTCCACACCACGATCGATCATTATCCGGCCGGCGCCACGGTGAACAGCACGGCGAATCTGGGCGATATCTGCCTGACCATGGAGCACAGCCATGTAGGGGATCTGACACTGGAGCTCATCTGCCCCAACGGACAGGCGCTCACCCTGCATCGCATGGGCACAGGGGTCACCATGGTGGGCGATGCCCAGCCAACGATCAATGGTGTGGATGCGCCAGGAACGTGCTGGACCTACTGCTTCAACAGCACACCGGAGTTCGGCACCTGGATCGAGCACCGCGTTGACGGTCCCGACCCCAACGTAATCCAGGCCACCTACGGCACCGCGTTGCTACCGGGTACCTACACGCCATACGAGCCGTTGGAAGCCTTGGTGGGCTGCCCCGTGAACGGCACATGGACCTTGCAGGTGATCGACTACTGGGCCGGGGACAATGGCTATCTGTGCAGCTGGTCGTTGGGTTTCGATCCGTTCGTGGACAGCGCTTGGCAGCACGTTGCGCCGCAGTTGGGCATGGCCCACCCGGACAGCGCTGCCTGGAGTGGGCCAGCGGTTTGGACCGGTGCCATACCTGCTGAAGCCTGGGCCGTACAAGGTGCTGCGCTCGGGCAGCCCTACAACTTCGCGGTGTTGGACAGTTACGGCTGTTCGCACGACACCACGGTGTTCGTGGATGCGCTACCTCAGCCGGTGGTGGATGCCGGACCTGATGTGTTCCTCTGCAGCGGGCAGGCGCAGCTCAACGGTTCGGTCCAATGGCCGCTGGGCGACAGTTGTCAGTACCGTTTGGAGCTCCGTTCTTCCAACGGTGGTGGTTGGACCGGC
Organism: uncultured Chryseobacterium sp.; assembly: GCA_964476665.1. Lineage (GTDB taxonomy): Bacteria > Bacteroidota > Bacteroidia > Flavobacteriales_F > PHOS-HE28 > PHOS-HE28. The sequence continues at coordinate 2,517 of CAYZBO010000114.1, read as the reverse complement.
GCAAGCCTGCAGGTGCGGGTGGATGGCCAGTTGCTTGGAACGTACACGGTACCCTTCCCCGGTTGGTCCACGGTTGTGCCGTTCACGGTGGCCAACGAGGCAGTGGTGCGCTTGACCTATTCACCGGCCAACGCCACCTGGAACCCCTTCAACTGCTTCGTGCTGTACGATGCCGAGGAGCAAGCGGTGTATACATCGCCACAAGGGCCGCCGCTGGGTGTGCTGTTCGATGCGCCTGTCGCATGCACGGGTCCAGGTGTGGCGCAGGGTGCGGTGTGGACCCCGGAAGCAGGGTTGTACGATCCCACTTCGCTGAGCACTGGACTGATGGTGGCTGCAGACACCTGGTATGTGCTGAGCGCCACGAACCAAGGGCAGTGTACGGCCCGCGACACGGTCCACGTGAACGTAGGGTATGGCATTGCGGAACTGGCCTATGAAGCCCAGGAGGACCGACTATGCGCAGCCGCGACCGGTGCCATCGGCCATGCCTGGTACCTGAACGGTGTGTTGGTGCAGAGTTCGGAAGGACCCTGCATCGATGCTCCGGCGTTCGGCGCGTGGCAGGTGTTCGCGCAGGTCACCGATGGTTGCGATCGGGTGAGCGATGTGCTGTTCCATTGCCCGGTGGTGGAGATCGTGCAGGACGGCACAAGCTTGAGCACATGGCCGGGTGCGGACCAGTACATCTGGACCTTGAACGGTGACACGATCAGTGCCGGCCCGTCAGCGTCGATCACAGTGCAGGGCATCGGTACCTATGGGGTGCAGCTGAGCACCGTTACGGGATGCACGGTGAGCGCAGAGCTGGAGGTGGGCTGGACCGGCATTGACGGAGCGGAGACCGGCGCGGTTGCGCGTGTGGTACCCAACCCGAACAACGGATCTTTCGAGCTGCGGGTGCCGATGCACACCGGCATGGCCCACGTGCAGGTCATGGACGCGCAGGGCCGCATGGTCGTGCAAGGCGCTGGTATGGTCGCAGGCGGCAGGTTATCCATGGCGCACCTGGGACTGAACGCTGGTGCCTACGTGGTGGAGGTGGTCCTGGGCACGGAGCGCTGGCGCGTTCCCATGCTGGTGGAACCCGGCCTTCCGCGCTGACCTATCCCCGAACGGCGATCCCGCTGATCTCCACGTTCACCCCGCGCGGCAGGCCCTTCACGGCATACGCTTCGCGCGCCGGTGGCACCTCTACGAAGTAGCTGCCGTACACCTCGTTCACCGCCGCGTACAGGCTCATGTCGCTGAGCAGGATCGTGATCTTCACCAGGTCGCTGTAGTCCATGCCGGCGGCCTTCAGCAGCTTGCCGAGGTTCTCCATCACCTGCCGCGTCTCAGTGGCGATGTCGCCGGTGTGCAGGTCTCCCGCTTCGTCCAGCGCGATCTGGCCGCTGAGGTAGAGCGTACCGTTGCTGAGGATGGCCGGCGTGTAGGGCGCGATGGGCTTGGTCGCGTTGGGCGGGAAGATGGCTTGTTTCATGGGGAGGTGCAGTGCGTTGAGGGGGTAAAGGTGTGGGATCCGCGTAAGGAAGGCATGCGAACATTCATACATGTGCCCATGTGCCCATGCGACCATGAGGCGCTTCGATCGCGATCGTGCGTAAGGGGGAAGGTAAATCTCCGGAAGGTGGAGCAAGAATGGGGGCGATATGGCACGGCGAGCAAGCTGCGACGCCCCTGCGGCTTCCACCAAGTTCTTAGATACCGGCATTTCATGAGCACATGACCACATGCCCACATGAACACATGCCCACATGAGCACATACCCACATGAGCACATACCCACATGAGCACATGGTCACATGAGCACATGGTCACATGATCGCCTGACCACAAGTCTTCGGGATACCTTTGCGCTCCCATGAAAGACCTGCCCCTCATCCTGGTCACCAACGACGACGGCATCTTCGCCCCCGGCATCCGCACCCTGGCCGAGGAGATGATGGCCTTTGGTCGCGTGATGGTGGTGGCGCCGGACAAGCCCCAGAGCGCCATGGGCCACGCCATCACCATCCACAGCTTCCTGCGTCTGCAGAGCGTGCACCTGATGGACGGCGTGGAGGCCTGGAGCTGCAGCGGCACGCCGGTGGACTGCGTGAAGCTCGCCATCTACAAGCTCCTCGGGGGCAACAAGCCCGATCTGCTGGTGAGCGGTGTGAACCACGGGGCCAACATCAGCATCAACGTACTGTACAGCGGCACCATGAGCGCGGCGGTGGAAGGGGCCATGGAAGGCATTCCCAGCATCGGCTTCAGCCTCATGGACCACGTCATCGAGGCGGACTTCAGCCAGGTGCGCCCCGTGATCCGCCGTGTGGTGGCCAACACCCTGAAGCATGGCATGGCCGCGGGTACCTGCCTGAACGTGAACGTGCCCCGCAACGATGGCACCCCGCTCAAGGGCATGCGCGTGTGCCGCCAGGCCAGGGCCAATTGGGAGGACGAGTTCGAGACGCGGCTCGATCCCGGCAACAAGGAGTACTACTGGCTGCGCGGCGAGTTCAAGAGCGAGGA
>CAYZBO010000113.1:0-8375 GCA_964476665.1 uncultured Chryseobacterium sp. | reverse complement strand
AGCACCTCGATGTATTCCGCCTCATCCTGTGCTCGCGGCCGTTCCTGCTGCTGTGTGGTCGCCTTCCTGCTTCCTGCCATCGTCACTCGTCGTTGCTCGTCATCACCGCATCGAAGTCCTCCGCGGGCAGTAGCAGGGTGTAGCTGCGGCGCTGGGGGTTGCTCAGCTTGGTGGACCGCAGCCAGGGATTGAGCAGTTTCAGGATGCGGTAATCGGTTCCCTGCTCCCGCGCGAACGCGGCCAGGTCCGGAACGGGGCTGCTCACCGTCACGCTACGTGTGCGGTAGGGCATGTAGAGGTCACGCTCGCGCAGGTGGAAGCCGTAACGCTCGGGATCGCGCATGATCTCCTTCATGGCCAGGATGCGGAACACGTAGCGCGCGGTCTCCTCCGGCAGCTGCAGGTTGAAGTAGCCGCTCACGCCCTGCCGTTCAAGCTGGCGGGCCACACCATCGGGACCCAGGTTGTAGCTCGCCGCCGCCAAGGCCCAGTCGCCGTACTGCTCGTAGGAGCGCTTCAGATAGCGCGCTGCGGCCTCCGTGCTCTTCTCCATGTGGTAGCGCTCGTCCACTTCATCGTTCACTTCCAGCCCATAGGCCGTGGCCGTTGCCTTCATGAACTGCCAGGGACCTGCCGCTCCTGCGGGCGATACCACATTGGTGAACCCGCTCTCCACCACGGGGATGTACTTCATGTCCTCCGGCACACCGGCCTTGGCCAGCACATCGGCCACCATCGGGAACCAGCGGTTGGCACGCTTGTGCAGCAGCAGTGTGTTGCTCTGCCAGTAGGTGTTCACCAGCAGCTCGCGGTCCAGGCGTTCGCGCACGTCCAGGCGTTCGAGCGGGACGGGTTGCCCGAACAGCTCCAGGCTGTTGGGCAGGGTGAGGGAGAAGACCTTGTAGTTGTCGTTGAAGTGGCGTTGGTGGTCCACGTCGCTGCTTTCCACCGCGCTGGAGTAGGTGAAGAGGTGTACGCCCAGGGCGGCCCCCAGCAGGAGCAGGGACCACAGCCCGGTGCGGACCAGGAGGCTCGGCGTGCGTTGTGGGGCGGGGGGCGTCATCGGCGGGCGTGGCGGGTGCGTTGGGTCAGTGCGAACAGCGTGCCGAACAGGAGCACCGCGTAGCCAACGTACAGGATGGTGTGGATGTTCCCCCAGACCGGGATGTAGCGGGAGGCCACGAAGATGAGGAACACGTTCAGCAGGGAGAGCCCCACGAAGGTCAGGGCCACCTGGGCATCGCTCAGCCCGGCGTAGCTCAGGTGGTGGGTGGTGTGGTCGCGGCCGCCCACGAAGGGCGAGCTGCCGCGCGCGATGCGGTTGATGGATACGATCGTGGTGTCAACGATCGGCAGCAACAGGGCGATCAGCGGCATGACGATCTGGCGGGGCGCTTCCAAGGTGCCGGTGGGCGAGGGGGGGGTCCACAGGAAGCGGATGGCCAGGTAGGCCAGGAACACGCCCAGGAATTGGCTGCCGGTATCGCCCATGTACATGCGCGAGGGATGCCAGTTGAAGAACAGGAAGCCCGCCAGCGCGGCCAGCACGCCGATGATCAGGATGGTGTGCACGGTCTCGTCGGTCTGCAGCACCTGCATCTGCACCAGCACGGCGCTCAGCACGCCGATGCTCACGCTGGTGGTGATGCCGTCCATGTTGTCCAGCATGTTGATGGAGTTCATCATCCCCACCACCCACAGCACGGTCAGCAGGTGGTCCGCCCAGTCGGCATCGAACAGGTCGATCGAGGTGCCCGAAGCGATGAGGATGAGCCCGCAGCTCACCTGGATGATGAACTTGAGCAGGGGCTTGGTGTTGTAGGCGTCGTCCGCCAGGCCCATGAGGAAGCCCAGCGAGGTGGCGGCGAGCAGGCCGAAGAGCTCCGGTCGCAGGGTGGTGCCCGCGCGGCCCGGGAAGATAACCCCGTGCAGGGTGAAGCTCACCAGGAAGAGCATGAAGAAGCCGATCCCGCCAAAGGCCGGTTTGGCCGTGCTGCTCCAGCGCACCAGCATGTGGTCGGTGCCGCGTATCCCCAGGGTGTGTGAGAAGCGCATGAACAGCGAATTCACCAGGATGCTGAAGACCAGTGCCGCGAAGAACAGGCCGGAGTAAATGAGGAAGAGCTGGGTGGGGCTGTACATGGTTCAGGCAGCAGGCCACCAGACGCGTTCGTTGAAGCGTGCGCCGGCGGCATCCTTTGTGCTCACCAGCGGGTCCGCCACGCCCCAGTCGATCGCCAGGTCGGGGTCGTTCCAGCGGATGCAGCGTTCGTTGGCCGGGTCATAGAGCGCCGTGCACTTGTAGGCGAAGACCGTATCGTCCTCCAGGGCCACGAACCCATGGGCGAAGCCCGGGGGGATCCACAGGAGCTCCTTCTGCACGGGGTCCAGCACCTGCTTGTAATGGCCGCCGCGGGTGGGGCTGTCGGGCCGCAGGTCCACGCACACGTCCAGCACGCTGCCCCGCACCACATGCACCAGCTTGCCCTGTGCGCTGGGGGGCAGTTGGAAGTGCAGACCGCGCAGCACACCCTTGCGCGAGGTGCTTTCGTTGTCCTGCACGAAGTGGGTGGGGGCGCCCACGGCACGGTCGAACACGGCCTGATCGAAGGTGACGATGAAGCGGCCGCGCTCGTCGGCGAATTGGCGCGGTACCAGCCTCAGCAGGCCGGGGAGGGGGGTGGTCAGCACGTTCATGATCGGCCCAGCAACCAGTTCATGAAACCCCGCCGCTTATTCGTGCCGCGCTCCTCGTAATAGCCACCTGCGTAGCCCTGGCCGTAGCCATAGCCGTAGCCATAGCCGTAACCGTAGCCGTAGCCGTAGTTGTAGCCATACTTGTTGCGGTCGATGTCCACGCCGTTGAGCACCGCGCTCAGGCGGGTGATGTTGTTCTCGTTGATCAGGCGGTCCACGTTCTGCACGAACTGCTTCTTGCTGTAGTCCGCCCGGAAGATGTAGATGGGGTAGTCGGCCATCTGGATCATCGGGATGCCGTCGGTCACCAGCCCCACGGGCGGGTTGTCGATCAGCACTACATCATACTGCTGCTTCAGTTCCTTCACCACCTCCATCATCCGCGGGTTGATGATCAGCTCCGATGGGTTGGGGGGAATGGGGCCCGCGGTGATGAAGTCAAGGCCTTCCAGGCTGCTCTTCTGCACACAGTTGGCCACCTCGTCCTTGCCGATGAGGATGGTGCTCATGCCCCGGATGTTCTCCACCCCGAAGCCCAGGTGGATCTTGGGCTTGCGCATGTCCAGGTCGATGATGATCACCCGCTTGCCGCTCACCGAGATGATGCCGCCGAGGTTGATGGCCACGAAGGTCTTCCCCTCGCCCGAGATGGTGCTTGTGACGGCCACTACCTTGGGTCCCGGACTGTTGTCGATGAACTGCAGGTTGGTGCGCACGCTTCGGAACGACTCGGCGATGAGCGACTTCGGGTTCTTGTCGATCAGCAGTTGGGAGATGGGGATGTCCTTCTTGTACTTGGGCACCATCCCCAGGATGCCGATGCTGGCATTGGAGAGCTTGGCGATGTCGTGGAGCGAGGTGATGTTGTCGTGCAGGATGTAGCGGAGCAGGATGAGCAGCAGGCTCACGATGATGCCGCCCACCAGGTAGGTCACCAGGATCACGTTGCGCTTGGGGTAGAGCGGCTCGGTGGGCACGGTGGCCTCCTCCAGGATCTGGTTCTCGGGCACGAAGCCGGCCTTGCTGATGCGGTACTCCACATCCTTCTCCAGCAGCATCGTGTAGTACTTCTCGTTGATGTTGAAGAGGCGTTCGATCCGGGCGAAGTGCAGCTCCTTCTCCGGCAGGGTGAGGAACTTCGCGTCGATGTCGTTCAGGGAGCTCTCCACCTGCCCCTTCTGGAAGATGGCACGGTCGCGGATGGAGTTGATGCTGGCGATCAGCAGCCCCTTCTGTGCCTCGATCCTGGACTCCACCGCCTTGATCGTGTTGTGCGCGCCGGTCACCTCGGTGGCCAGTTCATAACGTGCGCGGAGCAGATCGTCCAGCTCGTTGATCATGTCCGCCAGGGTGGCCTGGTGCTTGGATCCCATCAGCAGCGGCAGCAGGTCCTGCACGGTGATCTCCGGCATGGGCCGGTCCGTGCTGCGGCGCAGTTCGTTCAACAGGGCGATATCCTGGTTCAGCTCGATCAATTGCTGCTCGAGCATCCGGGTCTGCTCCAGGTACATGGGGGTCAGCTGGTCCAGCCGGGTCACCTTGTTGTCCACCTGGAATTGCTGCAGGGCGTATTCCGAACTGCGGAGCTGCTCGAACACGGTGTCCTTCTGTGCCCTGATGAAGCGGATGATGGCCCCGGCGCTCTCGGTCTTGCGCTCCACATCGTAGGCGATGAACGATTCGGCGATCGCCTGCACCATGTCGCGGGCCAGCAGTTGGTTCTGGTTGCGGCACACCACCTCCACGGTCTGGGCCTGCTCATCGGCGATCTTCACGTCGATGGTGCCGGCGAAGCGGTCCATCAGCGCCTTGATGGAGTTGATCTTGAAGTAGAGCGACACCTCCGCATCGGCCGTGGGGGGCTTGGGCCGGTCGCGGTCCACCTCCAACGTGCAGCTGAACTCCGGTGTGCGGATGATCTCGTTCGCACGGAAGGTGAACTCCCGCTTGGTGTTGCCCACAACGTACGACAGCCTCACCTGTGCAGGGTCGTCCAGGAAGATCATGATGGGGGTGTCACGCACACGTGCGTCATGCACGGTCAGCTCCTTCACCCGGAAGAAGCTGCGTGTGTAATACTCCTCGGTGAGGATCTGGCCCCGGTTGTAGTAGCTCACCTCCAGGTCCAGGTTCTCCAGGGTCCTGCGCATGAAGAACCGGCTGCGCATCAGTTCCACGTCGGCCCTGATGGGTCGGTCCTCGGCGAAGGGGGCCACGTTCAGGATATCCTGGGCCGTGTTGGTATCGCGCAGTTGCAGCACCACCCGCGCGCTGTATACCGGCGAGGTGTAGCGCAGGTACAGGAAACCGCTCGCCACGGCCAGCAGGATCACCAGTGCGATCCACAGCAGGCTCTTCTGCACGATGTGGATGAACAACCCCAGCTCGAACTCATTGCTGAAGTTGGTGATGCGCTCCTTGTAGCTCTCGAAGTTGAGACTACGTTGGCTGGCTTCGTCCTGTAGCATCTCCTGCTGGCTGCCTTAGTTGAATCCGCGCACGATGCCGATGACGAGCACGATGCTGGTGAGCAGGGTGACGATGGGTGTGAGGTCCTGCAGGAACTCGCGCGCCAGTTCCGGGTTCGGCTCCACGTAGAGCACGTCATCCCCCTGCATCACGATGTCCGCATACTTCAATCCTTCGATGGTGGACAGGTCGAACTGGTACACCTTGCGCGTGCCGTCCTCGTCATGCCTGAACAGCTTCACGCGGGAGGCGTTGCCCCGCCGGTTGATGCCGCCCGCCGTGGCCAGCACTTCCAGCAGGGTGGTGTTCTGGTTCTCCAGGGGAATGATGCGTGCATCGCCCCCGCCGCCAGGGAAGACCACCACCCGGCGGTTGTTCACGATCAGCTGCACGAAGGGGCGGTTGTAGTACTGGGTGTAGCGGTCCTCCAGCATCAGTTCCGCCTCGCGTACCGAGAGGCCCTTGAGCTTCACCCGGCCCAGCAGCGGCAGTTTCACCATGCCATCGTACTCGATGAAGTAGGTGAACATGCTGCGGTTCATGAACTGGGCTTCCCGGATGGCCCCCTCGCTCACCAGGTCGATGATCTTGAAGCCATCGTTGGCGAACAGGCGGAACTGGAACACGTCGTTCGCCTGCAGCCGCAACTGGTCCGAGGCCGAATCCTGGAAGGTGTCGAACGTGTGGTCCGTCGTCGTCTTGAACATGATGTCCCTGTTGATGGTGCAGCTGCTGAGCAGTGCGATCATCAAGCCCAGGAACAGGGAACGGCGCGTCAGGTGGTGCATATCCCGGCAAAAGTAACGTTCGCTTCTCAGGCTCATCGGTCCAGGAGCTGGTGGTACAGTGCGGCCATGTCCTTCACCAGCCGGGTGTAGTGGAAGCGCTCGGCCACCAGGGGCCAGCCGCCGGCGCCCATGCGCCCCCGCAGCGCATCGTCCTCCACCAGCCGCAGCAGGTCGGTACGCAGGCCCTCCACATCGCCGCTGGGCCGCAGCAGGGCGGTGCCGCCCACGTCCACCACGTCACCGATGCCGCCCACCCGCGTGCTCACGATGGGCCTGCCCGCGGCCTGTGCTTCGATAAGGCTCACCGGCGTGCCCTCGTTCAGGCTCGTCAGCACCGCGATGTCCAGGCCCGCGTTCACCACGTCCACCTCCTTCAGCCAGGAGGTGAAGGTGAGCGTTGCGGGGGCGACGACCGGCCCGTTCAGGGAAGCCTGCGCCAGCCCCCGGCCGCTGAGCTGCGGCCCCACGGCCACCTCCAAGCCCAGCGCCCGCGCCCGCTCCTCCAGCCGTCCGCGCTCCTCCCCATCGCCCACGATGAACGCCCGTATCCGCTTGTTCGTGCGCTGCCGCACCCCGGCGATCACGTCCAGGAAGAGGTCGTGGTTCTTGATCGGCACCAGCCGCCCCACGATGCCGATCGCCACTTCATCGTCCGCCACACCGTACACCGCGCGGAACAGGGCGCGCTTGCGCTCCTGGTCGGTGTGGAAGCGGCTCAGGTCGAAGCCCAGGGGGATCACGCTCACCTTGCTGGCGGGGCAGATGCGGTGCACGTTCACCAGTTCCTCCCGCTGCTGTTCGCTGATGGCGATGATGCGGGTGGAGCGGCGGGCGAGGTAGCGCTCGATGCTCTTGTACAAGGCCGTGCGCACCGGCCCGAAGTAGCTGTGGAACACGTGGCCATGGAAGGTGTGCACGATCACCTTCACCCCCAGATCGGCGGCGGCCATGCGGCCCACGGCACCCGCCTTCGCGGCATGGGTGTGCACGATGTCGGGCTTGTACTCCTTGATCAATTGCTTGATGCGTCGGTAGGCGCCCCGGTCGCGCCAGGGGGCCACTTCCCGCTGTAGCTCAGGCAATATCAGGGGCTTCACGCCCACCGCGTCCAGGATGTGGTGGCTGCCCTCCTCCGTGGCTTCCTGGCTGCCGCCCACCAGCAGGGTCTCGAACTCGGGCGGCAGGTGGCGGGTCAGGTACGCGGCATTGTGCGTGGGGCCGCCGAGGTTGAAGCGGTTGATGATGCGGAGGATCCTGGGCATGCGATGGAAGGGTGCCGGTGGGGGCTGGTCAGCCGTCCTCCTTGTCCACAGCCAAGACGCTCGTTCGCGCCGTGGTTGCCTTGCTCAGGGCTTGCTGCAGTGCAGCACCAGGTCCGAGCTCAGCCAGCGGTGAAGCCAGTGGTTGGCGGGCAGCCGGTCGATGCGCTCCGCCAGTCGGATGGAGGCGCGCGGCAACAGCAGGTTGAAGGGAAAGATGGTGTGGTTGTGGAAGCTGCAGCGGTCTATGCGCAGGTGGGCGCCCACGATCCGCGTGGCATCCGCCACCGAGTAGGTGTAGGTGCGCAGGCCGGAGCTCAGCACCTTGTCTCGGCGGCCCAGCAGGCGCAGCGGTAGTTTGGCCAGGCGACGGCTCCAGGTGTCCAGGCCGCGGGCGTGGGTGAAGGTGATCACCGCATGCCCGCCCGGCTTCAGCGCGTTCCCGATGAAGGCCAGGTTGCGCGCCAGCTCCTCCGGGCTCAGATAGGTGGTCACGCCCAGCATGAAGACCGCATCGAAGGCCTGCACGGGGAAGGCGATCTCGTAGGCATGGCCCACGAAGCGGTCCGCCGCGGGCACCGGGCTCTGCGCCAGCATGCCCGCGCTCACATCGCTGGCCAGGAACCGCATGCCGGGCGAGCGGGGCGCCAGGTGCTCGTACAAGTTGCCCGTGCCGCTGCCGATGTCCAGCACCGTGCAGCCCGCAAGGTCCAGCCCCGCAGTGGCCTTGTCCAGCCGCTCGTTGAAGTAGTAGTGGTGGAACGGGCTCTCCGTGCCGTACTTGGCGCGGTATGTGGCGCTGGTGCGGTCGAAGAACCGAGCGGCGTCGGAGGAGGGATGGGGCGCAGCGGACATCGGTACGGAGGATGAAAGGTGAAAGCGGATGGCTGGACCCCTCCGGGGTGCTCTCAGCTACCCGCTTTCGCCTTTCCCATTTCCTACAGGTGGATCACCTCGCCGTAGGCCGCTGCGGCCGCCTCCATGATGGCTTCGCTCATGGTGGGGTGCGGGTGCACGGTCTTGATGATCTCGTGGCCGGTGGTCTCCAGCTTGCGGATGCTCACGCATTCAGCGATCATCTCCGTCACGTTGGCACCGATCATGTGGGCGCCCAGCAGCTCGCCGTACTTGGCGTCGAAGATCAGCTTCACGAAGCCGTCCT
>CAYZBO010000112.1:0-8421 GCA_964476665.1 uncultured Chryseobacterium sp. | reverse complement strand
TGCGCACCACGTAGCCGTGCTCATCCTCCTCGCGCACGGGCTCCATGAAGCTCTTCGCACCGCGCTTGGTGGTCTCCTCCCAGGCCTTCTTCGCATCGGGCACCCACAGGGCGATCACCTTCACGCCGTCGCCGTGCTTGCGGATGTGGTCGTTGATCGGGCTGTCGGGGCCCATCGGCGTGGTCAGCACCAGGCGGATCTTGTCCTGCTGCAGCACGTAGCTGGTGCGGTCCTTCACGCCCGTTTCCAGGCCGGCGTAGGCCACGCTCTGGAAGCCCCACGCGCTCTTGTAGTAGTGGGCGCTCTGTTTGGCGTTGCCCACGTATAGCTCCACGTAGTCCGTGCCCAGCAGGGGCAGGAAGTCCTGTGCATCGGCCATGATCTTCTCCAGGCCGTAGTCCACGTCTTTCAGTCCGGTTGCCATTGGGGTAGGGGATAGGTTGGTCCTCCGTTCGTTCCGAGGCGCAAAGTTCGGGTTTTTTCAGGGGGGACATGCTGACCGCGATCATGCCTGCATTGACCGCGACGGATCGAGGGACGATGGGAGGGTCTGCCCTGGGTCATCCCTGCGCTCCGGATAGCCGAGCAGGGACAGCCCGAGCATGGCTTCCCGATGCCCGGTGACACTGGTGTGCCCGATCCGTCGTGGCCTTGCGGATGACGGACCGTGCAGGTGGTTCGCTTCAGCGGCTTTCCACCATGCGGTGGTCGGAGAACGCGTTCACAAGGGCCCGCTTTCACCGTCTGCCTCCAGGCACCTGAGCCGGGGCTGCTCCGCCTTTCTGAGGGGCCGGCGGAGCGGCCTTCTTCAACTGCCCTTCCTCGTACTCCACACTTTTCGTGACCTTGCCACTGCGATCGTAGAAATTCATGGTGCCATGCAGGCGGCCTTCCTTGTAGGTCATTTCCTGCACCACACGGCCGCGCTGGTCATACACCTTACAGGGGCCATGCGGGTCACCGTTCTGGAAGGACTGCTCGCGCATCTTCACCCCTGCATCGTCGTAGTAGGTCCATGGGCCGGTGGGCGTGCCGTTGGCGAAGAGCCCTTCGCTGATGGGCAGTCCGTTGACGCTGTAGCTGGTCCAGCGCCCGCTCTTACGACCGTCCACATAGCTGCCCTCCTCGCGCACACGGCCACCGAGGGACTTTCCCGGTGCGGGTTCAAAATAGAGCTTCCATGGACCGTGTTTCAGGTCGTTCTGGTAGAAGCCTTCGAAATCGGGCTCTCCTGTGGGGAAGAATCCGGTCCATCGACCGTTCATCCGCCCTTGTGCGAAGGTCCCTTTTGTTTTTAATGCACCGTTCTCGAACCAACTGCTCCACTCCCCTTCCTCCTTTCCACCCACGTAGGGGCCTTCCTGCAGCTTTTGCCCCCCTTCATACCAAGTGGTCCAAGAGCCATCCTTCACCCCGGCCTTGTACGGGCCTTTCCGCCAGAACTGTCCACCTTCGTAGAAGTACACCCACTCGCCCTCCTCCTTGTCGGCCACATAGGTCCCGGTGCTCTGCAGCTGGCCGTTGGGGTACCAGTGCTTCCACACACCGCTGCGCTGGTCCTGCACGAAGGGGCCTTCCATCTCCTTGGTACCATCGGCGCGGTACCAGGTCCAGGTGCTGTCCTTCAGCCCGCTGGCATAGCGGCCCGTAATGTCGGGTTGACCCGCACGGTTCCAGTGGCGGAAGCTTCCGGTGAGGGTACCGTTCACGTAATGCTCCACCTTTTCTGTGCGACCGTTGGAGTAGCCGTACTCCCATCTGCCGTCCTTCACGCCGCCGCGGTAGGTGCCGCGCTGTGCCAGGTTGCCGGCAGGGTGGTTGAGCAGGCAGGGTCCGTTGCGCACGCCCTGCGCAAAGCTGCATTCCTCCTGCTGGCGACCGCTGGGATACCAGCTTCGGAGGGTGCCGGTGCCCTCGGTGATGGTGGCTGTCCCGGTGCTGTCCCACGCGTCCGTCACAAGTACCAGGCTGTCCTGCCACACTTCACGCAGCATGGGCACGCTGTCCGGGTAGAAGTAGAGCCAGGGCCCTGTCTTTTGGCCGTTGCGGTGCATGCCCTGCTCCATGATGTCACCATCGCGGTAGCGGCTGGTTCGCAGGCTGTCCTCCTTGCCCCGCTTGAACCAGCCATCATGCTGAACCTGGCCGTTCTCATAGTACACCCGTACACGGCCATCACGTTCTCCGGCCTTGAAGTCGGCCTGTTCCACGAGGCGTCCTTCGCGATCGTAGAACTTCCATTCGCCCCACTCGCGGCCGTTGACCATGAGCCCCTCGCTGCGTTTGATGGTCTTCTTGGCGTCCCAATGATCCACGAAGGGCTCCACGGTCTGGGCAGCGAGCATGCTGGTGAGCAGGAACGTGGGAACGACGAGCAGGCGGAGCATGGGACGAAAGTAGGCCGGTATTGGTGTGGGGGATGGGAGGTCGGTGCCGGAAGATGAACAACGCGGGGCTGATCGTGCCTGGTGTGTGACCGCAGGGGTGCGCCTGCGTCGGAAGTCCGATGAAAGCGCTGATGTTGCACCCCCGCAGTCAGGATGTGCTGTTGGTCGTGGCCGCAGTGGCCGTGCTGTTGTTGCCCTGGTAGTGCAGCAATGGTCACGGGCCTGCAAGGAAGGCGCAGGGTTGGCTGGAACCATTGGTGCCACATGCTGTTCTTTTGTGGTGACCGGCGGCAGGACCGGGAGGCGGATGCAACGGAACACATGGATCACCCTGACCGTGCTGGTGGCGCTGGTGGCGCTGTTCAGCGGCTGGCGAGCGGCCACCCGGCCGGTGAAGGGTCCGCATAGCGGGTTGGAATTGGCCCTGCTGCGAAGTGGGGGCGACCTACCGGTGCTGATCAGCACCTATTTCACGAGTGCCGGTCGCTGCGCGGGCTGCCATGGGCACGACCCGAACGGGCTGGCAAGCATCGATGCACAGGGGCGTGATGTGAACGTGGTCGATGACTGGCGCAGCACGCTGATGGCCAACAGCGCACGCGACCCCTTCTTTCGCGCCAAGGTGAGCCACGAAGTGATGGTGAACCCACAGCACGGCATTGCCATCGAGAACAAGTGTCTGAGCTGCCACGCACCGCTGGGCATGCACGAGGAGCGTCTGCTGGGTCATGCCCCCTTCACCATGGCACACTTGGATACCAGTACGCTTGGGCTGGATGGTGTGAGCTGCCTGAGTTGCCACATGCAATCCGAAGCGCAGGCAGGCTCGTTCTTCAGCGGCGAGCTGATGTTCGACTCCGCCCGGGTGTACGGCCCCTATGCCGATGACCAGATCAACCCGGCCATCATGGAATTCTTCGTGCGCTTCACCCCGGGCTTCGGCGCGCACATCATCAACAGCAAGGTCTGCGCGGGCTGCCATACGCTGATCACCGAGACCATCGACCTTGATGGCAACATTACGGGAGACAAGTTCGTGGAGCAGGCCACCTATCACGAGTGGAAGAACAGCATCTACAGCGCCACCGAGGTGCACTGCAACACGTGCCATATGCCACGCATCCAGGATCCGATCATCCTTGCTGCGGAGTATGCGTTCCTCAACCCGCAGACCCCTTACGGTCTGCACCACCTCGTCGGCGGTAATGTGCACATGCTGGAACTGATGAAGGCCAACAAGCAGGTGCTCGGGATCCCGGCCACCGACGTGCAGTTCGACAGCACCATCGCCCGCAGTAGGCGCCTGCTGACGCAACATACCCTGGAGGTGGACCTTGACCTGGTGGACCGCGACAGCGACACCGCCTACTATTCCGTGCAGCTCACCAACCGGGCAGGACACCGCTTCCCAAGCGGCTATCCCTCCCGACGCGCCTTCATCACCTTCGTGGTGGTGAACGCGGCCGGCGATACGCTCTTCGCCAGCGGTCTGACCGATGCCACGCACGAAGTGATCGGACATGATGAAGGCTACGAGCCGCATCATGATGTGATCAGGGCGGAAGATCAAGCGCAGATCTATGAACTGGTGATGGGCGATGTGAACGGCAACGTGACCACCGTGCTGGAGCGTGCAAAGGACCCGATCAAGGACAACCGACTGACGCCGCTCGGCTTCAGCATGGCGCATCCGAGCTACGACACCACGCGCATCGCGGGCACTGCGTTGATCGACCCCAACTTCAACCGGGACGTGAACGGCGTGGAAGGCAGCGGTACGGACATGGTGTGGTACCATGTGCCGGTGCAGGGTGAGAGCGGCACACTGCGGGCGTTCGCCCGGGTGTACTACCAGCCCATGCCACCCCTGTGGAACGCGGAGATGTTCAGCATGCACAGCGGCCCCATCGATCAGTTCCGCGACATGCTCGATGCCTCTGACGGGCGGCCCACACTGGTGGCTGAAGACAGCACGGACAGTGGTCCGCTGGGCATGATGCAGGCGGCTGCGGAAGCGCTCCACGTATGGCCCAACCCCAGCATCGACGGTATCCTATGGGTCGACCACGGCGGAAGTGATCGCCTGCGTGTGCTGGGTGTACATGATGCGAGCGGTCGCGCTGTGCAGGCTTCGGTGGAGCACCACAACACGCGGTGTCGCATCGTGCTGCCGGCTGCACCTGGCCTGTACTTCCTGCGCATCCGGGTGGGCGAGCGGGAGGTGTTGGAGCGCGTGATCCGCAGCCTGTGATGGAATTGCGACTTGCCTCCCTGCACCTGCACCCCATCAAATCGTTGGGTGGCATGGCGGTGAGCGAAGCAAGGCTCAGCGATCGCGGTCTGGAGCATGACCGACGCTGGATGCTGGTGGACGCGGAGGGCTGCTTCGTGACGCAACGCGAACTGCCCGTGCTGGCGATGTTGCATACTGAACCGTTGGTGGAAGGCTTCCGGGTGCGCGATACGCGGGATGGCGCCCACCTCGACCTGCCTTGGACAGTGGATGCAGCGCACACGCGCATGTGCAGCGTATGGAGCGATCGGGTGCGCTGCATCCCCGCCCCATCCGACTTGAGCGCATGGTTCAGTGAACGTTGCAGCAAGCCGTTGGAACTCGTGTATCAGCCCATCAGTACCCGTCGTCGCACGGATGGTCGGTATGCGAACGCACTCACCTCCTTGAGCGATGGCTTCCCTTACTTGCTGGTGAACGCAGCCTCGCTCCGGGACCTGAACGAACGTGGTAGGCTGGCACATGGCACGGCATGGGCTCCTGTGCCCATGGACCGCTTCCGCCCGAACCTGGTGATCGAAGGGGCAGCACCGTGGGTGGAGGATGCGTGGCGCACAGTGCAAGTTGGTGGTGTGCGCTTCGAGCTGGTGAAGCCGTGTGGACGCTGCGTGATCATCAACACGGACCAGGCAACCGGTGCGCGCAGCACGGAACCTCTGCGCACCCTTGCCACCTTCCGGAGCAAGGGCAACAAGGTGCTGTTCGGTATGAACGCCGTATGCGCTGATGCGGGAACCGTGCGTGTTGGCGATCTTGTCACCGTGTTGCCCCCTGCCGATCTTCCATGATCCACTCCATCCTTGCCGACAAGGCCACCCGCCTTTACCTGGTACTGGGCGGATTCTTCGTGGCCAATGCGCTCATCGCAGAGATGATCGGCGTGAAGCTGTTCCAGTTGGAAACGCTGCTGGGTCTGCCAAGAACGGACTTCAGCTTGCTGGGCCAGGACCACCTCAGCTTCGTGCTCAGCGTGGGCGTGCTGCCCTGGCCCATCGTTTTCATCATGACCGATGTGGTGAACGATTACTACGGCGTGCGCGGTGTGCGTTTTCTCACACTGCTGACAGCTGGGCTGATCACCTTCGCCTTCGCGATGCTGTACCTCGCCATCCGGATGCCTGCCGAGGAGGGCTGGTGGGTGGGGAGCAGCTCTGGGGAGGGCGTGCCGGACATGCAGGCAGCGTTCGCGGCGGTCTTCGGGCAGGGCATGAACATCATCGTGGGATCGCTCACCGCGTTCGTGGTGGGCCAGTTGGTGGATGCGTTCAGCTTCCGTGCCATCAAGCGCTACACCGGTGACCGCCGTATCTGGTTGCGTGCCACGGGCAGCACGTTGATCAGTCAGCTGATCGACAGCGTGGTGGTGACCTACGTGGCCTTCTGGATCTTCAAGGACATGAGCTTCGCGATGGCCACGGCGCTGGTGTTGACGGCCTACACCTACAAGCTGTTGGTGGCGGTGCTGAGCACGCCGTTAGTGTATCTGGTGCATGCCGGAGTGGAACAGTATCTTGGCAGGGAGCGTGCGCAGGCCATGCGGAAGGCGGCCCTGCACCGCATGGATGAACAGTGAGCGGCATGGCCAAGAAAAAGCGCATCACCCGCAAGGAGCTCGACGCGATCGAGCGCGCTGCCAAACGTAAGGCCCAGAAGGAGGCCGGTGCGTTGGACGGGCGCTTCCGTGAGAAGGTGGTGCCCAACAAGAAGCGCTACACCCGGAAGCCAAAGCGAGGGGACGATAACAATGGGGTGTGACAGTGGCGGCCTTGCGTTCGGCGGCCTTCATACCTTGGTGCCATGTCCAAGAACATCTCCTCCCTCTCCGGCCGTCCGGACAAGGAACTGAACGATCCACTTTGGGAACGCCTGCAACAGGCCGCTGATGCCAACGGTGGTTCACCGGCAGCGGACGCACTGACACAGGTGGCCGATGACTTCCTCGTTGGCGAGGCCATCGCATACGGCACCAGCAGCTTCTACGACTTCCTGCGCCGCGAGAACCAGGGGAAGAAGGTGTACGTGTGCAATGGCAGCACCTGCCTGGTGGCCGGCACACAGGACAAGGTGCACCATGAACTGCGCAAGCACTTCAAGGAAGAAGAGATCGGCCACATGTGCTGTCTGGGACGCTGCCACGAGAACAGTGCGTTCAACATCGGTGGGCACAACTACAGTGGTGATGCCATCAATGACCTCGACGGGATCCTTGCATCGAACAGCCTGCCGTCGACCCAGGTGACGGACCGCCATCATGTGGGCACCTCGATGGCGCGACCCATCCTCACCGCGCCCATGCCTCCGCTGGAGGAGTTCTATGCCGTGTGGGAACGCGTGCTGAAGAGCGACAGCGCCGACATCCTGAACGAGATCAAGACGGCCACCATCCGCGGACGCGGCGGTGCGGGCTTCCCGATGGGCTTCAAACTACAGGCGTGCCGCGATGCGCAGGATGTGAGCCTCAACCCGGGCTCGCGCAAATACATCGTGTGCAATGCCGACGAGGGCGACCCTGCCGCCTTCAGCGATCGCTACCTGCTGGAGCAACGTCCGCACCGCGTGCTGCTGGGCATGATGATCGCCGGCTATTGCGTGGGTGCCGACACCGGTGTGCTCTACATCCGGGCCGAGTACCCCGAAGCGGTGGAGATCGTGAAGCAGGCCGTCGCGGACCTGGAGGCCAAAGGCTGGATCGGCACCAACATCAAAGGCAGCGGCTTCAACTGGCGCTTCAAGGTGATCAAGGCCGCAGGTGCATACGTGTGTGGTGAGGAGACGGCCCTGCTGAACAGCATCGAAGGCAAGCGGGGTGAAGTGCGTACGCGTCCGCCGTACCCCGCCCAACAGGGCCTCTTCAACCGGCCCACGGTGGTGAACAACGTGGAGACCCTGGCCTGTGTCCCCTGGGTGATCGAGCACGGTGGCGCCGCCTTCACCAAGCTCGGCAGCGAGAAGAGCAACGGCACCAAGCTGGTATCCCTGGACAGTGCCTTCAACCGTCCGGGACTGTATGAAGTGGAGTGCGGCACACCGCTGCGCACTGTGATCGATGAGCTCGGTCAAGGCTTCAGGAAGAAGGTGAAGGCCCTGCACATCGGTGGTCCGTTGGGTGGCATCGTTCCCTTGAGCAAGATCGACGCACTGAGCATCGACTTCGAATCGTTCCAGAAGGAAGGCTTCCTGTTGGGCCACGCCAGCGTGCTGTGCATCCCGGAGGACTTCCCGATGATCGAGTACCTGGAACACCTCTTCCAGTTCACCGCGGTGGAGAGCTGCGGCAAGTGCTTCCCCTGCCGCATCGGCAGCAAGCGTGGCGAGGAGCTGCTGCACAAGGCCCGCACCGAAGGCTACCAGATAGACCGCAAGCTCTTCGACGACCTGGTGGAGACCATGGAGATCGGTAGCCTGTGCGCTCTGGGTGGTGGGTTGCCACTGGGGGTGAAGAACGCGCTGCAATACTTCAAGGAAGAGCTGTTGGGCTACTTCCGGTGAGCAGGCCGTAGAGGATAGGCTGAATTCAAGCCGCAGATGACGCAGATGAATGCCCATGTTGTTCGCAGGCTTCCTGACACCTGGGACCTGTAGAACCACCCAATCATGATCAACTTGCCAGCCTGGACAAGCATTTCCCTGCGTCACCTGACGACCCTTGTCCTGTTGACCTTCGTCCTTTCAACAGGTTATGGGCAGTCACTGCTGTCCGGTTAAGCCTTGGTCAAACATAGGATGAGCCCAATATGGACG
>CAYZBO010000111.1:0-8453 GCA_964476665.1 uncultured Chryseobacterium sp. | reverse complement strand
ACACCCTGCAGCACAAGCGTTACGCAAACATCTTCGGATTGGGCGATGCCGCCGCGCTGCCCACGGCCAAGACCGGCGCGGCGATCCGCAAACAGGCGCCCGTGGTGGTGGCCAACATCCTGCAGCGCATCAAGGATGGCATGCTCTCCCCCGCGAAGTACGAGGGATATAGCAGTTGCCCGCTGGTGACCGGCTACGGCAAGATGCTCCTCGCCGAGTTCAAGTACGATAACGTGCGCGACAGTGACCCGCTGCTGAGCAAGCTCTTCGACACCAGCAAGCCCCTGTGGAGCATGTGGGTGCTGAAGAAGCACATGCTGCCCTGGCTGTACTGGAACAAGATGCTGAAGGGGACGATGTAGACCAGCGCCTACCTTCACCGGGCATGAAGAAGATCAACGACACCACGATCGCATTGCTGATCGATGGTGACAATGCGGCGCCCAAGCGGTTGGCCGCCATCCTGGAGGAGGTGAGCAAGCAGGGCACCATCACCATCCGGCGCATCTACGGCGACTGGACCACACAGGGCATGAGCGGTTGGAAGGACCTATTGAACAGCAACGCCATCCAGCCGGTGCAGCAGTTCGCCTACACGAAGGGCAAGAACAGCACGGACAGCGCGCTGATCATCGACGCCATGGACATCCTCCACGGCGAGCTGGTGGACGCCTTCTGCATCGTGAGCAGCGACAGCGACTACACGCGACTGGCGACCCGCCTGCGCGAGAGCGGTCTCTTCGTGATGGGAGTGGGCGAAAAGAAGACCCCGGACGCATTCGTGAAGGCCTGCGAGCGCTTCATCTACGTGGAGAACCTCGATGTTCAGGAGGCAGGACCAGGCGCAGGAGCAGGTGGGGCCGGGAAAGAGCGCAGCAAGCGCACCACCTCCACCGCGAAGACCCAGCCCGTGAAGCTCTCGCAGAACGGAGAGCTGATGCGCAAGCTGCGCAAGGCCTTCAACATCGCCAAGGGCGAGGAGGAGGAGGCCTCGCTCAGCCTCATCGGTCAGGCGCTGCGCCGTCTGGACCCTGGTTTCGACCCGCGCAGCTACGGGCATGCCTCGCTGTCCTCCCTTGTCAATGCCTTAAAGGACCAATTGGAGACCCGTCGGGAGGAGAAGGGCAACACCGTGATGGTGCGGTTCAGGGGGTAAGGGGCGCGAGGAGCCCTTCCCCAAGAGCCATACTGATTTTCGCTACAACGCCGCCAGTGCAGCCGGACGCCGTAATGCGATCCCTCAGCTTCTTCGTCTTTTGACCTTGGAGCCACAAGCCTGCTACGACGCATTCTGACGTAGTGCCGACCGACATTTGTGCGCCATCTTCGTCCTATGCCCATCAGGATCATACATACCGCTGACAACCATATAGGCATCTCCTTCAGCCACTTACCCGATGGGGTCCGTGAGCGGCTGTGGCAGGAACGCATCGCCGCGCTCCGGCGCCTGGTATCCGCGGCTAACGAGCGCCACGCACACTTCCTGGTGGTGGCCGGCGACCTGTTCGACAAGCTCTCCGTGCCCGGCGCACTCATTGCGCAGGCCGTCGACGTGCTCAAGGGCTTCGAGGGCGAGGCCGCACTGGTGCTCGCGGGCAACCACGACTACTGTGAAGGGCCGGAGAGCAAGCTCTGGAAGACCTTCCGCAGGGCCGCAGAGGGCAGCAACGTAATCGCCCTCACCGAACAGTCCATCATGGACTACCACCTGGACGAGGGCGCTGTGCGCTTCCACGCCTGCCCTTGCCCGAGCAAGTACGGCAGCGAACCCATGACCGGCTGGGTGGCCGGTGCCGACAAGCCGGATGGCATGCTCCATGTCGGCCTCGCCCATGGCAACGTGGAGGGCCTGGGCCTCGATGCGGACCAGCGCTACTTCAATATGACCGAGGCCCAGCTGCGCTCCGCCGGTGTGCATACCTGGCTGCTCGGCCACATCCATGTGCCTGCACCGGCACCGGGTACCGTGGGCCGTCCGCTGTACTTCATGCCGGGCATCCACACGCCCGACTCGGTGCGCTGCAACCATCCGGGCCACGCCTGGTACATCGAGTTGGAGATCGACGGCACCTGCCACTACGAACAGCTCACCACAGGTGCCATCCGCTTCCACCGCAGGACCGCCACGCTGGAGCACGCCAACGATATTCTTGGGCTGGAGCAGCAGTTGGCCGCATGGGACGCACCGAACACCGTGCTCGACCTGCAGCTGAACGGCCGCTTGGACCACGTGCTGCTCAACCAACTGACCGCGCTGTTGGAAAGCCTGCGCACCCGCTTCCTCCACCTGACCACGGAGGTCGATGTGGAAGAGGTGCTCACACCAACCGAGATCGCCGCGCGCTTCCCCGATGGCACACTGCCCCATGCGCTGCTCACGGCGCTGCTCGCTGATCCGGAACACCCCGGCGACGCGCAGGTGGCGCTCGACATCATCCAGGACCTGCGCCGCGCATGAAGCTCCTCAGCATACGCCTGCATCCCTTCGGCGGCACCACCGACCGCACCATCACCCTGCACGATGGCCTGAATGTGCTGCAGGGTGCCAACGAGTATGGCAAGACCACGCTGGTGCACGCGTTGTGGCATGCACTGCACACGTCCACCGACCTGGTCCCCAGCATCCTGGAGAGGAACATGCGCCGCTGGTTCCCGCTGCCGGCTGGCGATCACGTACGGGTGACCCTGTGCTTCGAAGCGGAGGGCACCACCTGGACCCTGGAGAAGACCTGGGGCGCTGGCCGCTCCGCGCGCCTCCAAGCCCACAATGGCGCGCCCATGGCGGACCATATCGGTGTGCAGCAGCGGCTCCGCACCCTGCTTCTCCTCAACGAGGCCACCTGGAAGTGGGTGTTGTTCACCGGACAGGCCCAGCTTTCGAGGACGCTGGAGCACCTGGCCAAGGAGGCCGCCACGCTCGATGATGTGCACGGCCTGCTCCAGGGCGCGGCGGCCATCCCCGGAGACATCCCCGCCGACCGGTTGCGCAGTGTATTGGATGAACGAACCACCGCTCATTACAGCAATTGGGACCGTGTCGTCAATGCGCCGAGGGACGGTCGCGGCATCGGAAATCCGTGGAAGAACAAGGTGGGTCCGGTGCTGGCGGCCTACTACGCCAAGGAGAACAGACAGGTCGAGCTCGACCGGGTGGTGGCGCACGAGCGATCGGTGGATGTCGTGAACGAACGCTGCGCACGCCTCATGGCCGTGTTCCAAAGGGCCGAACCTTTCATCACCGAGGGGCGCACAATGCGCAATGGCCTCAGCAGGCGCATTGGCCTGGAGGAGCAGGTGCACAGGCTTACGAGCACCGTACAACAGCTCATGTCCATCGCAACCGCATGGCCGGGCGCCACAGAGGTCATTACGGCCAAGGAGCAGGAGCTTCAGCGCCTGGACACCGCCTTGGTGAACGTGCAGGCTGAGCTCGATGCTGCGCGCAAACAGGCACAGGCACAGAACCTGCGCGATGGGCATCGCCGCATCACCGAGGCGCGCGCTGCCTGTCAGGAGGCCGCCAGGAAGCTCGCCGCGCTGCCTGCCATGGACCCACAGGCGCTGCAGGAGCTTCGGACATTGGAGCAGCACATCACCGGACTGCAGATCCAAGTGGAGGCACAGAAGCTCGTGGCGCGATTGGAAAGCACCGGAGCGCGTTCGGTCACCGTGCAAAGCGGCACCGATGCCCCGGCATCCATCACACTTATACCGGGGCAACCCTGGCAGGCCGATGCGGCGGGGCGTTTCAGCGCAACGGTGGACGACCTGCAGATCACCGTACAGAGCGGCTTGGAGGATGTGGACGCCCTCTTTGGCAGGCTGGAGACCGCGCGGCTACGACGCACCGAACTGCTCTCCGCGCTGGGGCAACCAAGCCTGGCCGCTACGGAGGCTGCTGCAACGGCCCATGCGGACCAGCAGCGCGCGGTGAAGGGCCTGGACGACCTCTACAAGGCCGCCCTGCAAGACCGGGCTGAGGAAGAGTGGGAAGCAATGGTGCAGGAACTTGCGGCCCTGCCCGCCACGCGCGACAGCGCCGTGCTGGAGGAGGAGCGCATCAAGTTGCTCGGGCAGCAGGCCGGGCTTCGGTCGGATGTCGCTGTAAAGCGCGCTGAAGTGGAGCGGTGGACGCGTGACCATGGAAGTGTGGACGCCCTGATGGAGAAGGTCATCGTGCACAGGGCCGAACTGAGCGGCGCACAGCAGGAACTGGCAGTATTACCTGCGCTGCCCCATGGCTTCGCCAGTGTGAAGGACTACCTGGCGGCGCTCGACGCCCGGGAGCGGGAGCAGGATGGGGTGAAGGAGCAGCTCGATACCGCGCGGCGCGAACACGCCCGGCTCGAAGGACTGACCCCCGCGCGCACCGCCGAGGAGCTCCGCGAGGAACTGGACCTGAAGGAACGCGAATTCCAACGGCGCCTGTCGGAAGGGCAGGCCTTGCTGCGCATCCAGCAGCGGTTCGAGGCGGTGGCGGCAGCACGTCATGCGGGCGATCCGTTGCAGGGGCTTGCCGATGCGGTGACGCGCTATTTCGGGGCGCTCACCGACGACCGCTACACACGCGTGGAGCTGGAGGGCACCGCCCCCGGACATGTCCACGGCACGGTTCGCCTGCCGGCGATGCAGCTTTCGCAGGGTGCACTGGGTTCACTGGCGCTGGCCACCCGGCTTGCGCTGGCGGAGCTCTACCTCCGCAACGACAATGGCTTCCTGCTGCTGGACGATCCCTTCACCGACCTGGACCCGCACCGCCGTAGACGCGCCATGCATGCCATGATGCAGTTCGCAGCACAACGCCAGGTGGTGCTTCTCACCTGCCACCCGGAGCACGCGGATGCCTTGGTGGAGGCGGGAGCGAGGCGGGTGGGGGAAGGGGTGGTGTGATCGCCTACGCGAGGGGTCGCGCCTCCAATACGAACAGCCGCACATCCGTCCGGCCATGAAAGAGCGGCTGCATGTAGGCCGCCATCACCTCTTCCGGCGGCAGGTGCTCCAAGCCCCATGGCGCGGCTTCGTGCAAGTGGGTCTCCAGCCAGGCACGCAACTGCACGCGTGCACCGGCCGACCCGCGCAGGTCCTGCCAGGCGAGCCACGCCAGTAGACCGCCCAGCAGGCCTGCCGTGTCCCGCTCACGGCGGGCAAGCAACCAGTTCCCTTCCAGCCGTAGGACGCGGAGCCGGATGAAGGCATGGGCCTCGGCCAACGCTCCCGCAGCCAGGACCGACGCGTCATCGGCGCCCGCCGGAGCCTCGTACCATAGCCGGTCATCCGCCAGTTGCCAGCGCACGCGCAGCGGTTCCAAGGTGCCCAGCTCCAGTATGCCCTGTTCCACGCGAGCCGCTGTTGTAAGCCCCACGGTACGGCCACGCACCGGCCACGAAAAGCCGTTGGTAGTGATCAGCTGGTGCATGACAGTGGAGGGGTCCGGGAGGCGCTGTGCTTCGGAGGTGCGGGTGCTCATGGCGGTAAATGGCATTGGGATGGGAATGCAGGCGGCAGAGGGCGGAACAACGCGAAGGGCCGAAGGAACATTGCGCCATGACGTTTGGCCTGGCGAAAGTTGTGGTAAGATGCGTCACTATCTGATGAGATGCTCTTCCGCACTTGCCCAATAAGCTTCCCAGCCGCGCGACAAAGTCAGAAGGAGATACCGGATAGTGCCGCCTTTTTTGCTTTATTCAGCGGGGTATAAACATTCCCGTTTGAGCTTAACACAGGGCCAAGCTTGATCAGAAGATCCATTTCCAAAACACTTATTAAATCTTTCTCGCTATTATCAGGGTACTGCTTATCGAGTAAAATCTTGTTGATAGGGATCAATAACATTTTAGCGCCCATAAATACATCTTGATTATGAGCGTAATTATCTGTGTGTTCATTAATTGGATCAAGCCGCTTAAGCAGGCCATTGAACCCACCAACGCGCCTGGAATCATAATGCTTAGCCAAACGTTCAATAAGAGTGCAACTTGTTGCTTTACCTACATAATAATTTGATTCAAAAAGAAAAATATAAATACCATTCTCATGGACCCCATCCATAAGACGTATATCTAATGCATAATCCCTGAAGTTCAGGTCCCCAAGAGTTGGACAATTATCGCTGGAGAAATGCTGCTTAATACTGGAAAGCATATCTGCATCGGCGAGGTGGTTCCATTGCAGAAAGAAGCGATAAGACTCGGCTGTCATCAGAATTTACTGGTCATCAAAACTACGCAAAGGAATGGAACCGCAGACCAAATCCGTGGATGGTTGTGCTGCCGAGCTTCAGCCCAAGCCGCCATGCCCTCCCCTACCTCATTGCCACCAAAGACCTACCGGCTTTTCCATCACAGCTCCACCGAGCCCACCATCAGGGCCGCACACACCATGCGCAAGTGCGAGCAGTTCGCTGTACCCGCGATCGACCAGCGGGTGAGGAAGATGTGGATGGTGTTTCCGTCATAAAGATCCGCCAACTGCATCCGCAACAGCAGGATACATCCAGGCTCGGATCGATCGTGGAAAAGTTGAGCGGCCATGCGGACAGAAGCGTGCTACGTTCGCAGCGCAACTGTGGCCGGGCCGTTGCACCCCGATCATGAACGAATAATGTTGGACGTATCACTGATGGGCACCTCTAATAACCTGTGAGCAACTTCCTGTTGCGCGATCTTGACAAGGCCGTTCGCGCGGGATCTATTTGAGGCCATGAAGCACCAACCGCACAAAGGCCTGTTCGATGAGCAGGACGTACTGGCCAAGCTCAACGCGCTGAACGATCTGCTGCCTCGCCTTGGGCGCATGATCGATTGGGAAGCGTTCCGCCCTGTGTTGGAGAAGGCGTTCCCCGCGCACGACCCGCGCAAGGGCGGGCGCCCGGCATACGACCGCGTGATGCTGCTGAAGGTGCTTGTGCTCCAGCGCATCTACGACCTGAGCGACGATGCGGCGGAGTTCCAGATCAACGACCGGCTCAGCTTCCGGCAGTTCCTCGGGCTGGAGCTCCAGCACCGCGTGCCCGACGCCAAGTGCATCTGGCACTACCGCGAGCAATTGCGCAAGGCCGAGGTCTTCGACGCGCTATTCGACGCCTTCGTTGAGCGCATCGAAGCGGCCGGGCTGCTGCTCAACCAAGGCAAGATCGTTGACGCCACCATGGTGAAGGCGCCCGTGCAGCGCAACAGCCGCGATGAGAACGAGCGCATCAAGCAAGGCAAGGCCCCGCGCGGCTGGAGCCCCAGCAAGGCACGGCAGAAGGACATCGATGCGCGCTGGGGAAGCAAGCACGGCAAGCACCACTTCGGCTACAAGAACCATGTGAAGGTTGACCGCCACAGCAAGCTGATAGACAACTTCGTGGTGAGCCCCGCCAACCTGCACGACAGCCATGCCCTGCCCGACCTGGCCGAGGACTGCGACGCCGGGCAGCAGTACCTGGCCGACAGCGCATACGGCACGCCTGACAACCATGAAGCCATGCGCGAGCTGGAGATCAGCCTGCAGGCCGTGGAGCAGGCCCGGCGCAACAAGCCGCTCACCGAGCATCAGCGCCTGTGGAACAAAGTGCGCAGCCGCGTGCGCGCCCGTGTGGAGCACGTCTTCGGCCACATGACCATGTGCATCAAGGGCCTCAACATCCGCTGCCGCGGACTGGACCGAGCCCATGCGCAGATCGCCATGGCCAACCTCACCTACAACTTCCAGCGCGTGCTATACCTCAACCGCAACGCCATGGGGAACGTGTGACCTGACGCGTAGCAAACGAGCCCAAGAGCCGCCAGAAAGCGGTGAAATCAGAACCACATGAACTCGCCGAACCTTCAACTCAGCAACCGCGCGGCAAAGCCGGGGTTGTTAGAGGTGCCCTGATACCGAACATGTTATCACCTGACGCACAAAGACTCTTGGAGCTTCTTCCGGAAACCGGACGCATCGTGAACGCGACGGCCATGGCGCTCACCGGCTGGGACTACGACCGCATGAGGGCCGCCAAATGCGAGCTGCGCGATGCAGGGCTGGTGGAAATGAGGGCCTCGTTCGGTGGTCCATTCGGTCGCACCACCAACGAACCGAAGGCCACGACGACGAACAAGGTCCTCGCCGCAGCTGAAAATGAACTGTACGAGCCGTTCAGGAACTGGATCAATGAAGAGTTCCGTCCTACCGATTTCGTGGTGGGCAGGGACCTGTTCGAGGTGGTGGTGTCCGCGAACAAGCGACCGAACGGCTCGGGGAAATGGGAGATCCCCGACCTGATCACGGTCTCCATCAAGAAGTACCGCTTCGTGCCGGAGCTGGTGTTCCGCACCATTTCCTTCGAGGTGAAACCCAAGGGCCAGGCCTTCAACACCTATGGCATCTTCGAGGCCATCTCGCATTCGAAGTTCGGCAACCTCACCTACTACTGCTTCACGGATTCAACTCATAAACGCAATCGGATAGACCGACAGGAGGGCTGATGA
>CAYZBO010000110.1:1470-8553 GCA_964476665.1 uncultured Chryseobacterium sp. | reverse complement strand
AGTTCAACCGACTAACCCGATGACCCAGCGATTGCGTTTATGGGTTGAATCCGCCTTTTCAATACCTTCGTGAACATGCACAACCGTGGTCCGCGTGCCTGCCCACTTTGTTCATCCACAGGATGGCGTCCCGTTCCTCAAATGGCCAAGGACAAGGTGGTCAAGTGTATGGAGTGCGGCATGATACATACCGTTTACGCCCCCTCGACAGAGGAACTGATAGCTTACTACGCCACCTATCCCGTGATCGAGGAGCTATCACCAATAACCAGGAACCGATACAACGAACTCCTCGACCGCTTCGAGCCCTTTCGGAAGAACAACCGCATCATCGACGTGGGATGTGGTTCGGGCCTGTTCCTCCAAGTGGCGGCAGAGCGCGGTTGGGAAGTGCATGGCACCGAGTACGGAGCCATCGCAATCAAGGCCTGTCGTAATAAGGGCATCGACATCATGGAAGGGGCGCTCGACCCTCAGAACTACCCGCCCGGTCATTTCGATGTGGTCTGCTCGTTCGAGGTACTGGAGCATCTCATCGATCCGGCAGGCGAGGTGGCACGGATGAAAGCGATCCTGCGCGATGGCGGACTGCTCTATGCGACGACACCCAACTTCAACTGCCTGGCCCGCCGCGTGGCCCCCTCCGATTGGAGCGTGGCGAACTTTCCGGAACACCTTTCCTACTTCACTCCCCGCACACTTCGACGCCTCTTCGCCAATATCGGCATGCGGCCGCTCTGGCTCGGCACCTCGGGTTTCAGTATCGCCCGCTGGCTGTCCGGCAGGCGCTCCGGAACGGTGCGCGCCAACGCACAGGCACGGCAGGAACAGCTCCGCGCGGACATGGAATACAAACCCCACATGAAGCTGGCCAAACGCGTGCTCAACTACCTGTTGCACAGCTTATCCATGGGGGACAGCCTGAAAGGTGCGTTCGTCAAGGCGACACCCGGGAGCTGAGCCCCTGCGAACCCCGAGAAAGGCAGATGTGAGCAAGCCGCCATGATGGTCGCGACCTGGCAGGACAAGGAACGGAACGTTCAAGGCAACCGGGACGCGACCACGACAGGCGTGACCCGTCCGTGGGAAGGATCGTATGAACCCTTCGGTCCGCCGCGCATCACCGATCGATCGCGGGTGTCAGTGGTGGTAGCCCGTGCCGCCAAGGATCGAGACCGCCCTGTAGAGCTGCTCAGCGAACAACAGGCGTACCAATTGATGCGGGAAGGTCATCGGTGAGAGCGAGAGCAACAGGTCCGCGCGCGCGCGCACCGCATCGCTCAATCCATAGGAACCGCCCACGACAAAGGCCACCTGCCGGGCGCCCTGATCCCGCCAACGCCCCAGGCGGGCGGCGAACTCCACACTATCCAGACCCTTGCCTCGTTCGTCCAGCACGACCACACGCTCACCGGGCTGGAGCACCGCCAACAAGCGTTCACCTTCCACCCGCTGCTGGTGAGCGGCATCGCCCCTTCCCTCTTCCGCCACCACCACTTCCTGCACATCCCAGGTCCTCCGCACCCTTGTCAGATAATGCGCCACACCATCCTGCACGAAGCCCCGGTCCGTGCGCGCGATCCATATCACCCTGATCCTCATGGTCTTCGATCTGTTGGTAACTCTGCGGGACGAGGCTCGGATATTCGGCCCGGTATTTGCAAATTTCGGCGCAAATGAGCCATCCCATGAGCCGCTCCCTCGCGCTGCTGATGTCGCTGCTGCTGGTCATCGGGCTCCGTGCCCAGGACCCCGCCCGCGACAAGGTGGTGCAGGCCATGCGTACCGGCAATGCCGCCGCGCTGGCCGCTCAGTTCATACCGAACATCGACCTCACCATCAAGGAAACCTCCGAGGTGTACAGTCGTTCGCAAGCAGAGCAGATCGTCCGCAAGTTCTTCAATGACCACCCTCCGGTGGACCTGGTGATCGAGCACAGCGGCGTGAGCAAGTTCGGCGATGAGTACTTCATCGGCATCCTGCGCACCCGCAACGGCTATTTCCGGGTGACCTTCTTCCTGAAGAAGACGGGAGAGGCCAAACAGGTAAAGCAGTTGCGCATCGAGTCCAGCAAGAACGATCTTTGACCGGTGCTGCATCCTGAAATAGCCGCCCTGATCGAGCTGGCCCTGCGGGAGGACATCGGCAGTGGAGACCATTCCGCCCTCTCCACCATACCGGCTGATGCCCGTGGGGCAGCGCGCCTCTTGGTGAAAAGCGAAGGTGTGCTGGCAGGCGTTGAACTGGCGGAGCGCCTTGTGGAGCGCTTCGACCCGGATCTGCACATGCGCATCTTCCTGCAGGATGGTGCCCGGGTGAAGCCCGGTGATGTGGCCTTCACCATCAACGGTCCCTCCCGGAGCATCCTCACCATCGAGCGCCTGGTGCTCAACTTCATGCAGCGAATGAGCGGCGTCGCCACGCTCACTTCGCGCTATGTGGCAGCCGTGGAAGGCACCGGCTGCCGGGTGCTGGACACACGGAAGACCACTCCAGGGTTGAGGGCCGTGGAAAAATGGGCGGTGCGTATCGGCGGTGGTCACAACCATCGGCATGGCCTGTTTGACATGATCATGATCAAGGACAACCATGCCGACATGTGCGGGGGCATTCCCCAGGCGATCGCCGCAGCACGGAAATACCTGGCCGCCAATGGCATGTCGCTGCCCATCGAGGTGGAAACACGCAACATGAAGGAGGTGGAGCAGGTGCTCGTGACCGGTGGTGTGCAGCGGATCATGC
Organism: uncultured Chryseobacterium sp.; assembly: GCA_964476665.1. Lineage (GTDB taxonomy): Bacteria > Bacteroidota > Bacteroidia > Flavobacteriales_F > PHOS-HE28 > PHOS-HE28. Next base: position 5,811 of record CAYZBO010000110.1, on the reverse strand, counting down.
TCGACAACTTTGGACCGCAAGAGCTGAAGGAGGCTGTGGTGCACATCGCAGGACGGTTGGAGACAGAGGCATCGGGCGGCATCACGCTGGACACCATCGCCCACTATGCAGAGAGCGGTGTGGACATGATCTCCGTGGGAGCCCTTACGCACAGTGCCACCAGCCTCGACCTGAGCTTGAAAGCCCTCTGAGCGCATGATCGAACGCATCGCACGAAGGGCGCTGTATTCCCGGCCCTTCCGCCAGCTTATCCGCTGGATGCGTCGCGTTGTCCTGCCCGGTTTTGAAGGCTTCGACCTCTACCAGATCCTCCGCTTCTTCGTTTCCGCCCTTGCGCAGGGCCGCATCATCACGCGTGCATCGGCGATCTCCTTCAAACTGTTCCTCGCCTTCTTTCCCGCGGTCATCGTCCTGCTCACGCTCATCCCATACATACCCATCCCTGATTTCCAGGCCCGCCTGCTCGATGCATTCAGGCAGATGATGCCGGTGGAGGTGTTCCGGTTCATTGAATCAACGCTGCATGACCTGCTGGTGAAAAAGCATGGGACCCTGCTGTCGGTCAGTTTCATCACGGGTCTTTATCTGGCCAGCAACAGTATCGATGCCATTCTTGAGGGCTTCAGTGGAAGCACCAACCTGTCCAACTGGCACAGTGCGTTCAAACAGCGGATCCTCAGCCTGGGGCTGCTCCTGGTGCTTACCGTGCTGCTGGTCGTGGCCATCCCTGTGTTCTCGCTGACCGACCTCCTACTGAGCCGACTGCTGGAGCTTTCCATCCTCACCAGCACCCTGGAAGTGTATGTGCTGCTTGCTGCCAAATGGGGCCTGTCCATCCTGCTGGTCATGACCTCCGTATCCCTGCTGTACACGGCCGGTGACCCTGCCGCCAGACGCTTCAAGGCCTTCACCCCGGGGTCGATCCTGGCCGTGTTCCTTATTCTGCTCATCTCCCAGGGCCTGGCCTATGTGTTCAGCAACATCACCGACTACAACGCCCTTTACGGTTCCATCGGCGCCATTCTCGCGGTGCAGCTCTGGATCTACTTCAACATGATCGCGGTGCTGGTGGGTTATGAGCTCAACATCAGCATCGCCCGTGCCCTGCGCCAGCACAGCGGAAGGCTGGATGTGATGGCGGCTGCACCGGGACAGACCGCAGAGGGATAACTTGGCGGACGCATGCGCCCAGCCACCCTGCTCCTCGTGCTGCTGATCGGCAGCATTGCCAACGCACAGCAGTTCGACGACAAGCGTCCGCCGAACACCTACCGCAACGCGGACAATCCGCACTACTGGAAGAACCGGCCGCCCCATCCCGGCTATTGGCAACAGGATGTTCACTACATCATCAAGGGGCGGCTGGACGATGCACGCGACCTGTTGAACGCCGACCTGACGCTGCACTACCACAACAACTCGCCGGACACCCTGCGTTGGGTCTTCTTCCACCTCTACCAGGAAGCCCATGAACCCGGCTCCTACGCGGATCTGCTGAACAACGACGGAAAGCCTTCCGTCTCGCGCCCCGACCGTGTGGGGACCATCGTACACAGCTTCGCGGATGATTCCGCACCCTTACGCACCGAACAGGACAACACCGTTATGAAGGTGTGGCTCAACGCACCGTTGTCCCCAGGTGAACGCACCACCTTTCGCATCCGCTTCACCACGCACTGGGCCATGGACGTGCAGCGGCGCATGAAGCTCTTCAACGCCTGGGGCAGCAAGCACTACGACGGCGTACACTGGTATCCGCGCATCGCCGTGTACGACCGCCGCATGGGTTGGGACACGCAGCAGCACCTGGGCAATGAGTTGTACGGCGACTTCGGCACCTTCGATGTGGACCTGGACCTCCCGCATCACTATGTGCTGGACGCCACGGGCTGGCTGCAGAACATCGATGAAGTATTGCCCGCGGAACTGCGCCGCAAGCTCGACATCAGCAACTTCGCCAACAAGCCATGGAACGAGCCGCCATCGGTGATCCTGCCCCCTGATACGAACCGAAGGAAGGTATGGCGCTTCCATGCCGAGAACGTGCATGACTTCGCCTTCACCGCCGACCCCACGTATCGCATCGGCGAAGCCGCCTGGAACGGGGTGAAGTGCGTGGCCCTGGTGCAGGAGCCGCACGCGAGCGGATGGCAGAACGCTGCCGCCTACACCGCGCGCATCATCGAAGTGTTCAGCACCGACTTCGGCGCCTACGCCTACCCCAAGATGATCGTTGCCGATGCGCGCGATGGCATGGAGTACCCCATGCTCACCCTGGACGGCGGGCGCGATCCGGACTACCGTGGTCTGCTCGTGCACGAAGTGGGGCACAACTGGTTCTACGGCATGCTCGGCAACAACGAGACCTACCGGGCCTTCTTGGACGAGGGCTTCACCCAGTTCCTCACGGCATGGGGGCTGGAGCGCATCGATGGTGACACCCTCGTGAGCGATCCGCCGCGCACCGCCTATGAACGACGCCACCTGCGCCCAGAACGACCGCGCGACAGCGAGGTGTACAACGCCTTCCAACGCGATGCCGTGCGCGACCGCCTGCCGGCCATCAACACCCACAGCGATGAGTTCGGTTACTGGGAACGGCGCGACAAGGGCGGCTATGGCCATGTCTACACCAAGACGGCCACCATGCTCTACAACCTCCAGTACGTGCTGGGGGACTCTACGTTCCTGGCCGGCATGCGCCACTACGTCGATCAATGGCGTACCTGCCATCCGTATCCGGAGGACATGCAGCAGAGCTTCACCGATGCCACCAAGCGCGACCTGTCGTGGTTCTTCGACCCTTGGATCACCACGGACAAGCGCATCGACTATTCCGTAGGCCGCATCACCCACCGGTTGCGCGATGAAGGACAGACCATCACCCTGCACCGCAAGGGCGAGCTACCGATGCCGCTGGACCTGCAGGTGGTGGCGCGCGATGGACGTCGCTACAACTATCACATCCCCAACAACTGGGATGTGAAGCCCACCACCGCACAGGTCCTGCCGCGGTGGATCGGCTACGACGACCTGGAGCGCAGCTACACCGCCCACGTGAACATCCCCAGCGGCATCGATGACGTGATCATTGACACCACGCTGCGTCTGGCCGATGCCAACCTGCTCAACAACCGCGCGCGGATCCCCACGCACATCACCTTCGACCACCACCTGCGCCAACCGCCCGACCGTAGCGCCTATGAGGGCTTCGTGCGCCCCGATGTCTGGTGGAACGGCTACGACGGCATCAAGGCCGGTGTACACTTCCGCAGCAGCTACATGCGCTACAAGCATCGGCTGTGGGCAAGCGCCTGGCTCAACACAGGCATCCTGCAATACCTGCCACCAAGCCATCCCACGCGCGTGGACACCATCCCCGGCAGCGCGGACACCGGATATGAACCCCTCTCCTTCAACCTGCGGTACCGCAACGGCACCGAGAAGATCCTGCGCGGCTCCTCCGTGGAAGTCTTCGCACGTGTGCTGGACGGACTTGAACGATATGGCGGCCGCTTCGAATGGGACCTGCCGAACGACAAGACCACGGCTTCGGTGGGCCTGGTATACCTGCTGCGCCGCGACAGCAGCGACCGCACCTACCTGCTCTACCCCGAGCAGTGGGAACTCGACCGGCTGAACGGCTATGTGGAGACCGCGCTGCACCATCGCTACTGGCATCGCGGTGGCCGTGGCGAACTGCGGGCCGAACTGCGCAGCAGTGCGGTTGGTTCGGACAGCCGTTATGCCTGGCTTCGCATGAGCAGCGTACACGTGCAACGCCTTGGCAAGCTTGAGCTGCGCACCCGCGGTATGGCCCAGTACGGAAGCGGAAGCATCCCCCGTGAAAGTGCATTGTACCTCGCCGGTGCCTCGCCCGAAGAGCTGATGGAGAACAAGTACACCCGGAGCATCGGCTTTGTACCGTACGAATTCCTGGGCTTTGGTGGCGCGGTGAATCACTTTGCACAGGGCGGTGGCCTCGGCCTGCGTGGGTATGCCGGCTACCTCGCACCCGAGCTGGTTGCCGGCGAACTTGTCTTCACGCATCTTGGTCACAGTGGTGCCTCAGCCAGCGCCGAGCTGGACCTGGACGGGCTGGTGCGTTGGCGGCCCGGCAAGGTGGCCCGCTACCTTCATGTGGACGTGTACCTCTTCGGCGATGTGGGATCCATGGGCTACCGCCAGGCACGCGGCGACGACACCGTATTGCGTTTCGCCCCGCTGCGCGCTGATGCAGGCCTCGGTGCGGCCTTCACCATCAAGCGGTTCGGACCGTTGGTGGACATTGAGCCGCTCACCATCCGCTTCGACATGCCGTTGCTATTGAGCGCGCTACCG
>CAYZBO010000110.1:0-1370 GCA_964476665.1 uncultured Chryseobacterium sp. | reverse complement strand
TGTACTTCGCTTCGTGTATCGGCGGGCGACCACTTTGCTCCCCGTGCATGCCAGCCTGGAACGCTTCACGAACACTTACAGTGGCCATGGTCCGAGCACGCAGGGGTATGGCATATTGACGGGAACAACGACGGCCAGGAGCGTGGCGATCCCGTATGGATTCGATGCCACCCGATGGCCGCTCCACGAAGCCAACACAGAACGCAAAGGAGCCATCTGTGTGGCGTTCGGTGCACGCTGGAACGATGCCGTTCACTACCGGAAGGGACTCGACATCATCATCGCATGTGCCGCCATGATGCCCAGCATGCGGTTCACCATCGTGGGTGTGGCCGATCCGGCGGAATACGGCAGGGTGACGAAGAACCTCACAGTGCTCGGCAAGGTCACCCCGGAGCGCCTGCATGAACTGCTCGCCCTGCATTCACTTTATCTACAACCCTCTGTGATGGAGGGCTTTCCCAATGCGGTTTGCGAAGCCATGCTGGCCGGATGCATTCCGATCGTCTCGAACATGACCTCCATGCCCGAGCTCGTGAACGGCGTGGGCGGGGTGTTGGAACGATCGGACGCAACAGCGCTTCAGGCGGCCATCGAACGCTTTGCCGGCGACCCTACATGCACGGACCGATCCGTGCGCCGCACGATCCGCGCGCGGATCGCACCTTTGACGCTTGAACGACGCATCGCGGCATTGCTTGCCGTCGTGGACCAACACTGAGCCCAATGAATTTCGCGCGCACCCTTGCCAAACCGCTGTATCGAAGCCTGAACAACCTGCTCGGCAAGGCCCGCAGCGCCCAGAGCGCCCGCATCCCGAAGGTGGAACTGGAAGCACGACACATCGCCAACCTGCGCATCGTCACCGACCGCAAAGCCTTCCTGGAGCAGCTTCCCAAAGGTGGTGTGGTGGCCGAAGCCGGTGTGGACCATGGGGACTTCTCTGCGATGATCCTCGCGATCACACAACCTCAGCGGCTTCACCTGATCGACATGTGGTCCAGCAAACGCTACCACGGCGGGCTGCAGGACATCGTGCGCGACAAATTCAAGGAGCAGATCGCTTCCGGTCAGGTGCACATCGACCTGGGCCTTTCAACGGATGTGTTGCAACGCTATCCGGATGCCACTTTCGACTGGGTCTATATCGACACCGACCACGGGTATGTCGTAACGGCCGCGGAATTGGAACTGTGCCGCTTGAAGGTGAAGCCCGGAGGCATCATCGCGGGCCACGACTATGTGACCGGCAACTGGGATGGCGGTGTACGCTACGGCGTGGTCGAAGCCGTTCATGAATTCTGCGTCAAGTATGATTGGGAACTTATCCTGCTGACCCACGAAACGGATCGGCACCTGAGCTTCGCGAT
>CAYZBO010000109.1:6409-8625 GCA_964476665.1 uncultured Chryseobacterium sp. | reverse complement strand
GGTCGAATGGAACCTCTTCGCTCGCTGGGCAGGCTGCTGGTGCCTGCTGTGATCCACGTGCTGCTGCCGGGCTGCCAGGAGCTTCCGTCCCAGGCGCAGCGCATGGTGCAGGCGGTCAGCATGGCCACTGTTGCCGAACGTCCTCCACTGTCCGTGCTGCTCGACAGCCTTCAGCTCGATGCCGCCAACATCCGCTTCGTGGTGCACAAGGAGCGACGCGCTTTCCATGTGGTGCATGGCCGGGACACGCTGTGCACCTACCCCTGCGTACTGGGCGGACAGCCCGAGGGCGACAAGCAGATGCAGGGCGATCGCCGCACACCGGAAGGCACCTTCGCACTGCGCAGCAAACGTCGGCACGACCGGTGGCATGCCTTCGTGTGGGTGGACTATCCCAACGCGGAGAGCTGGCGGCGCTTCAAGGAGCGCAAGCGCACCGGAGCCATTCCTTCAACGGCCGACATCGGCGGTGAGATCGGTATACACGGTGTACCTGAAGGGAAAGACCTCTGGATCCTCATGGGGGTGGACTGGACCCTGGGCTGCGTCGCCCTGCGCAACACGGACCTGGATGAGATCTATCCCTTCATCACGCCAGGCACCACCATGCTCCACATCCTGCCATGAGGCCGATCAAGGTGCGATGGGCTCGGGGAACAGTTCCGCGTAGCCCGTCCGTTCATCGGTGCGGCGCAGGAAGCGCACTCCGCCGATCTCCTGCACCACCAGCTCCAGCGTGGTGCGCACCACGCAACCAGCCAACAGATGCCCCCCCACCATGCGTCCGTCCGCATCGGACACGGCCAGGTGCAGGTGCAGGCCATGGCGCGAAAGGGTCCCGCTCAGCGCGCACACCTCCATGTCACCGGTCAGCACAGTGCCCTCCGAACGGCCCGCCATGCGCAGTTCGGCGCGCGAAACACTGCCCACGGCACTGACCACGGCCGCAGCCTCCAGCGCGTTGTCCGAGCACCAGCGTTCAAGCTCGGCGCGGACATCCTCACCGGGCAGCATGCGCAGCACATGCAGCTGGTAGGGCCGTCCCTTGGCCGTGATCATTGATCGAACTGGTTCGGGAAGTGCTGCTTGAGCGCGGAGATCCCATCGCGCACCTTGTCCTCCTGCTCACCCTTGAAGGCCAGCAGCCGCTCGGCCAGCTTGGGGTCGGCGGTGGCCAGGATCTGCACGGCGAGCAGGCCGGCATTGCGCGCACCGTTCACCGCCACGGTGGCCACGGGCACACCGGCGGGCATCTGCACGATGGAGAGCAGCGAATCCCAGCCATCGATGGAGTTGCGGCTCTTGATGGGAACACCGATCACCGGCAGGGTGGTGAGCGAGGCCACCATGCCTGGCAGATGGGCCGCGCCGCCTGCTCCGGCGATGATCACCTTCACGCCACGGTCCGCCGCACCCTTGGCGTAAGCGAACATGCGGTCAGGTGTGCGGTGAGCGCTCACCACGGTGAGTTCGTGCGCCACACCGAATTCGTTCATCGTGTCCACGGCTTCGCGCATGACCTCCAGATCGCTGCGGCTGCCCATGATGATGCCTACCATGTTACGGATGTGCTAAGGGTTGATGGAAGCGTTGGATCGTTCGGTCGCCGGCACCACGCGACAGGAACTGCGCACACGCCCGATGGCCGCATCGCGCTCCGCTTCGGAGGTGCTCACGATGGTGACGTGACCCATCTTGCGGCCGGTGCGGGTCTCCTTCTTGCCGTAGAGGTGAACGAACGTGCCGGGCAGTTCCAGCACATCGGCGGAACCCTCCAGACGGGCAGGTCCGGTGCCGCCTTCGCCCACCAGGTTCACCATGGCAGCCGGTCCCAGCAGGCGCGGCGAACCGGCCGGCAGGCCCAGGTACAGGCGCAGCAGCTGATCGAACTGCGAGCTGGGGCAGGCCTCGATGCTGTGGTGACCGCTGTTGTGCGCACGGGGAGCGGTCTCGTTCACCAATACGCGTCCGTCCGTGGTGAGGAACAGTTCCACGGCATAGAGCCCGGGCTGGGCGAAGGCATCGGCCACGCGCCGTGCGAGCTGGCGCGCCTCTTCCTGCACCGTTTCGGGCACGCGGGCCGGCGCGCGCAGGTGGTCCACCAGGTTGAAGCGGGGGTCGAAGACCATCTCCACCGGGTCGTAGGTGAGGGTGCTGCCATCCGCGCTCCGCACCACCAGCACGGCCAGTTCGGCCTGGACCGCGATGCGCTGCTC
>CAYZBO010000109.1:4673-6309 GCA_964476665.1 uncultured Chryseobacterium sp. | reverse complement strand
GCGAAGGCCAGCACGGTGTCGCGGTCAGCGAAGGAGCCTTGCTGGAAGCGTTCGGCGATGCCAGCACAGGGCGCCTGGGGGTCGGGGTCGAGCACCTGTACCCGGGCGTTGTAGCGCAGGGCGTTCTCGATGAACATGCGGCCCAGTTGGCCGCCGCCCAGCAGGGCGATCACAGGGGCATCGGTCATCGCGGCCAAAGATAGGCCGTGCGCTCAGCGGCGTCGACGCTGCAGCTTGGGCGTCTTGAACGCCATCAGCCGGTAACCCACGCTCATCAGCAGGGCCTGGTTGCGGGGGAAGAGCACGTCGTCGTTCGCCAGCACCGGGGTCAGACCGTTGTGGTAGCGCACGGTGAGGTCGAGGCCGGAGGGCAGGTCCACGGCCGCACCCAGCAGGAAGGCGACCTCGTCCGGGCGGTGGTCCACCGTCACGTCCTGGGTCCCGTTCCCGGTGAACTGCTCGGCCCGCAGCAGCCTGGCGGCCAGCACGCCGGCCTGCACGTTGAGGCTGTTGCCGAGGTAGACCTTGGCCAACAGGGGCACCTGCACGTAGATGCTGCGCACGGTGTAGCGCTCCCCTTCGCTGCCTGCATGGCCGGAGCCCAGCGCCGTGAGCAGCACCTCGGGCTGCAGCTCGAAGCGGGGTGCAGCGAGCAAGGGCGCATAGACACCCATGGTGGCACCGGTGGTGTACTGCCCGTTCATCGCACCGGAGCGGGTGTGCGCGGCACCCACCCCTCCCTTGATCCCGATGCCGGAACGTTGGGCGGATGCACCGAGCGAGAGCAGGGCGATCAACAGGGTGGACAAGGGGCGGAGCACGGGGTCCATGGTGTGGGTGATAGCGTACCCGGTGTACGCCACGGACCACGCGGCCGTTGCGATGGGAAGGGCCGTTTTCGCCCGGCGCCCACCGATGATCGACGAACCTGAACGCCGAGGCCCTGGCTCCCCGGTCAGCGCGTGCCCAGCACCTGCAGGCGCAGGTTGCTCACACCGGTGCGGCCCTCGGCACGCAGCACGTACTGGCCTGCAGCGAGGTCATCCACCGCCAGCGTGATCCGTTCGCCCTGGCCCTGCAGACGCCGTACAACACGGCCACGCAGGTCCAGCAGTTCCAGGTCCAGCAGGTCGCCTCCGGGGTTCAGCAGTACCGTGGTGCCGCTGGCCGGATTGGGGAACAGGCTAAGACCGGGGAACGTCCCTTCCGCCACCGCAGTGCTGCCTTCAATGAAGACGCCGTAATCCTCGGTCTCGCCGTAGGCATAGTTGAAGCAGGGGTCGGTTGGGGTGGGCTCGCCGGTGTTGTGGAACACGCCACGCACGCGCAGCACGGTCCCGCCCAAGGGGGCGTCCGCCGGCACCGTGAAGGTGAAGCTGCCCGTGGAACCGGCAGCGGTGTTGGTGAACTCACCGAGCTTCTCACCCAGCTCGAACACCGCGTCCTGGTCCATGTCGATCCATGCGGCATAATTGTCCGGCGTATAGTCGCCGGAACGGATGGTGAGGGTGTACTGCACACCACGCTCCAGCGCCGTTAAATGCACTGCGGTGAGGTCGCTGTACGTGGGCACGCCCGGGCCACCGCTGTTCTGGTTGTTGATGTCGGCCAGTTGAACGCCATCGATGAAGTCGCC
>CAYZBO010000109.1:0-4573 GCA_964476665.1 uncultured Chryseobacterium sp. | reverse complement strand
CACCGCTGTTCTGGTTGTTGATGTCGGCCAGTTGAACGCCATCGATGAAGTCGCCTTCGATGGTGCCGAACGCGGAAGTGGGGATGCAGGCACCGTCCGGCGCTTCTTCAATGGTGATGGCGTAATCCTCCGTTTCGCCGTACGCGTAGTTGAAGCAGGGGTCGGTGGGGGTGGGCTCCCCGTTGCCATGGTACACACCGCGCACCCGCAGACGGGTCTCACCCAGCGTGGCTCCATTCGGTACGGTGAAGGTGAAGCTGCCCGAGGAGCCGGCGGCGGTGTTGGTGAACTCACCGAGCTTCTCACCCACCTCGAACACCTCGTCCTGGTCCAGGTCGATCCACGCCGCATAGTTGTCCGGGGTGTAGTCGCCCGATTGGATGGTGATGGTGTACTCTGAACCACGGAACAGGGTGGTGCCCTGCGTGGCGCTGTAGTCGGTGTAGCTGGGACCGCTGGTGCCGCCGCTGTTGGTGTTGTTGATGGTGCCCAGCACCACGGCGTTGATGAAGTCGCCATCGCCCGTGCCGAAGGTGGAGGTGGGGATGCAGAGGCCCACCACGGTCTCGTCGATCGTGATCGCGTAATCCTCCGTTTCGCCGTACGCGTAGTTGAAGCAGGGATCGGTGGGGGTGGGCTCGCCGTTGCCGTGGTACACACCGCGCACCCGCAGACGGGTCTCACCCAGCGTGGCTCCATTGGGTACGGTGAAGGTGAAGCTGCCGGAGGAGCCGACGGCGGTGTTGGTGAACTCACCGAGCTTCTCACCCACCTCGAACACCTCGTCCTGGTCCAGGTCGATCCACGCCGCGTAATGGTCCGGGGTGTAGTCGCCCGATTGGATGGTGATGGTGTACTCCGAACCACGGAACAGGGTGGTGCCCTGCGTGGCGCTGTAGTCGGTGTAGCTGGGGCCGCTGGTGCCGCCGCTGTTGGTGTTGTTGATGGTGCCCAGCTGCACGGCATTGATGTAATCGCCATCGCCCGTGCCGAAGGTGGAGGTGGGGATGCAATAGCCCACGGGAGAGATGTTGCAGGCGTTGTTGTTCAGCAGGCCCGAGCGCACACCGGTGAGGATGCCCTGCATGTACACGGCCTGCTGCGTGGTGAACATGGCCGTGCAGTTGCTGTAGTCCATGAAGTTCTCGTACTGGGTGAGCACCCCGCACTTCATCAGGGAGCTGTTGCTGCACGAGAAGGTGGGGCTGTTGCTGGTGGGGGTGTCGGAGAAGCCGTCGGTGTTGGCGCACTGCCCCCCGTCATCGAAGGTGTGCTGCAGGCCGAAGTAGTGGCCGATCTCGTGCGTGGCGGTGCGCGCGCCCACGTCCATGCCGTAGTTGTAGTCGATCACCAGGCCATCGATGCTGCTGCCCACCACACCGCCCACGGGCAGGTAGGCGTAGCCCACGGTGATGAAGCCACCAGTGGATCCGCTGGTGATGTCGCACACCCAGATGTTGAGGTACTGTGACGGGTTCCACGCGGGGCTGCCCGTCGCGGCCGATTTCATGTTGTTCGTCTCGGTGTCCGGGTCGAACCAGGTGTCGGTGGTCTGCACCCGCACGATGCCCGTGGTGGGGTTGCCCTGCGGATCCACCTGCGCCAGACAGAACTGGAAGCCGGCATTGCCGATCACGCCTTGGAACGCGGGGCGCACCGAAGCGAGGTCACTGTTGTTCTGGGCGAAGTCCTGGTTGAGCTCCGCGATGATGGCGTTGATGGCCGAGGTGGGGACGTTCTCCGCGCTCGTGTTCCACACCACGTGCACCACCACCGGGATGGTGAAGCTGCCGCCGCGTTCGGGCGTGGCCACGCGGGGAAGGTGGTCGGCCACGGTGCCACTGAAGCCCTGTTGGGCCAGGTATTGTTGGGTGAAGCGGTGCGCGGCACAGTCGCGCTGATGGTCCTGGGCGCGCAGGTGCAGGGCGATGAGCGACAGCAGGGCAAGGGAGGCGGTACGGAACATGGCGCGAATGTAGCCGCCCGCGCGGCAGGCGGTGGCAGCGATCGACGAAGCGTGCCGTTCGGCCGATCAGACGTTGGCCAGCAGGCCGATCGCCATGCGTGGATCGGCCGCGCCGAAGACGCTGTTGCCCGCCACCAGCACATCGGCGCCGGTCTTCACAAGTGCGGCAGCGTTGTCCGCGCTCACCCCGCCATCGATCTCGATGAGCGCCTTCGAGCCGCATTTCACGCGCAGCTCCTTCAAGGCCGCGATGCGTTCATGGGTGCGGGCGATGAAGCGTTGTCCACCGAAGCCGGGGTTCACGCTCATCAGGCACACCAGGTCGAGGTCCGCGAGCACGTCCTCCAGCAGGTCCACCCGGCTGTGCGGGTTGATGGCCACCCCCGCCTTCATACCCGCATCCTTGATGGCCTGCACGGTGCGGTGCAGGTGCGGGCTCGCTTCGAGGTGCACGCTGAGCAGGTCGGCGCCCGCATCGCGGAAGGCGGTGATGTACTGTTCGGGCCGCACGATCATCAGGTGTACATCGAAGGGCTTGCGCGCATGCCTGCGCAGGGCCTTGATCACCGGCATGCCGAAGGTGATGTTGGGCACGAAGACACCGTCCATCACGTCCAGGTGATGCCACGCGGCCTCGCTGGTCTCGATCAGCTCCACGGCCTGCTGCAGGTTGGCGAAATCGGCGGAGAGCAGGGAAGGGGCGAGCAGGTGGGCCATGGGGCCGCGAAGGTACGGCACCCCCAGAATGACCATCGGCCGACCGTGGTACGCGCGTAGACGCATGCCACGACCGGCCGATGAACGGCGGTAAGATCTTGAACAGGCCCTTAGCCCAGGTAGGCGCGCAGCACGCTGCTCCGGCTGGTGTGCTTCATGCGGCGGATGGCCTTCTCCTTGATCTGGCGTACCCGTTCGCGTGTGAGGTCGAACTTCTGGCCGATCTCCTCCAGGGTGTGCGGCTGGTTGCCGTTGAGCCCGAAGTAGAGGCGGATGACATCGGCCTCGCGGCCGGCCAGCGCGGCCAGCGAACGCTCGATCTCCGTGCGCAGGCTGTCGGTCATCAGGCTTTCCAGCGGGGTGGGGATGTCCTCGTTGGCCATCACATCCATCATGGTGCCACTGTCGCCATCGTCGCGCAGGGGGGCGTCCATGCTCAGGTGCTTGCCGGTGTTGTTCAGGCTGGTCTTCACCTCCTCGAGGGTCATCTCCAGCACTTCAGCGAGCTCGGCCGCGGTGGGTGGCCGCTCGTGCTCCTGCTCCAGGCGGGCGAAGGCCTTGTTGATCTTGTTGATGGAGCCGATCTTGTTCAGCGGCAGGCGCACGATGCGGGCTTGTTCGGCCAGGGCCTGCAGGATCTGCTGGCGGATCCACCACACGGCGTAGCTGATGAACTTGAAGCCGCGCGTCTCGTCGAAGCGACCGGCCGCCTTGATCAGTCCCAGGTTGCCCTCGCTGATCAGGTCGGGCAGGCTCAGGCCCTGTCCCTGGTACTGCTTGGCCACGCTCACCACGAAGCGCAGGTTGGCCTTGGCCAGCTGCTCCAGCGCGAGGGTGTCGCCCTGCTTGATGCGCCGGGCCAGCTCCACCTCCTCCTGTGCGTTGATCAGCTTCACCTTGCCGATCTCCTGGAGGTACTTGTCCAGGGAGGGTGTGTCCCGGTTGGTGACCTGCTTGCTGATCTTCAACTGCCGCATCCGTGCCATTCTCGCGCTGTGTAAGGGATTGTCCCCGTTCAACGCGACGTGGTGCGGAAAGGTTCCGGCAGGGCATGGTACCAACGCAGGAAGCCGCCCCTTGCGGAGCGGCTTCCCTGTTGTGTGTGCGTTGTGCGCTTAGTTGGCGCTCGGACCACCATCGCCACCGAAGTCGCGGCGGGGACGGTCATCGCGGCGGGGGCGGTCATCGCGACGGGGACGGTCGTCGCGGCGGGGGCGGTCGCCACGGTCGCGGCGCTCACCGTCCATCGCGGGCTCACGCTCCACGTAACCCTCGGGCTTGGGCAGCAGCACGCGGCGGCTCAGCTTCAGCTTGCCACTGCGCGGGTCCTTGCCGGTCACCTGGAACTCGATCACGTCACCCTCCTTCAGCACGTCCTCCACGCGCTCGATGCGGCGCCACTCCAGCTCGCTCACGTGGAGCAGGCCGTCGGTGCCGGGCAGCACTTCCACGAAGGCGCCGTAGGGCATGATGGTCTTCACCTTGCCCTTGTAGGTGGCGCCCACCTCGGCCTGGGGCGGGTTGGCGATGGCGTTCACACGGGCGAGTGCCGCGTCGATGCTTGCCTTGTTCTCGCTCATGATCTCCACATGACCCATGCCGTCCACTTCGTCGATGCTGATGTGCGCACCGGTCTCGGCCTGGATCTCCTGGATCACGCGGCCACCGGGGCCGATCACAGCGCCGATGCTCTCCTTGGGGATGGTGATGGTGATGATGCGCGGTGCGTGGTCCTTGTAGTCGGCACGCGGCTCGCTGATCGTCTTCAGCATCTCGCCCAGGATGTGCAGGCGGCCTTGACGCGCCTGCTCCAGGGCCTGGGCCAGCACCTCGTAGGGCAGGCCGTCCACCTTCATGTCCATCTGGGTGGCGGTGATGCCCTTGGCGGTT
>CAYZBO010000108.1:0-8865 GCA_964476665.1 uncultured Chryseobacterium sp. | reverse complement strand
GTTGATCGTGCTGGCGACCCTGCTGGCCTGCCGCTCGAAGCGCGAGATGTCCATCATCGACCCACAGCCCCCCAGCGCCTTCGCCCGCGTGGACAGCCTCGCCGATGCGGGTTTGCCGAAGAGCGCCTTGGAACTGAGCGAAGCCCTCAGGAGCGCTGCAGAGGCGGCGGGCGATCAGGCTGCGGAGTACCGCGGATGGCTCTACCGCCTCCGCTTCCAGGCGGAACTCGGCAACGAGCTGCAGCCCGAGCTGGATGCATTGGAACTACGTGCTGCCGCTGCGCCCATCCCCTTGCGCAACCTGTTGTGGAGCGCTGCGGGACAGCAATGGTGGGCGCACTACCAGCAACGCCGCTGGGAGGTGCTGCAGCGCAGCGAACAGGGTGGTGCTGCGGGTCCCGATGCCAACACCTGGACGGTGGGACAGTACAGCGAGAAGGTGCGCAGTTGCTTCGATCGGGCGCTGGCTGATGTGGACACCCTCGCGAAGCTGCCGGCCACCGTGCTGGGCGATGCGGTGGAGGAAGGAACGGCCGCTGATGCCTACCTGCGGCCCACGGTGTACGACCTGGTGGCCCACCGTGCGCTGGAGGTGCTCACCCAGCCGGAGACGCAGTTGGGTGAAGTGGTCCGGCCGTTCCACCTGGACGATCCGCAGTACTTCACCCTCTTCGAGCCGTGGGCCTTCCGCCAGCTCACGCACCCCGACAGCACGGCCTGGGGCTTGAAGGTGCTGCGCATCCACCAGCGGCTGGAGCGCATCCACCTGAACCGCGACCCCATCGATGTGTTGGTGAACGCCAGCCTGGAGCGCCTTGCGTACGTGCATGCCAACAGCACACTTGCGGACCGCGACAGCCTCTATGCCGCCGCACTGGAGCTGTTGCGTACGCGCCTGCCCAACGACAGCTGTTGGTCGTCGGTGACGGCCCGGTTGGCGGCGCTGCACCGCACCCAGGGTGATGCGTATGACCGCCTGGCCGGTGATGCACACAAGTGGGACAAGCGCACCGCACAGCAGCTGTGCGTGGAAGCCGTGCAACGGTGGCCGGGTAGCTACGGAGCGCGCGAAGCCGCGTTGATCAAGGCGGAGCTGGAGCGGCCGATGCTGGCGGTGAGCATGGAGGAGGCGGTGTACCCTGAGCAGCCATCGACCGTGGCGTTGCGTGCGGCGAACGTTCGGCGGGTGTGGCTGCGGGTGGTGGAGGATGCGGGCCCGGACGAGCTGCGTTGGCGACCCGAGGAAGAGCGGTGGAAGACCTTGCTGGCCGCGGCGCCCCGCCATGCCTGGGCGGTGGATGTGCCCGATGATGGCGACCTGCACGAGCATGTGCTGGACCTGACGGTACCGGCCTTGTCAGCGGGACGGTATGCCGTGCTGGTGAGCGCTGCGGAGGACTTCAGCGGTTCAGGCCCGCGTGCGGCGGTCAACTTCTGGTGTACATCGCTGGCGTTGGTACACCGCGATGCGCACAATGCGCGCGAGCTGTTGGTGCTGGACCGGTGGACCGGCAAGCCACGGAGCGGGGTGCAGGTGCGTATGCTGCAGCGCAGCCATGGTGCCGAGGGGCCGGTCTGGGTGGACTTCGAACGCGGCGTCAGCGATGCCGATGGATCGGTGACCATACCCGATCAAGAGAACGAAGTGCCGGGGCATGGCGCGTTCCTGTTCGAGCTGACCGATGGCGCGGACCGATACCAGAGCACCAGCATCTGGGGCGGGAGGGATCGGCGCAGCGACGAGGGCACGATGCGGCTCTTCCTCTTCACCGATCGGGCCATCTACCGGCCGGGCCAGCCGCTGCACTACAAGGGCATCCTGGTGGACCGGTTCAAGCAGGGTGGCAAGGCGATGGCCGACCGGGAAGTGAACGTGAGCCTGCGCGATGCGAACGACCAGGAGGTGGCCGTGCAACAGCACAGGACGGATGTGTACGGTGCGTTGAGCGGCACCTTCACCCTGCCGGTGGGTGTGATGACGGGCGGCATGCGGTTGCAAAGCATGCACGGCAGCCATTGGGTGCAGGTGGAGGAGTACAAGCGGCCGCGCTTCGAGGTGGTGTTGGATGCGCCGGAAGGCATGCCGGCCCTGCGTTCGGAGGTGCGGGTCAGCGGCCGCGCGCAGAGCTATGCGGGGGTGCCGCTCGATGGTGCGCAGGTGCGTTACCGGGTGATGCGCTCCACGCACATGCCGTGGTGGTGCGGTCCGCGATGGTACGGACTGCCGTGGGGGCGCAGCATCGAGGTGGCCCAGGGCGAAGGGAAATGCGATGCGGACGGGCGCTTCCAACTGTCGTTCAACGCGCAGCCCGATGAGGCCTTCGCGCGAGACACGGATGCGCGCTTCACCTTCCGGGTGGAAGTGGACGTGGTGGACATTACGGGCGAGATGCGTTCGGGCGAACGTTCCATCACCCTGGCCGACCGCGCGGTGGAGCTGCAGGTGCCGGCCGATGTGATCGATCGGGAGCGCGACCGTCACCTGTTGATCACGGTCAACGACCTGGAAGGCCGCGCGGTGGACCGGCCGGTGGATGTGCGCATGGTGGCCTTGCAGGCGCCTGCCGACGGACCGCCGCCCACGCGCTTGTTGGAGGCTTCGGACCGCCTGTTGGATGGCCGCGCAGCAGCACTGGACATGGCCGATCCGATGAACTGGCCGCAGGGGACGGTCGTGCTGGAGCGCAAAGGCTTCCGGCCCGATGCACGCGGTGTACCACTGACCGGCTTCGCGGACGTGCCGGTGGGTCCGCTGCTGTTGGAAGCGCGCACCACCGACGCCCAAGGAAGTGAATTGATCGTGCGCAAGATCATCACCCTCTTCGATGATGCCATCCAATACACGGGTTTCAAGCAGCATGCCTTCCACGTGCATCCCTTGAAGGTAGAGGTGGAGCCGGGTGGCAAGGCGCGCATATTGATCAGCAGTGCGCTGCCGGCATGCAGCGTGCTGATGGAGGTGGAACGCGAAGGGCAGGTGGTTGCTCAGCGTCGCCTGTTGCTCAATGCCGGGCAACAGTTGGTGGAACTGCCGGTGAGCGAGCGCGATCGGGGCGGCTTCGCAGTTCACTTCGTGTGTGTGGAGCGTGGCCGGTCGCATGTGGTGACACAGCCCATCGCGGTGCCGTGGAGCAACAAGGACCTGCAGGTGGAGTGGCTGCGCTTCCGTGACAAGCTGGCTCCGGGCGACCGGGAGGAATGGCGGCTGCGCATCACCGGTGCACGCAAGGAGCGCGTGGCGGCGCAGCTCATGGCCGTGCTGTACGATGCCTCGCTCGATCAGTTCGTGCCGCATGACTGGCACATGGACATCTGGCAGCCGACGCCTGTCCAACGCGGGTGGCGTGGAGCGATGCCCTTCGGCGTGCAGCACGGTCGTTCGGCCTGGCAGGACCTGGCGGTCGGCACGGTGGAGCGGCGCTATCGACGGCTGCGGGGCTTCGACCTGCCCATGTACCAGCCGATCTACATGATGCGCGGTGCCGCTTCCGCCGAACTGAACACCTTGGCCGATGCGGACGCCGCGGCCAAGCCTGCTCCCGAAGCCATGGAGCAAGCGGCATCCACCACTACGACATCGGCTGGCGTAGTGGCGCGCACGGACTTCCGGGAGACGGCCTTCTTCGTGCCTGCTGCCACCACGGACCGCGATGGCGCGGTGGTGCTGCGCTTCACCGCACCGGAAGTGCTCACGCGCTGGCGGATGCTCGGCCTGGCCCACACGCCCGATCTGCAGCTGGTGCGTTTCGAGGCATCGGCGGTGACGAGCAAGCCGCTGATGGTGGTTCCCAACCTGCCACGTGTGTTGCGGCGCGGCGACCGTGTGGTGGTGAGCGCCAAGGTGAACGCGATGGAAGGCGGCGAACGGCGTGGCCAGGCGACCCTGACCCTCTTCGATCCCATCGATGACCGCGACCTGAACGCACGCTTCGGGCTGCGCTCCACCGCACGTTCCTTCACCGTTGGGCCGGGTCGTAGTGCCGTGGTCAGCTGGGAGCTGGACGTACCCGCCGGTGTGGACGCTGTGGTGGTTCGGATCACCGCTTCGGCCGGTGGCGTGAGCGATGGCGAGGAGCACCTGCTGCCTGTCCTCAGCGACCGCGTATTGATCACCGAGAGCCTCCCGATCACCGTGAACGGTGCGGGCACCCATCGCTTCACCTTGGACGGTCTTGCGAAGAGCGCAGGCAGTGGCAGGGAACATCGCGGGCTGTTGGTGGAGCTCACGCCAGAGCCCGTGTGGTATGCGCTGCGTGCGCTTCCCTATCTGATGGAGTACCCGCATGCCTGTGCGGAACAGACCTTCTCGCGCTTCTATGCCAACGCCACGGCTGGTGCGCTGCTGCGTTCACGTCCGGCCCTTGCCCGCTTGATCGAGGCCTGGCGTGCCGGGCAGGGAGGCAATGCCGGCGCACTGCGTGCACAGTTGGAGCGCAACCCTGAACTGAAGGCCGTCCTGCTGGAGGAGACACCGTGGTTGCTGGAGGCGCGCAACGCTGCGGAACGCCACCAGCAGCTGGCGCTCTTCCTTGACCTGCAGCGTATGGCCACTGAGGCCGATGCAGCGCTCGATCAGCTGGAGCAGCTGCAACTGCCCGATGGTGCGTGGCCGTGGTGGAGCGGCATGGCCCCATCGCCCTACATCACGCAGCACATCGCCAGCGGCTTGGTGCGGATGTTGGAACGCGACGTGTTGCAGGGCGCTCAGCGGGAGCGGGCCTTGGCGCTGACGAGCGCGGCGGTGCGCTGGGCGGACTCGTGGTACGCCAAGGAGCTGAGCCGTTGGCGTGCGGAACACCCTGCGGAGCCCTTGCCGGGCATCAGCGCACTGCACGTCCACTACCTCCACCTGCGTGGTCGCTTCAGGGAAGTGCCTTTCAGTGCTGATGCGAACGGGGTACGAACGTGGCTGTTGGAGGCAGCCGAACGACAGTGGGTGTCGTTGAGCTTGCAGGAACAGGCGCTTCTGACGGTTGCGTTCCATCGCCTCGACAGGGTGGATGCGGCGCAGGCCGTCCTCCGTTCGTTACGGGAGCGTGCCACGCGCAGTCCGGAGCTGGGCATGTACTGGAAGGGCTTCCGCGGCGGGATGGACTGGCAGCAGTTCCCCGTGGAGACGCAGGCGATGATGATCGACGCGTTCACGGAACTGGGCGCGGACGAGCGTGAGATCGCCGAGCTGAAACAGTACCTGCTGAGCCTGAAGCGCAGCACCGATTGGGGCACCACGAAAGCCACGGTGGACGCCTGCGAGGCCCTGTTGCGTGGGGGTGATGGCATCACGGCGGAGCGCGGCACCACGCGGGTCACGGTGGGTGGACGATCGGTGGACATGGGAGCAGGAGAAGCGGGCACCGGCTATGTGCAGCAGCGGTGGAGCGGCCCGGAGGTCACACCGGCCATGGCGCAGCTGGAGGTGGTCACGGACCGCACGGGACCGCAGTGGGGTGCCTTGCACTGGCAATACCTGCAGGCGGTGGATGCGGTCACCGCTTCGGAAGGTCCGTTCACGGTGCGCAAGCAGGTGTTCGTGCAGGAGGCCACTCCTGAAGGGCGCCGCCTGATGCCGTTGGACAGTGGCCGGATCGTGAAACCTGGTGATCGCTTGACCGTGCGGTTGGAAGTGCGCACCGATCGCTGGCTGGACCATGTACATATCAAGGACCTGCGGCCTTCGGGCTGTGAGCCGATGGACGTATTGAGCGGCATGACCTGGCAGGGTGGGTTGGCGGCCTATCGGAGCGTGCGCGATGTGGCCACGAACTACTTCGTTGATCGGCTGGCACCGGGCACCCATGTGCTGGAGTACGAACTGCGGGTGAGCCATGCCGGCGAGTTCAGCGCGGGCGTGTGCACGGTGCAGAGCATGTATGCGCCGGAGTTCGGCGGGCGCAGTGCGGGTATGCGGATGCGGGTGGGGGAGTGAAGGTGCCGGTGAACCATTTTCCCCGGTCCGATACCTTTGGCATCATGCAACGCATCATTCTTGCACTACCCGTGCTGCTCGTGGCTTGTGGCGATGGCAAGCGCGAAGCTGCCGAACAGTTGGCACAGGCCGACGTGGTGGCGGCGAACGAGCATGTGGTGGATCTTGCCCCCCACGACATGCCGCTTGAATTGGTCATCGGCGACCTGACGACCTTGGGCGTGGACAGTGTAGCGGTGTCCTGGAGCGAGGAGTTCGGTTGGCTGGCGGTGAAGGCCGGCGAGCATTTCGCCCTCACCATCAGCGAGGAGCCAGGTGCCCTGGGCCGGGTGAAGGCGGACCTGGACCGCAGCACGCTGCAGACGCACGAGCTGTTGCGGGATACGGCGGACCTGTTGGTGTACCGTTCCCAGTTCCCGGATGAGGACCTGGTGTTCCACCATTTCTATCGGGTGGTGGAGGTCGGTGGGCGCAGTTTCGTGGTGCAGGACGGGCCGGATGGTCGGTTCAACGAGTCGGATATCCGGCGCATGGTGGAGGCCGTACGACCCCGGACCGCCAGCTGATGCGCTTCGTGGTCATCTGCACCCTCCTGGTGGCCGCACAGGTGCGGGCCCAGTCCGATGCGGTGTGGCTTGACAGCCTTTCGGCCTATTGGTCGCGGATCGAGGCGGAGTTCCGCGACACCGCCCACAGCCCCTTGCCGGTCGAGGATCGCGCCCATTTCCATGGATTGGAGCGCTTCGCTCCGGACGCCCGCTACCGGGTGCAGGCCCGCTTCAAGGCCAAAGAGGGAGCCCCTTTCGGCATGCGCACCACCACGGACCGCACACCGCAGTACATCGCGGTCGGTGTGCTGCGCTTCAAGCTGCTGGGGGTGAAGGAGCGGCTCACGGTGTACCGCAACATCGATCTGAGCACGAAGCCCGGCTATGAGCAGTACCTCTTCGTACCCTTCACCGACCTGACCAATGGGTCCGGGACCTATGGGGGAGGGCGCTACCTCGATCTCCAAGGCCCCCTTGGAGAGGTCGTGGAGCTGGACCTCAACAGGGCGTACAACCCCTATTGCGCCTACGGGGTGCGTTACAGTTGTCCGATCCCCCCGGCCGGTAACCACCTCGGTCTGCGGGTGGAGGCTGGTGTGAAGGCGTATGGCGACCATTGATCGGCCGTTCATGCAACCTGGGTGCGATGCTTGCGTACACAAGACCCCCGGGCTGGGAAAATTGCTCGGGGATCCGTATCCTTGCGGTCTGTTCAGACCTTCAACCGCCATGCGTCCGATCCTCATCGCCCTGGCTTTCGCCGCCACCCTGCCGTTATCGGCCGGCACCATCGTGCTGGAAGGTCACTACCAAGGCAAGAACCTCTTCGTTCAGAACCCCTTCTCGGAGGCCGGTGTCGGCTTTTGTGTCTTCGAGGTCACGGTGAACGACCAGATCGCCACCGACGAGATCAACAGCAGCGCCTTTGAGGTGGACATGAACAACTTCGGACTGAAGTTGGGCGATGCGGTGGTGGTGAAGATCAAGCACAAGGACGGGTGTACCCCGGTGGTGCTCAATCCCGAGGTGCTGAAGCCGCGCTCCACCTTTGATATCGTGAAGCAGTCCATCGGCGCTGATGGCACCTTCACCTGGACCACCACCAATGAGACCGGAGAGCTGCCGTTCGTCATCGAACAGAAGCGCTGGAACAAGTGGGTGAAGGTGGGCGAGGTCATGGGTAAGGGGACCCCCGGCGAGCATACCTACAGCTTCAAGGTCACTCCTCACTCGGGTGAGAACACCTTCCGGATCAAACAGGTGGACCTCACGAAGAAGGCGCGCTATTCCCAAGCGGTCACCTACAGTGATGCCAGTGTGGCGCTGGTCACCTGGAGCCCTGCCAAGCCCAAGGACCTGATCACGTTCAGTGCCAATACGCTGTACGAGGTGTATGACCAGTATGGCAACATCGTCAAGCGGGGCTATGGCAACAGCGTTGACGTGAGCACCTTGAAGAAGGACATGTACTACCTCAACTACGACAACAAGACCGGCGAGACGTTCATCAAGCGTTGATCGGCGGTCGATCGCACAGAAGGAGCCCTCCGTGATCGGGGGGCTTCTTCGTTCCCGACAGGTGCCACACCTTTGCACGCATGGAACATCTGCTGCGCATCGAGCACATCGGCATCGCCGTAAAGGACCTGGGAGCGGCCGAGGCGCTGTACACCCGCTTGCTGGGCGTGGAACCTTATAAGCGGGAGGAGGTGGAGAGCGAAGGGGTGATCACCTCCTTCTTCCGAACCGGTCCCAACAAGATCGAGCTATTGGAGAGCACCCGGCCGGACGGACCCATTGCGAAGGCCATTGAGAAGCGCGGGGAAGGCATTCACCACATCGCTTTCGAGGTGGCGGACATCCATGCGGAGATGGCGCGGCTGCGGGCGGAGGGCTTCACCTTGTTGAACGAGGAGCCCAAGCGGGGCGCGGACAACAAGCTGGTATGCTTTGTGCACCCCAAGAGCGCAGGGGGCGTGCTGGTGGAGTTGTGCCAGGAGATCCGCTGAGCCATGGCCACCCGGAAGGAGACCGCCGCTTTCATTCTGCAGCACCTCGGCCACCCGGAGCGGTTCTCGGTGAAGGCCATGTTCGGTGAGTATGCGCTCTATGCGGATGGCAGGCCGGTGGCCTTCATCTGCGACGATCAGCTCTTCGTGAAGCGGATGGCGGAGAGCGCTGCGCTGGAAGGGCACTGTGAACTGGCGCCGGCGTACCCCGGCAGCAAGGACCATTACCTCGTTCCCGAGGAGATGATCGCCGGGGATGGCAGGCTGGTGCACATCCTGTTGCAGATGGCCGGGGTATTGCCGCTGCCCAAGGCACGGCGATCGAAAAAGCGCGGGTGAGCAAGCCGTCAGGAGAGCAGCCCAAGCCGCTTCACCATTCCGA
>CAYZBO010000107.1:0-9008 GCA_964476665.1 uncultured Chryseobacterium sp. | reverse complement strand
TGTAGGTGGGGAAGTCGTCCTTCATGTTGGTGAGGTATACCGTCACGTCCACGATATTCTCCCAGCTGCTGCCGCTGTCCTCCAAGATCCACTTCACGTTCTGGAACACGCTGCGCACCTGGGTCTCGATATCGTACGAGGCGATCGTTCCATCGGCGTTCAGTTCGACACCAGGGATCTTTTTGGTGCCCCGCTCACGCGGGCCCACGCCACTGAGGAAGAGCAGGTCGCCAACGCGGCGGGCATGGGGGTAGTGGCCGACGGGTTCGGGGGCTTTGTTGCTGCTGATGCTGGACATGATAAGGGTGATAGCGCCGGTGAAGTTCTTGGATCCTGACGAATGTCCGCTCAGAACCTCGGATGGTACCGACCTTAGTGCCATGTTGAAGAGCAGGCATGTACTCCTCGCCGGTCTTGTATGGGCCTCCTGCGGCAGCGACCGCGAGACCACCCTTCCGCAGGTAGGGCAGATCACCGAAAGCGTCTATGCCAGCGGTGTGGTGAAGGCGGCCGGGCAATACAAGGTCTACCCCACGGTCACCGGTCCGGTACTGGCGCTGCTGGTGCAGGAGGGGGATACGGTGCGTGCTGGAACGGCATTGCTCCACATAGATGATCGCAGTTCGCGTGCCAATGAGCGCAGTGCGGCGGCACAGTTGCAATTGCTGGTGCGCAATGCCTCGGACCAAGGTCCGGTGTTGGCCCAGTTGCGACAAGCCATGGAGCAGGCCCGTGAACGGTACTTGCTCGACAGTGCGAACGTGGTCCGACAACGGGCACTGTGGGCGCAGCAGATCGGCAGCCGGGCAGAGCTGGATCAACGGGAGTTGGCCTTTACGGGGAGTCGCACCGCCTGGCGTAATGCGGCCCGATCGCTGGAGGAGACCCGTGCCCGCCTGCGTACCGAACTCGAGGTGGCCCGAAATACCGCCGTGATCAGCGCTGCAGGCAACGCGGACCGCACACCGCAGAGCCTGATCGATGGCGTGGTGTACGACCTGCTCGTCGAACCCGGCGAACTGGCTACGCCGCAGCAACCGGTGGCCATCATCGGCAGCGCCACCGACCTTTACCTGGAGCTGGAAGTGGACGAGCGGGACATCGCACGCGTCAAGGTCGGACAGGACGTGGCGGTCACGCTCGAACTCTACCGCGAGGCATTTCCCGCAACGATCACACGCATCGTTCCCCTGATGGACGCCCGCACCCGCACGTTCACGGTGGAAGCGCACTTCACCGAGCGTCCGCCGCAACTGTATCCCAACCTCACGGCCGAGGCCAACATCGTCCTGGCCCGCAAGGCGCGCGCCCTCACCGTTCCCGCCAGTTACTTGTTGCCGGGCGACTCGGTGCTTACTGGCCCGGAGGCCCGCACAGCGGTACGTATCGGCCTGCGTGATCTGGAACGCGTGGAAGTGCTCAGTGGTATCGATAGCACCACCGTGCTCTACAGGCCTTGATCATGCGCCTGCTCATCTCCATCGCGGTCACCATCCTGCGTGCCAAGCTCCGGCAGAGCATCGTGGCCGCCATCGGTGTCACCTTCAGCATCGCGATGTTCGTTGCGTTGCTGGGATTCATGAACGGCCTCAACGACCTGCTCGATGGACTGGTGTTGAACCGCACCCCGCATGTGCGCTTGTACAACGAGTTGAAGGCATCCCCTGTGCAGCCCATTGAACAGGCGGAAGGCGATACCGCCATGCACCATTTCATCCGCTCGGTGAAGCCCCGCAGCGAGCTGCAGAAGCTCCGCAACGCTTCCGGCATCATGCGCACCCTCGAACGCGACCCACGGGTGCTGACCGTGTCGCCGCGCTTGGTGGCGCAGGTGTTCTTCAACGTGGGCACCACCGACCTGAACGCGCAGATCAACGGGATCGAGGTGGACCAAGAAGTGCGCCATTACATGTTCGCTGATTACCTGGTGGAAGGGGAGGCGCGCGACCTGGCAACGGGCAACAACACGGTGGTGCTTGGCAAAGGACTTGCTGACATGATGGAGGCCCGGCCGGGCGATATGGTGCAGGTGACCACGGCGGCCGGCGATCGCATCATGCTGCGGGTGTCCGGCATCTTCCAGAGCGGCATCGCCGATTATGACAAGGTGCAGTGCTACGCCAGCATCAGCACTGTGCAGGAGTTGTTGGGCCAGCCGAGCAGCTACTTCACCGACATCAATGTGAAGCTGAAGGACATAGCCGCAGCACCGGCCTTGGCGCGTGAACTGGCCCATCGCTTCGAGGTGGATGCGGTCGACATCCAGACGGCCAACGCCCAGTTCGAGACCGGCAGTGCGGTGCGCAGCATCATCAGCTATGCGGTGGGGGTTGTACTGCTGGTGGTGGCCGGCTTCGGCATCTACAACATCCTCAACATGCTCATCTACGAGAAGCTCGATTCGATCGCCATCCTCAAGGCCACGGGCTTCAACGGCAGCGATGTGCAGCGGATCTTCCTCGCATTGAGCCTGATCATCGGTGTGGTGGGAGCGGCGGGTGGCGTCGTCGTCGGCTTCGGTCTGCAGCGCATCATCGACAGCATCCCCTTCGTCACCGAAGCGCTGCCCACCATCACCACCTACCCCATCGACTATTCCCTTGCCCACTACGGCATCGCAGTGGCCTTCGCCCTCATCACCACCTTGGTGGCCGGTTGGTTCCCAGCGCGGAAGGCCGCCCATATCGATCCGGTGGAGATCATTCGCGGAAAATGAGTGCCACCACACCCATCCTCGATGTGCGCAAGGTCAACAAGTCCTTCCACGACCCCGTCACCATACCCGTGCTGAAGGAGGTCTCGCTGGCGGTGGAGCGCGGCGAGTTCGTCAGCATCACCGGCAAGAGCGGCTGCGGCAAGAGCACCCTGCTCTACATCCTCAGCACCATGGATACGGACTACACGGGTGAAGTGCTGATCGATGGCGAAGCCACACAGGGAGTGGACGGTGCACGCCTGGCCGCCATCCGCAACGAGAAGATCGGCTTCGTCTTTCAGTTCCACTACCTGTTGCCCGAGTTCAGTGTGCTGAAGAACGTGATGCTACCGGGCTTGAAGCTCGGGCGCAAAAGCGCGCAGGAAGTGGAGGCCGATGCCATGGCACGCTTGGCGGAACTGGGCATGACCGACCAGGCGCTGAAGATGGCCAACCAGCTCAGCGGCGGTCAGAAACAGCGCGTGGCCATCGCACGGGCCCTCATCAACGATCCGCTCATCATCATGGGCGACGAGCCCACCGGCAACCTCGACAAGAAGAATTCCGAGATCGTGTTCGGCATCTTCCAACAGATCGCACACGAGCACCGCCGCAGCCTCCTCATCGTCACGCACGACAATGATTTCGCCGCGCGCACACACCGGATCATCGAGATGGAGGACGGCCGGATACTGCGTTGACCGATCTTTGCACCCATGACCATGCGCTACCGCCGCCTCGGCACCTCCGGCCTCCAACTCTCCGAGCTTTCCCTGGGCTCCTGGCTCACCTTCGGCAAACAGATCACCGATGATACCGCCGAGGCGTTGATGAAGCTCGCCTACGACAATGGCGTCAACTTCTTTGACAACGCCGAGATCTATGCCCGCGGCGAGAGCGAACGTGTGATGGGCAGGATCCTCCGCAAGATGGAGTGGCCGCGCGACACCTGGACCGTCAGCAGCAAGGTGTTCTTCGGCGCTGGCGGCAAGCTGCCCACCCAGCTCGGGCTCCATCGCAAGCACGTGGTGGAGGCCTGCCACGATGCGCTCAAGCGGCTGCAGGTCGACTACCTGGACCTCTACTTCTGCCACCGTCCCGACCCCAACACCCCGATCGCAGAGACCGTCTGGTCCATGCACCAGCTGATCATGCAGGGCAAGGTGATGTACTGGGGCACCAGTGAATGGAGCGCGGACCAGATCAAGGAGGCACATGCGGTGGCCGAGCGTCATCACCTCATCGGTCCCACCATGGAGCAGCCGCAGTACAACCTCTTCCATCGCGCCAAGGTGGAACAGGAGTTCGCATCGCTCTACGACACGGTGGGCCTTGGCACCACCATCTGGAGCCCGCTGGCCAGTGGCATCCTCAGCGGCAAGCACACCTTGGAGGGCGACAGTGCTTCACGCCTCCGCATGGAAGGGCTGGACTGGTTGCGCGAGCGTGAACTCAACGAGGCACGCCTGAGGAAGGTGGAGGAGCTGAAGGGTATCGCAAGCGGGCTGGGCCTCTCGCTGCCCGTCTTCGCCATCGCATGGTGCCTGAAGAACCCGCGCGTGAGCACTGTGATGCTCGGCGCCAGCAGAACGTCACAACTCCAGGAGAACCTCACTGCCATCGATGCGCAGGACCTGCTGACCCCCGAGGTGTTGTCCCAGGTGGAAAGCGTGCTGGCTGGTGCGCAGCTCAGCACCTGGTGATCGCAACGGACCGCTGCACCTACACGTACCGGTCCAAGGTCGTGCGGATATCGTTCAGATAAGCGCCGCCGAACAGGTTCAGGTGTACCAACCGGGCATAGAGGTTGTACAGGTCGGCACGCTCACGCCAGTGCTGTTCCAGCGGGTGGTGCTGCTCGTAGGTGTGGTAGAAGAGCGGATCGAAGCCTCCGAAGAGCAGGCTCATGGCAAGGTCCATTTCGCGGTGCCCGTGATACACCGCCGGGTCGATGAACACCGCCTCACCACCGGCGGCATGCAGCACATTGCCATGCCATAGGTCCCCGTGCAGCAGGGCAGGGGGCTCAGCAGGCATCAGCTTGTCCATGCGGTGATAAAGTCGCTCGAAGCGAAGCAGGATACCCGCATCCACGCGCTTGCGGTCCCGCGCCAGTTTCAGCTGAGGCTCGAGTCGCTGACCGATGAAGAAGGTGCTCCACTCCGCAGCCGGTTCGTTGCGTTGCACCAGCGGGCCGATGAAGTTGTGGATGGCTTCGCCGGTGGCCGCATCACGCAGCCCGAAGACAGTGCCCTCCTGGCGATGGAGTGCGGCCAACGAACGCCCCATCGCCTCCCACGATGCCGCGCTCGCCGGACGTTGCTCAACAAGCTCCATCACCAGGAACGCCTCCGCTTCCGTGCCGCCCTGTGCCCACACCTCCGGCACACGCACGGTACCGGTGGCCCGCAGCAGGGATAGACCCGTCACCTCGGATCTGAGCAATGCCTCGCCATGCGGTATCACTTTCATGAAGCAGCGTCCGGCGCTGCTCAACACCACGTAGGCATCGCCCGTGGATCCGCCGGTCAGGGCGTCAAGGGCATGCACATCCACAGGGTGCTGCATACGTTCGCTCAGGACCGTTCCAAGGGCCTTGCGCAGGGCCGTTCGTTGTTCCATGCTGGGTGCGAAGGTCGAAAGACCGGGTCTGTTCGCCTTTCCCCCTTCACATCGGGCCGTTCCTCGCCATGCGTACGCAGCCTTGCAAGCATCGCATCTATTTTCTCGGTGCCTTTCGCCGCAGGGCGGAACAACAACAGGTGTCACCCACATGGCCAACCAGGGTCAGGACCATTTGCACCGCTTGATCCACGCGATGACACGGGCGGAGAAGCGCTACTTCAAGGTCCATGCAGGTGGATCCTCAAGCCAGGGGCATAACGTGCAACAGGTCTTGTTCGATGCGGTGGCCGCCATGGGCACCTACGATGAACATGCGCTGCTCAAACGGTTCGAGGGGGAGTCGTTCACGCATCGTTTTGCCGTCACCAAGCGCCGGCTGTATGAGGCGGTGCTGCGAAGCCTTGATGCCTTCCATAGTGCTTCGTCGGTTGACGCGCGGCTGGCGCGCAGCCTGCACCACGTCAGCATCCTCTACGACAAGGCTCTGTACGAGGATGCGATGAAGATGACCCAGGGCGTTGCACGACTTGCAAGGGAGTACGATCGTCAGCCGGCGCTGCTGGCCGCCTTGCAATGGGAGCGTCGGTTGGTGGAACGCGACAACTACGCCCATACCGACCTGTCGGCAATTGACCGGATCGGCAGGGAAGCTGCCGAGCTGCGTGCCATGCTGTCGGATACGGACCGCCTGTGGGACCTGAAGAGCCAATTGTTCATGGAGATCTACCGGCAGGGCCAGGTACGCAATGCAGGTATGCAGGAGCAAGTCGAGCAGCTGCTGCGCGATCCGCTGCTTCAGGTCGCGCCGGAGAGCCTTTCGGTCCGTGCACGGTTCCTCCATCATCATATGCACAGCGCTGCGGCCTTTGCGCTGGGCGACATGGAGCGCTCCAGACAGCACCTGGTGCGCAACCACGCCTTGCTGCAGACTGAACGGGAGCGTTTCGCCGAGGAGCCGAACCTGATGCTCTCCGTCCTTGGCAACCTTGCCTATGTACATGCCGCGCAGGGCAGTGTGCAGGAAGCCTTGGCCTGCCTGAAGGAGTTCAGGCAGGTGCCTGCAACATGGTCCATGCCTGAGAACGAGGACCTGGAATTGAAGCTCTTCACCATGAGCATGAGCCTCGAGCTGAGCCTGTATCTGCGCATGGGTGCGATCGACCGCGCTGCCGAACTGCTCCCTGCGGTGGAGCGCGGCCTGGAGCTTCATGGACACCGGGTAGGCCCACTTCGGCGTGCGGGTCTGTTGTACCTGATCGCCTACATCCACTTCCTGCTGGGCAGACCCACACTGGCGCTGCGTTGGAACAACACGGTGCTCGATGAACTGCGTGGCCAGGTGGAGCACGATGTGGCGCTCGCGGCGCGGTCCCTCTATCTCGTGCTGTTGTTCGAGCTCGGGAAACACGACCTGCTTCCCTATGCGTTGCGCAACACCGATCGGTTCCTGTTGGTACATGCGCGATCATTGCGATCGGGGCGCATGATCACAGGCCTGGTGAAGGCCCTCGCGCGATGTGCGGATGCGGATGAGGAGCGGCGCCTGATGGACGAGGCACGGGGGACCTTCGCCGCTTTGCAGCGTGATCCTTACGAGCGGGGCCTGTTGGAGCAGTTGGATATATCGGCATGGCTGGAGGCGAGGCTCAGTGGAAGAACGCCGGCCACAGTTATTGCGACACGTGCTGACGGAGCCGCGGCCTGAACGCGGAGCGGCCGGATCAACCCTTGTTCAGGAAGGCATCCCAGCCCTGCGCGGTGAGTTCGTGCTCGCCGCCCTGCTTGTCCACCAAGCGGTAGCCGCTGGCCCTGTCCGTCACGTGGCCCACCACCGTCAGGCTCGGGTTGCCCTTGATCTTGTCGTAGTCGGCCTGCGCGATGGTGAAGAGCAGCTCGTAGTCCTCTCCGCCATTGAGCGCACAGGTGCTGGGGTCCAGGTTGAAGTCCCGGGCGGTGCTGTAGGTGCTGGGGTCGATGGGTAACTTCTCATCGTAGATGCGCACACCGAGGCCCGATGCGCGGGCGATGTGGATCGCATCGCTGGCCAGGCCATCGCTGATGTCGATCATCGCCGTGGGCTTCACATCAAGCTTCCGGAGCAGTTCGATGATGTCCTTGCGTGCCTCGGGTTTCAGCTGGCGCTCCAGGATGTAGTCGTGGCCGGCCAGGTCGGGCTGGGCGCCGGTCTCAGTGAACACCGCCTTCTCCCGCTCCAGGATCTGCAGGCCCATGTAGGCACCGCCCAGATCACCGCTCACCACCAGCAGCTCGTTGTTCCTGGCACCGCTGCGGTACACGATGTCCTCCGCCTTGGCGGCCCCGATGGCCGTGATACCGATGACCAGTCCGCTACGGCTGCTGCAGGTATCGCCTCCCACCAGGTCCACGCCGTATTTCGCGCAGGCCAGCAGCATGCCTTCGTAGAGTTCGTCCACCGCCTCCACCGGGAAACGATTGCTGAGGGCCAGGGCCACGGTCACCTGCCGGGGCGTGGCGTTCATGGCGTACACGTCGCTGAGGTTCACCACGATGGCCTTGTAGCCCAAGTGCTTCAGCGGCACGTAGCTGAGGTCGAAATGGACGCCTTCCAAGAGCATGTCGGTGGTGACCACCTGCTGCAGACCCTCGGGGTCGATGACCGCGGCATCATCGCCGATGCCCTTCACGGAAGAAGCATGCTGCAACCGGATGCGTGAAGCGAGGCGCTCGATGAGGCCGAATTCGCCCAAGGCGGAGAGTTCGGTGCGTGATGGGTTCTCGATCATGGCGAAGGTGCAAAGCTACCGAGCCTCAGTTGCGTTGCGTGACCGAAGGCCTATCTTGTCGTCCAGAGTATCACATACCAACTCGTACGACCATGGCGACCTTTGAACTTTACACGGACAAGGCGGGAGAGTTCCGATTCCGTCTGAACGCGGGCAACGGACAGACCATCCTCGCCAGTGAGGGCTATGCTCAGAAGGCATCAGCCATGAACGGCATCGAGAGCGTGAAGAAGAACGCAGCCGACGATGCACGCTATGAACGTAAACAGACAGCCAGCGGCTGGAGCTTCAACCTGAAAGCGACCAATGGACAGGTGATCGGTAGCAGCCAGGTCTACGGCAGTGAAGCGGCGCGAGAGAACGGCATCGAGAGCGTGAAGAAGAACGGCCCGGTGGGTGATGTGAAAGAGGTGTGAGCCTTTCCAGGTGCACGACCATGGAACGGGGTCCTTCGGGTTCCCGTTCTTGCATTTGGGGGCGGAGGTGGCGCCTGCGGTCGGTACCATCGGTCTTGTGATGCCACGTGCTGTTGCAATGCCGAGGGAACAAGACGCTCCCGTGCGACCCTGCTGCGTTGGATGCGCTTGGGTTGGAACGTCTGCTGCATTTGACCCCGGCGCCTACCGTTCTGGTCGCACCACCACGCTTGCAAGGCGCTCCGGATGAACTTCCCGGCCTGCAGGGTGTTCCCCCGTCGCTCCTTTGTCATCCAACTGCTGAACTCGTTACCTTTGCACAACATTCTTGTTTAGACGGATTCTAAATAAGAGCCGAAGCCATGATTAAAGTCTCTGAGAACGCCAAGTCCGAGGTGACCAAGCTGCTGACCATGGAAGGCCGCGGCCCCAACCACTTCGTGCGCGTGGGCGTGAAGGGCGGCGGCTGCAGCGGCCTGATGTACGACCTCACCTTCGACGACCAGC